>NZ_JBEZJI010000013.1:0-176405 GCF_040649435.1 Actinomadura sp. NPDC048955
CCTTCTCAGGCTGGCGCCCCGCGGGGGGGGGGGCCCGGGGGGGCCCCCCACGCCGTCCTGGAGGGGGTGTGCCGCCCGCGCGCCCCCGTTGGGCGCGGGCGGGACGTTTTCGGGCCGGCCCGTGCGCGCGGCCCCGCGCACGGGCCGGCGTCCTGTCCCGGCGCCGCGGCGGAGAAGAGCCGCGGCGAACGGGAGACCAGGGCGCCGGGCGGCGGCCCCGGTGGCCGGCACCACCGGGGCGCGCCCGGGAGCGCCGCCGTCCTGGGAGTGGGACGGGTGACGGCGGCGAGGAGCGGCTCGAAGGAAAGTGTTCTAGAGGTTAGAAAACTCTGTCCAGTTGTTTAGGAGAACATCTTGAGATAAGTTCAGGCGGAAATGTCATCATTTCCCGCTTAGTTGGCCCCGCGGCCATTTCCGCGCGGTCCCGGAAGAGGTAGTAATGTCCCTCCCCGTGCCACCGACCCTCGACTCGCTGCTGGAGTGTCCGCCCGGTCTGCTCGACATGACGTTCGACCAGTTGCGGACCCTGCTGGTGGTGCACGAGACGGGGTCGGCGCTGCGGGCGGCGCGGGTGCTGGGCCGCGAGCAGTCGAGCGTCCAGAAGCAGCTCGACACGCTGAACCGCAACAGCCAGGTGCTGTGCGGCGAGGTCCTGACCGTCCGGCAGGGGCGCGGAAAGGACTACCTGTTCACCCCGACGGGGGAGACCACGGTCGAACTGGCGCGGACGACGTTCGGGAAATGGCTGGAGTCCATTCACTGGAGCCGGCGCCGCCTCGGCCGCATGCTGACGGTCGGCACCACCGAGTTCACCCTGCCGATCGTCTCCAGGGCCTGGGACCGGGTCTCGGAGGAGTTCCGGCAGCGCGAGGTCGAGTTCAAGGTCGCCCACGTCCGCACCAAGGACCTGTGGTCGCGGCTGGAGACCCGCCAGGTCGACCTCATCTGCGGCAGCATCGTCAGCACCCAGGAGGGCGACCTGCGCCTCCAGGAGTACGAGGTCGTCGAGTACGCCCGGGGCCAGGCGCTGCTGCTCACCAACCTGCCGGAGGCCGAGTTGCCCGGCACGCCGGTGCGCACCAGCCGCCTCGGGCGGATCCCGCTGGTGGTGCCGCCCGCCGGGCTCGTCGCCGACCTGCTCGCCACCTGGTACGGGACGAACTTCCGCGAGCGGCTCAACGTCGTCGCCGACATCGACGACGTGCACTACGGGCTGTCGCTGCTGCGGTCGGGGTTCGTGCGCGGCTGCATGATCGTCACCGGTTCGATCGGGCGGGGCATGGCCGCGCAGGAGGACCCCGACGCCGTCCCGCTGCGCGCGATCGGGCTGCACGACGATCTGGAGCCCAAGGCCGAGCTCATGACGGGCGCCTTCGTGCGCCGCGCCGACCTCGAACGCTACGACGCGGGCCACCCCCTCAACCGCCTCTGGGACGCGGTCAGGGAGGACGTCCGCACCTACACTCCGCTCGCCTGAGCGTCCGCCGAGCCTCGGCCGCCGGACGGGAGGTGCGGACGGCGCCGGGCACGCCGCGGGGCCGGCGCCGGCCCGCGCCTCATCGACGGAGCCGGAGCGACCGCTCCGGCGGGGGCCGGCCCTACTTGATCTGGTTGTCCACCACGTCGAGGGTCGGGCGGGCGCCCAGGTGCTGCATGGCGCGGGCGGCCAGGCGGCAGCCCGCGGTGAGGGCGTCGGCCGGCTGCTTGCCGTCGAGCCACGGCGGGAGGAACCCGGCGACGAACGCGTCGCCGGAGCCGGTGCCGTCGATGATCTTCTCGACGGGCTCCGCCGCGACGGTGACCGGCTCGGGCCGGCCGTTGGTGTACCACAGGGCCCCGTCGGCACCGGTCGTGATCACGACCTGCGGGTACCAGGCGGTCAGCACCTTCGCGGCCTGCTCGGGCGTGTCGCGGCCGGTGAGGATCTCGGCCTCCTTGGCGTTGACGACCAGGAGGCGGGCGCCCTGCGTCCACTCCAGGAAGGGCTCGGCGCCCATCCGCTTGAGCGGGGAGGACGAGCCGCCGTCCACGGAGACCGACATCTGCGTCTTGCGGGCGATCTCCAGGGTGTGGATGGCCGCCTTGCGGGACCCCTCGTTGATCAGGGCGTACCCCGACAGGTGCAGATGGGTGCCGCCGGAGAACAGGTCCTTGCAGCGCTCGATGTCCTCCGGCAGGAGGGCGGCGTTGGCGCCGGGATCCGACAGCATCGTCCGGTCGCCCTTGTGGGTGACCATGACCACACAGGTGCCGGTGGGACGTTCCTGGTCCATGACGAGGCGGGCGTCGACGCCGTAGCCCATCAGCTCCATGTCCCGGTTACGGCCGGCGATGTCGGAGCCGCGGCGGCCGACGAATGCGGCGTCGGTCCCCTCCACGGCGAGCCATGCGGCCACGTTGGCGCCGGAGCCGCCACCGTGAGTCGTCACGGCGGCGGGCGTGTCGCTCCCCTTGGCCAGGGGATACGCGGCACGCGCCACGGTGTCTGTCATAAGATCGCCGACCACGACCACGCGCGTCATGGAGTCATCACCTCGATCAACACGGCCCGCGCGAGCGGCAATTCTTGGGCGTGTGGTCGACCGTAACAGCTCCGGAGCCCGGATTAGGTCTCGAACGCGCAGCGAAACCGAGGAAGCCGGTTTTTTCGTCGCGGGGCCGTCACGCATCCGTGCCTTACCCTCGGGTACGTGACCGAGCGTTATCCGGATCAGTGGGAGGCCGACGTCGTCCTCAGCGACGGCGGGACGGCCCATCTGCGTCCCATCCGGCCCGAGGACGCCGATCTCCTGCGCACGTTCCACGCGCGGCTGTCCCCGGAGTCGATCTACTACCGGTTCTTCTCGCCGCGCCCCCAGCTGTCGGACCGCGAGGTCGAGCACTTCACGACCGTCGACTACGACCGGCGCGCCGCGCTGATCGCCACGATCGCGGGGGAGATGGTGGCGGTCGTCCGCTACGACCGGCTCGCCGACCGGCCGGAGACGGCGGAGGTGGCGTTCCTCGTGGAGGACGCGCACCAGGGCCGCGGGCTCGGCGCGGTGCTGCTGGAGCACATCGCGGCGGCGGCGCGGGAGCGGGGGGTGCGCCGGTTCGTGGCGAGCGTCCTGCCGGACAACCGCCGGATGACCCGGGTGTTCCGGGAGGCGGGGTACCGGGCGGAGCAGCGCTTCGAGGAGGGCGTGATCGAGCTCGTCCTCGACCTGGAGCCGACCGACACCTCGCTGGAGGTCATGACGGCGCGCGAGCACCGGGCCGAGTCGCGCTCGATCCAGCGTCTGCTGTTCCCGGGGTCGGTGGCGGTGATCGGGGCGAGCCGGGCCGAGCACAGCGTCGGCCAGACGGTCCTGCGGAACCTGCTCTCCGGGGACTTCAGCGGCCCCGTGTACCCGGTGCACCCGACGGCGGTCGCGGTGGCCGGGGTCCGCGCGTACGCGTCCGTCCTGGAGATCCCGGACGACGTGGACCTCGCGGTCGTGGCGGTGCGGGCCGACGCCGTCCACGAGGTCGTGGAGGAGTGCGCGGGCAAGGGCGTGCGGGGGCTGGTCGTCGTGTCGTCCGGCTTCGGCGAGGTGGGGGAGGAAGGCCGGGCGGCCCAGGAGCAACTGGTGCGGCTGGCGCGCGCCTACGGGATGCGGGTCGTAGGCCCCAACTGCCTCGGCATCGCCAACACCGACCCCGACGTGCGGCTGAACGCGACCCTGGCGCCGACCATGCCGGGGCGGGGCCCGGTGGGGTTCTTCTCCCAGTCGGGTGCGCTGGGCATCGCCATCCTGCAGCGGACCGCCGCACGCGGCCTCGGCCTGTCGACGTTCGTCTCGGCGGGGAACCGGGCGGACGTCTCCGGCAACGACCTGATGCAGTACTGGGAGGAGGACCCGGCCACCAGGGCCGTCCTGCTGTACCTGGAGTCGCTGGGCAACCCCCGTAAGTTCGCGCGGCTGGCGCGCAGGCTCGGCCGCCGCAAGCCGATCGTGGCGGTGAAGAGCGGGCGCAGCACGCAGGGCGTCCCGATCGGGCACGCGGCACGGGCGCTCACCCTGCCCGACCACGCGGTCAGCGCGCTGTTCGAGCAGGCCGGCGTGATCCGGGTGGAGGACCTGGCGGAGCTTTTCGACGTGGCGCAGGTGCTGGCCTACCAGCCGCTCCCGGCCGGCGACCGCATCGCGATCATCGACAACTCCAACTCGCTGGGCCTGCTGGCGCAGGACGAGGCCGTCGCGCTCGGCCTGGAGGTCCGGCCCCGCATCGACCTCGGCCCCCGCGCCGACGCCGACGACTACGAGGCCGCCCTCGCCGGGGCGCTGGACGACGACACGGTCGACGCGGTCGTGGCGCTGTTCACGCCCCCGACGATCGGCGGCTACGACCTGCGCGTCCCCGAGCGGATCCTCCGGCTGTCCGCCGAGGGCAGGAAGCCGATCGTGGCGACCTATCTCGGCACCGAGGGCATGCCCGCCGAGCTGCGCGTCACCGGCCCCGACGGGATGGCGGCGGAGGGCTCCGTGCCGTCCTACACGGCGCCCGAGGACGCCGTCCGGGCGCTGGCGTACGTGATCCGGTACGCGCGGTGGCGGCAGCGTCCCCCCGGCCGCATGCCGGTGTTCGAGAACGTGGACCGCGCCAAGGCGCGTGAGCTGGTCGCCGCGTGGCTGGGCGACGGCGGCCCCGTGGAGGTCGCGCCCGAGCAGGCGGCGGAGCTTTTGGCTTGTTACGGCATCGGGCTCGCCGGCGGGACGGACGGGGTCGCGACCCGCATCGTCGTCAGGGAGGACCCCTCGTTCGGGGCGCTGATCTCCTTCGGGATCGCCGACGAGACCGCCGAGCTGCTGGAGGACCGCGCCTACCGCCTGTCGCCGCTGGCGGACGCGGAGGCCGCGGAGATGATCCGCGCGATCCGCACCGCCCCGCTGCTGCTGGGGCACCGGGGCGCCGATCCGGTGAACCTCGGGGCCCTGGAGGAACTGCTGCTGCGCGCGTCCCGCCTCGGCTACGACCTTCCGGAGGTGGCGCGGCTGGAGCTGAGCCCCGTCATGGTCGGCCCGTCCGGTGTCGCGGTGCGGGCGGTGACGCTCACCTTGCAGCGCCCCCTCGGCCCACGCCCCGAACTGGAGCCGCGCCACCTCTGACCCGGCCCGGAGGCGTCAGCCCGGGGGCGGGGGAGGGCTGGGCTCCGGGGTCGGCGGGACGGGGTCGGGCGCGGGCCCCGGCGGGAACGGCTCCGGTCCGGGAGCGGGCGGGGACGGCTCGGGCGGCGGTCCGGGAGGCATGGGCTCCGGCGGCGGGCCCGGCGGCACCGGCTCCGGCGAGGGACCGGGCGGGACGGGGCCGGGCGGCTGCGGCGCGGGACCCGGGGCGGGGCCGGGCGGCGGCTCGGGCGGCACCGGGGGCTGCGGGGGAGGCGCCGGGTCCGGCGTGGGCGGCGGCACCGGCGGCGGGGTCGGCAGTGGATGCTCGTCCATGCCCACCCTCTACCCCGCACACGGACATATGACCGTGCGCCGCGGCGGTCATGTGCGCGTCCGGCCCCGGACAGGGCAGGATGGGGCCATGAGGGAAACCCGAGCGACCGTCAGTGGTCTGCGCACGGCGATCGAGCGCAGCGGTTACTACCCGGCCCTGGTCGCGGACGCGGTCGAGTCGGCCGTCGGGGACGAGCGCGTCACCGCCTACGTCGTCCA
This sequence comes from Actinomadura sp. NPDC048955, assembly GCF_040649435.1. NCBI lineage: Bacteria > Bacillati > Actinomycetota > Actinomycetes > Streptosporangiales > Thermomonosporaceae > Actinomadura > Actinomadura sp. NPDC048955. The sequence continues at coordinate 5,682 of NZ_JBEZJI010000013.1, forward strand.
CCACGAGGCGACCTTCGACCCCGCGATGGAGGTGCGGCGGCACGTGACCGTGCTCGTGCTGTCGGCGAACCGGCTGCTGGTGTGCCACACCGACGAGCATCCGCCCGGCGAGGGCATGACGCGGCCCCACGCGTCCACCACCACCGAGGCCGTCAAGCTGGAACGCGTCCAGTCGGTCGCGGTGACGCGGGTGGTCCCGGACCCGGCCTCCTACGTGCCGGGGGTTCCGCCCACCGAGGTGGTGCTGACCATCGGCTGGGGCGCCATCGCCCACATCGACCTCGAACCGGCGACGTGCGGCGACGAGAACTGCGAGGCCGACCACGGCTACACCGGCAGCGTCACGGCCGACGACCTGTCGCTGCGGGTCAGCGAGGCGGCGGACGGCGCGGACGCCGTGAGCCAGGTGCTGGCCTTCGCCGAGGAACTGTCCGCCGCGACCGCGCGGTGAGCGAGGCGGCCGCCGCGCGGCGCGGGGAGTCCGGCCAGGGCCCGCTGCTTCCCGAACCGCCCGTCCCGCGGTACGGCGAGGCCGCGCTGGCCGACCTGCCGACCTCGGCGCTGGCCGCGCTGGGCGTGCCCGGCGCCGCGAACGTCCTGGGCCTGCCCGCCGTGCCGCGCGTCTGCGTTCTGCTGGTCGACGGCCTCGGCTGGGAGCAGCTGAGGGCCCATCCCGGCGAGGCGCCGTTCCTGAACGCGATGGACGGCGGCCCGATCACGGCAGGGTTCCCGGCGACGACCGTCAGCAGCCTCGGCTCGCTGGCCACCGGCGCCCCGCCCGGCGAGCACGGGCTGCTCGGCGTGCAGATCGCCGTCCCCGGCACCGGGCGGATGCTGAACTGCCTGCGCTGGGAGGACGACACCGTCGAGCCCGAGACGTTCCAGCCGGTCCCGACCGCCTACGGGCGGGCGGCCGCGGACGGCGTCGAGGTCGCGTACGTGGCGGAGCCCCTCTACCGGGGGTCCAGCCTCAGCCGCGCCACCACGCGCGGCGCCGACTACATCGCGGGCCGCGGGCCCGATCAGCTCGCCGACCGCGCCGTGCTGGCCCTGCGCCGCGGCGACCGCGCCTACGTGACGGTGTACTACGCCGAACTCGACGCGACCGGCCACCGGTTCGGGGTCGGCTCCGCCGACTGGCGGCACATGCTCCGGTACGTCGACGGCCTCGCGCAGCGCCTCACGGAGGCCCTGCCGCCGGGCTCGTCCCTCTACGTGACCGCCGACCACGGCATGGTCGACCCGGACGAGCGGATCGACGCCGACACCGTGCCCGCACTGGCGGCGGGCGTCGCCCTGCTCGGCGGGGACGCCCGCGCCCGCTACGTCTACAGCGAGCCGGGTGCCCACGCGGACGTTCTCGCCGCCTGGGCGGAGACGCTGGGCGACCGCGCCTGGGTCGTCGGCCGCGAGCACGCCGTCGAGAACGGCTGGTTCGGCGCGATCGGCCCCGGGATGCTGGAGCGGATCGGCGACGTGATCGCCGTCCCGCACGCCGACCTCGCGATCGTCGCGTCCGAACGGGAGCCGTGGCTGGACTCGATGGTCGGCATGCACGGGTCCCTCGTCCCGGCCGAGCAACTGGTGCCGCTGCTCACCGCGTCCCGGCCCTGAGATCCCGCGGAGTTGAGATGAACCCGGATTCGCCCCTCCCTAATCGGGGCAACGGCGGCCAAACTGGCGATGTGCACCCTCTCATCGAAGTGCCCGCGCTGGACCGGCTGCTCCGACGGCGGGCGAACGTGGTCCTGCTGGACGTCCGATGGCATCTGGCGGGGCCGCCGGGGATCGAGTCCTACCGCAAGGGGCACCTGCCCGGCGCCGTCTTCGTCGACCTCGACCGCGACGTGGCCGGGCCGCCCGGCCCCGGCGGCCGCCACCCCCTGCCGGACCCCGCCGCCTTCGAGGCGGCGATGCGCCGTGCCGGGGTCACGGCCGACAGCCTGGTCGTGGTCTACGACGACGCCGACTCCACGGCCGCCGCCCGGGTGTGGTGGTCGCTGCGCTACTTCGGGCACGACCGGGTCCGCGTCCTGGACGGCGGCTACCGCGCCTGGACGGAGGCGGGGCACGCGGTGAGCACCGCCGAACCCGAGGCCAAGCCGGGCGACTTCGTCGCCGCCCCCGGCCGCCTGCCCGTCCTGGACGCCGAGGGCGCCGCCGAGCTGGCCCGGGCGGGCGTGCTGCTGGACGCCCGCGCCGCCGAGCGCTACCGCGGCGAGCAGGAGCCCGTCGACCCCGTGGCGGGGCACATCCCGGGCGCCCGGAACGCTCCCACCTCCGGCAACGTCGGCGTCGACGGCCGGTTCCTGCCGCCGGAACTGCTGCGCGAGCGGTTCGCGCAGCTCGGCGCCACCGACGCCCTCGACGTCGGCGCCTACTGCGGCTCGGGTGTCACCGCCGCCCACGAGATCCTCGCCCTGCACCTCGCCGGCATCCCGGCCGCCCTCTACGTGGGGTCCTGGTCGAACTGGGTGTCCGATCCCGGCAACCCGGTCGCCGTCGGCGAGGGCTGACCCGGCCCGCGGCGTCAGCCGGCGCCCATGGCGAGGAAACCGGTCGTGGCCGGCGCACGGGTGATGGCGGCCAGCGCCCGGGAGGGGGTCTTCCCGGCCTCCAGCGCCGTGTGGAAGGCGGTCATGAAGGCCGCGGTCGCGTCGTCCCGGACGGGCAGGACGCTGGCGATCACGGTGGCGGTGCCGAGGGCCAGCAGGGCGCCGGCCATGCCGAGGACGGCGTCGCCCTCGTCGGCGCGGCCGATGTCGCACGCGGACAGGACGATCAGGTGCGGCGGATCGGCGAGCTCGTCGAGGTCGTGGACCATGAGGGGGCCGTCGGCCAGGCGCAGCCGGGAGAACAGGGCGTTGCCCTGGTGGAACTCGCCGTGGGCGGCGACGTGGGCGAGCGCGGCCCCTTCCAGGGCGTCGCGGACGGGTTCGGCGCGGGCGTCCGGGCCGTCCAGGACGACGGCGCCGGGGTGGAGGCGGCGGAGGGCGGCGATCTCACGGTCGGCGTGCAGGAGGTCGGGGCCCGCCACGAGGACGGCGTGCCCGCCGGAGGGCGCGCGCCTGCGGGCGTGGAGCCAGGCCCCGGCGGACGGGACGACCGTGAACGGGCGCCCCGCCAGGGACGGGAGCGTCGCCCAGGGCAGCCCGTGCAGGACGCCCGTCGGAGCGATGACCAGCTCGCGGTCGCCCAGGACGGGGCGGAGCGGGGCCAGCAGGAGGCGGTCGAGGCGTTCGGCCGCGCCGGTGCCGGCGGACGGCGCCGGCGGTCCGCCGTCCTCGGCGAGGCGGCGGGCGGCGAAGCGGAGCAGGCCGGTCTCGCGGCGCGCCCCGTCGCCCGGGCCGAGGCGGTGGCGGCGGGCGCGGCCGCCCGCGACGGTGACGGCGTGCAGCTCGTCGCCGATCGCGATCAGCTCGACGAGGGCGCGGTCGCCGAGCTCGGCGGCGACCTCGCCGGCCGCGGCCGGGCGGCCCGGGGACGCGCCGGACGGGCGGCGGCGCGTCCGCTCGCGGATCTTGGCCTCCAGCGCGGTCAGGTCCGCCGGCGGCGCGGCGGGGGCCCCGCCGCGGGCGGTGTCGGCCGTGCGGTCGACGCTGAGGGCGCGCAGCGCGGTCAGCGCGGCGGCGCGCTCGGGGTCTCTCGGCGGGCGGACGCGGACCGGCCGCGCGATCGCCCGCCGCCGCTCCTCCACGGCGAGCAGTTCCCGCGCCGACCCGGACAGGCGGAGGCCGAGCTCCGCCAGCTCCGTGGCGAGACCGGCCGCGCGGGCGCGCAGGTCGAGCGCGTCCAGGGCCTCCGCGTGCTCCTCGGTCACCTCCAGCCCCGCCCTGACCGCCGCCACCGCGCCCTTGCGGGCGTCCCTGGCGGAGTGTTCGAGGGCGATGGCGTGCCAGGCGGCGATCCGGCCCGAGGCCGGGCCGCTCGTGCGCCGGACGGACGCCAGCAGGTGCCCCGCCGGGCGGCCCAGCGACAGCGCCACGCGCGCGGCGACGATGCGGGCCTCGTCGGCGGCGTCCGCCCAGCCGCCGCTCTCCAGCCGTTCCGCCGTGGCCGCGGCCGAACGGAGCAGGACGGCGGACCGTTCACCGGACGCCCACCGCGCCTTGAGCAGCACATGCTCGGCCAGAAGCGCCCATCCCGTGCGCTCCTGCCCGGTGAACTCCGTGCGGGCGCGCTCCGCCGCGACCGTGGCCTCCTCCGCGTTGCCGTCGGCCAGTTCTGCGTGGGCGAGGAGCAGATGGCCGTCCGCTGTGTCGCATCGGTACCCGTTCGCCGTGGCCGCGTCCAGGGCGGCGGTGAGGACGGGACGTGCCTCGCCCGGCAGACCGGCCATGATGAGGGTCTCCGCCTGGTCGAACCGGCTCTGCGCCAGGCGCTCACCGGTCAGGCCCTGTTCGGCCTCCGCGAAGAGACGGAGCGCGCGCGGGACGTCTCCGCGCCGCGACACCGTGAAGGCCAGATTCCCCTTCGCCATGGCCGTCTGGTGGCGCAACCCGGCGGCCTCGCCGACGGCGACGGCCTCGGCCAGCGCCTCCTCCGCGCCGTCGTAGTCGCCGCGGAACACCCGCGCCAGGCCGAGGTTGGTGAGCAGACCGTTGAGCGCCGCGGGATCCTGCCCCGCGCGTAACCGGGGCAAGGCCTGCACGGCGACCTGGTGCGCCTCCTCCAGGCGCCCGGCCCGTGCCAGAGCGCCCGCCTTGTTCGCGGCCAGGCGATCGGCGTCGGGCCCGCTCAGGACGGTCTCGGCCCGCCGCGCGTGGGCGAGCGCCTCGGTGACGTCACCGCTCGCCGTGAGCAGCCCGACGAGATTCATCCGCACCTGCGCCGCGGCGTACGGGTCGGACCCGGAGGCCAGCTCAAGGGCGCGACGGAGGAAGGCGAGCCCTTCGTCCAGCCGTCCCAGTTCCTTGGCGGCCAGCCCCGCCACGCGCAGCGGCAGGACGCCGCCGCCGTCCTCCAGCAGCGCGAGCGCCCGTGTGAAGGCGGTCGCGGGATCCCTCGCCGCCATTCGCAGCAGGGTGCGCTCGTCGCGCCCGGTCACAGCCGGATCCAGCTCGTGACGATCGACGTGCCGTCGTCCAGCCGCAGGATCAGGCTCACCAGCCCGGTCGGGACGCGCGGCAGCCAGAACATTCCCGCGGGCTCCGTGCGCGCCGTGATCCCGCCCGGCGGCAGGTCGCGGTGCCGGACCTCGACGAGCGCCTCCGCGGACGGGACGAGCCGCCCGTGGATCTCCCGGAGCCGGCCGTCCGGCGTCACCTCGATCTCGACCGTCACGCCCGGGCAGGTGAACGTCAGCGTCCGGGCCGGGCCGCCCCGCACCCCCGCCGCGCGGCCGCCCCGGTCGTGCTCCAGTTCGGCCAGCCGCGCGGCCGGCGCGCGCCACGCGATAGACGCGCGGGCCGCCGCGAGGACGGCCGCCGGCACGGGGTCGAGGACCTGGTACGTCTCGCGGACTCCCGCCATCAGCTCGTCGTCGTTCACGGGACGAGCCTCCGCAGCGACTCCAGGCAGCGCGCCCGCGTCGGGCCGACGCTGCCGACGGGAATGCCGAGGGCGGCGGCCAGTTCGGCGTGGCTCGGCGCGAGCGCGAACAGCCGCAGCAAGGTGCGGCAGCGCAGCGGCAGCCGCTCCAGCGCCGCACCGACCATGCCGAGCCGCTCGCGCGCCGCGACGACCCGCGCGGGGTCGGGCTCCGGCTCGCGCGGCGCGGGCACCGTCGGCAGGGTGCGGCCGCGCCGGCGCGCCAGCAGCAGGCTCTCATGGCGCGCCGTCGTGGCCAGCCAGCACGCGGCCGCCGCGGGCTCGCGGAGCTCGTCGATCCGCTCCACCAGCCGCAGCCACGTGGTCTGCACCGCGTCGCCGGCATCGGCGTCGTTCAACCCGTACGAGCGGGCGATCGACCACAGCAGCCCGCTGTGCCGCTCGACCAGCCGGGCCCACGCGTCACCGTCGCCGTCGCGTGCCCGGACCACCAGCTCGTCCGTATCGTCCCTTCGGGCCACCGAAGTATCCTCCCGAGGCCCCCCGCTCCCCCTTCACCCTATGGCATCGGGCGATGACGCGGGGTGCACTTCGGTGCCGAGGCCCGGAAGTACCGGGTGCCGCGCGGGATCGAGGACGCGGTCGGCCGCCTCGGACGCGCCGACGCCCTCCCGCGCCGCGAGGGCGGCGATCCGTCCCGCCACGACCGGTGTCGCGAACGACGTCCCGCTCCATGTCGCGTAGCCGTCGAACCGGTCGGGATCGGCACCGTTCACCGCTCGGCGAGGGCCGTCGAACCGGACGAAGGCACTGGCCACGTCCACGCCCTGCGCGCACGCGTCGACCCACCACCCGTGGTTGGAGAACCAGGCCCGGTCGTCTCCGTCCAGGGCGGCGACGCCGATGACGGGCTTCATCGCGGCGGGCCAGAACGGGCGGTCCGTCGCCGCGTTCCCCGCGCACGCCACGACGACCGTCCGGCGGCCGAGCGCGGCGACCGCCTGGGAGAGCACCGGCGAGGGGCGGTCGTCGTAGGTGTGGCACCCGAGCGAGATGTTGACGATGTCGGCGCGGCCCCAGGCGGCGAGCCACTCCAGCGCCCGGATCACCTCCAGTTCGTCGCCGATCCCATGGCCGTCGATGACGCGGCGCGCCCGCAGCGCGGCGGACGGCGCCTGGGACAGCACGACCCCCGCGATGAACGTGCCGTGCCCCGCCTGCGCGTCCAGCGCGAAATCCAGATCGGCGTCCAGGACCTCCGCCGCCTCGTGGCGCTGCTCGCGGTACCACTCCTCGTTCTCGTACCAGGGGTGCGGGGACAGGCCGGTGTCCAGGATCGCGACCGTCACGTCCCGCCGGACCGGGACGGCCTGCGGCGCGGGCAGGGGAGGGGCCGGGCGGGGCAGGTCCGCGGGCCCGCTCCACCACATCGGCTGGCCGAGGACGAGGTGGTTCGGCGCCGCGCTCAGCCCGCGGCGCCGCCGGGCCGCGCCGCCGAGGACGGCCGCCAGCTCGCACACGTCGACCTTCGCGGGGGCGCGCAGCCGCAGCCGCGTGACGCCGCCCTCGTCGTGGCGCGAGTCGTACCAGCGACGCACCAGCGACTCGGCCGCGCCGGCGTCCCGCCCCGCGACCAGGAGCTCGTTCCGGCGGATCAGCGCCGGCCGCCCCGGCAGCGGCTCCACCACGACCGCGTCCGCGTGCCGCGCCAGCACCCGGTCCAGCCGCGCCTGTTGATCGAACATCGAGCCCCACCTCCGCCGCACCGGCCGTTTCGCTCATCGTGGCGGAACGGTGACGCTCGGTGCCGGGAAACGAGCGGAACGTGGCCGATGGTGGCATCCGTGACGAGTCTCACTCGGCGGCGAGCGCACACCCCGGTCCCCTTCGCAATAGTGGATCTTGACGGAGGCGGCGGGTGAACGATGTGCATCCTGTGTTCAAGCGTTCAACAAACTGCGAACTCACGGTGGTGCGACACCGGCCGATGATGCACAATGAGGGACGCGGACGCCGACTTGGGACGTACGAGGCCGTAGGGGAAGACGAGCCTCGGTACAGATCCAGGAGGTCCGGTGACCGCACGTGGCGTTTTTTACGTCCACTCCGCGCCACCTGCGCTGAGCCCGCACATCGAGTGGGCCGCCGCAGGTGTTCTCGGGGTGCCCGTTTCCCTTGAGTGGGCAGATCAGCCGGCCGCGCCCGGAACGCTGCGCGCCGAGCTCCATTGGGAGGGCAGGCCCGGTACCGCCGCGGGCATCACCTCCGCGCTGCGCAACTGGAAACTGGTGCGGTTCGAGGCCACCGAGGACCCGACGCCCGGCACCGACGGCGTCCGCTTCAGCTTCACCCCGACCCTCGGGGTGTTCACCGGGGTCATCGGCGCCAGCGGCGACATCATGATCCCCGAGGACCGGCTGCGCGCGGTGATGGCGAACGCCGCCGTCGGCAAGGCCACCCTGGAGCAGGAGCTCGACCGGCTGCTCGGCACGCCGTGGGACAACGAGCTGGAGCCCTTCCGCAGGGCCGGCGACGGCGCCCCCGTCCGCTGGCTGCACGCCGCCGTCTGACGAGCCCGCGGCGCGACCGCCGTCGCCCGCGCGGAGCGCGTACCCGTCCCGCGACTCGTACGCTCCCGCCGCCGGGAGGCGACCACGCGCACCGCCGGGCGTCCGCGAGGTGTGGAAGCGGGAGCCCGGGGCAGGCTGGGAAGATGTCCGCCTTGACCCGCAACAACGTGCAGGACCTGGGCCGACGGTCGGGGCAGCCCATGGTCTTCGCGCACGGGTTCGGGTGCGACCAGACGATGTGGCGGCTCACCGCGCCGGCCTTCGAGGCCGACCATCGGGTCATCCTCTTCGACCACGTCGGGATGGGGGATTCGGATCTGGCGGCGTACTCGGCCGGGCGTTACGGCTCCCTGGACGCCTACGCCGAGGACGTCCTGGACATCGTCCACGAGCTGGACCTGCACGAGGTGATCTTCGTCGGGCACTCCGTCAGCGCGATGATCGGGGTGCTGGCGGCCAACCGGGAGCCGGACCGCTTCGCCCGCCTCGTCCTGGTCGGCCCCTCTCCCCGCTACGTCGACGACGGGGACTACGTCGGCGGGTTCAGCGGCGCCGACATCGGCGAGCTCCTGGAGTCGCTGGAGAGCAACTACCTCGGCTGGTCCAGCCGGATGGCGCCGATGATCATGGGGAACCCGGAGCGCCCCGAGCTGGGCCGGGAGCTGACCAACTCCTTCTGCCGCACCGACCCCGACATCATGCGGCAGTTCGCGCGCGTGACCTTCCTGTCCGACAACCGGGCCGACCTGCCGGGGCTGAGCGTGCCGACGCTGCTCCTGCAGTGCTCGGAGGACATCATCGCCCCGGAGGCGGTGGGGGACTACGTGCACCGCGCCATCCCCGGAAGCGAGCTGGTGCGGCTGCGCGCGACCGGGCACTGCCCCAACCTGAGCGCGCCCGAGGAGACGATCGCGGCGATCAAGGCGTTCCTGAGGAAGGTCCCGAGTGGCCCCGATGCCCGGCGGGCCTGAGGAGCTCGCCCGCCTGCGGGACCTCTACGAGCACGCCCCCTGCGGCTACCTGTCGCTGAGTCCCCCCGGGACGATCACCAGGGTCAACCGGACGTTCCTCGACTGGACGGGCTACCGCGCGGACGACCTGCTCGGCGGCGCGCGCTTCCAGGACCTGCTCCCCGTCGGCGACCGCATCTACTACGAGACGCACTTCACGCCGCTGCTGACCATGCAGGGCGAGGTCCGCGAGATCGCCGTCGAGCTCAAGTGCGCCGGCGGCGAGCGCCTGCCGGTGCTGGTGAACTCGACGCTGCGGCCGGAGGAGCCGGGCGGGGCCCCCGCCGTCCGGATGTGCGTCTTCCGCGCCATCGACCGCCGGGAGTACGAGCGTGAGCTCCTGTACGCCCGCCGGCGCGCGGGGGAGTCGGAGGCGCGCGCCCGGCAGCTCGCCGAGACCCTGCAGCGCAGCTTCATCCCGCCCGAGCTGCCGCCCGTGCCCGGTCTGGAGGTGGGCGACGCCTACCGCCCGGCCGGGGCCGGCGACGAGGTGGGAGGCGACTTCTACGACGTCTTCGAGATCGCCCCCGGCCGGTGGGGGCTGGTGCTGGGGGACGTGTGCGGCAAGGGGGCCGAGGCCGCGGTGGTGACGAGCCTGGCGCGGTACACGGTGCGGGCGGTCGCCACGGAGGCCGAGTCGCCCGCCGACGTCCTCCGGAAGCTGAACGCGTCCCTGCTGGGCCACGGCGCGGAGCGGTTCTGTACCGCCGTCTACGCCGGCATCGAGAGCGGCCCGGGCGGCGGGCCGCTCCTGACCGTCTCGCTCGGCGGCCATCCCGCGCCGCTCCTGGCGGCCTCCTCCGGTGAGGTGCGGCCTCTCGGCCGCCCCGGCGACCTGCTCGGGCTGCTCGAGGACGTGGTGCTGGCCGACGAGCCCGTGGAGCTGCGGTCCGGCGACGCCGTCCTCTTCTTCACCGACGGGGTCAGCGAGGCGCGCCGCGGCCGGGAGTTCTTCGGCGAGGACCGGCTCGCCGGCCTGCTGTCCGACGTGCGGGCCCTCGACGCCGGCGGCATCACCGGCCGCGTCGTCGACCGCGTCCTGGACTTCCAGGAGGGCATGCCGCGCGACGACATCGCGCTCATCACCCTCCGGGTCCCGTGAACTGATCGCGGGCCGGGGCGTCACGGACGGTGCCCGGCGGCGGGGGAGGCGTCCGTGTCCACGGGGTGCCAGGCGGGGCCGCCGCCGTCCCGGCGGACCCGTCCGAACACCACGTCGGCGAAGTGGACGCCGAAGCCGATCGTGCCGGGCTCCTCCAGTTCGGCGACGAGGCGGCGGCGGTGGCCGGCCGACCGGGCCGGGTCGTGGTCGACGGACGCGGACCATTCGGGGTGGCCGATCTGGATCGGTGAGTGCAGGGCGTCGCCGAACGCGATCAGCCGCCGCCCGCCCGAGGTGATGACGTACTCGGCGTGACCGGCCGTGTGACCGGCGGTGATCCGGACCCGCACCCCGGGGAAGATCTCCTGGCCCTCGGTCACCGTCCTGACGTGCGGAGCCAGGGCGGCGATCTCCTCGGCCATGCCGTGCGCCGCCATCAGGTCGCGTCCTGCCCATTCCGCCTCGGACACCAGGTGATCGGCGTGGGCGAACGCGGGGCGGTCGCTTCCCGGGGCGGGATGCCAGGCCCAGCCGAGGTGGTCGGGGTGGAGGTGGGTGAAGGCGACGGCCTCGATCTCCTCCGGCCGCCGGCCGAGCTCGGCCAGGCTGTCGAGGAGCGCGCCCCCGTGGATGTCGCCGCGCGGGGTGCCCGGGTCGGGCGGCAGGGACTGCGGCCCGAACCCCGCGTCGATCAGCAGTGCGCGGTCGCCGTGCTCCACCAGCAGGCCGCCGATGCTCGCCACGAGGTGGCCGGAGTCGTCCAGGTAGTCGGGGTTGGCGATCCACGCCTCCTCGGTGGTGTCCGGAAGCCAGCCGCGCGGAGGGAGCCGCACGGCGCCGTCCGGTACGTAGGACACCCTCGTGTCGCCCAGCGTGAGCGAGCGGATTCCCGCCGGCCGCCGCAACCGCTCGGCCTGGTCGACCACGGAGTTCGTCATGGTGCCTCCATCTTCCCGGTGTCAGGTCGCCGCCGTGCCGCGCGGCGACGGCACCACCATAAGCATCAAGCTAGAAACATTCAAGCTCTAATTATTATGGCTTGATGTACTTGCTAGGATGGAGGCATGACGACGTCCCGGGAGCCCCAGGCGGCCGCCGAGCGCGAGGTGTGCGGTCTGGTGAACGGGCTGGCCCAGCAGATCGCCGACCACGTGCGCGAACGCGCCGTCACCTTGGGCGTCACCGCGGCCCAGGCCACCGCGCTGCGGGAGATGACCGGGCCGATGACCATGCGGGAGCTCGCCGAGCGCATGAGCTGCGAGCCCTCCAACGCCACCTTCGTCATCGACAAGCTGGAGAAGCAGGGGCTCGTCGAGCGCCGGGCTCACCCCACCGACCGCCGTGCCAGGCTCCTCGTCCTTACCGCCGACGGGAACGTGCTCCGCGAACGGCTCCTTGAACTCCTGGCCCAGGACTCACCGCTGGCGGGCCTCACCGCCCAGCAGCAGCGTGCCCTCCAGGAGCTACTTGAGCAGGCCATCACGCACCGGTGAGCAGGCTCCGGCGGGACGCGCGCGCACGCGAACGGCCCGGCGGGTGGGAACCCGGCCGGGCCGTTGGCGGAGAAGGGATCAGAGAGCGCGCTCGAAAGCGACCGACACGTTGTGGCCGCCGAAGCCGAACGAGTTGTTGAGCGCCGCGGCCGGGCCGTCGGGGAGCTTGCGCGGCTCGTCGCGCGCGATGTCGAGGTCGACCTCGTCGTCGAGGTCCTCCAGGTTGGCCACGAACGGGACGACGCCCTCCTTGAGGGCCAGCACCGTGAAGATCGACTCAAGGGCGCCGGCGCCGCCGAGCAGGTGACCGGTCATCGACTTGGTCGCGGTGATGACCACCTGGCGCGCGGCCTCCTCGCCGAGCCCCGCCTTGATGGAGGCCAGCTCCGCGACGTCCCCGGCGGGCGTGGAGGTCGCGTGCGCGTTGATGTGGACGAGGTCGGCGGGCTCCAGCCCCGCGTCCTTGAGGGCCCGCTGCATCGCCTTGGCCTGCCCGGACCCGGACGGGTCGGGCAGCACGATGTCGTAGGCGTCGCCGGAGTAGCCGCAGCCGGACGCGAAGCCGTGGATCTGCGCTCCGCGGGCGCGGGCGTGCTCCTCCGATTCGAGGATCATCACGGCGGCGCCCTCGCCGAGCACGAAGCCGTCGCGGTTCTTGTCGTAGGGCCGGGACGCGCGCGCCGGCTCCTCGTTGCGGGTCGACATCGCGCGCATCGCCCCGAACGAGGCCATCTGCAGCGGGTGTATGCACGACTCGGTGCCGCCGCAGATCACCACGTCGGCGCGGCCCGCGCGGATCATGTCGATGGCGTACCCGACGGCCTCGCCGCTGGACGCGCAGGCGCTGACCAGGGCGTGCGAGCCGGCCATCGCGCCGAACTCGATGCCGACGTGCCCGGAGGCGCCGTTCGGCATCAGCATCGGGACGGTGAAGGGCGAGACCCGCGACCAGCCCTTCTCCCGGAAGACGTCGTAGCTGTTCAGGGCGGTGTGCAGGCCGCCGATGCCGCTGGACAGCACCACGCCGAGGCGCTCGCCGTCCACGGTGAAGCCGCCGTCGACGCCGGGGCGGTCCATGCCCTTCTGCCCCTTGCCGCCCGCGGGCACGGCGAACCCGGCGGACGCCCAGGCCTCGCGCGCGGCGATCAGGGCGATCGCCTGGTTGCGGTCGAGCCGGCGCAGGTTCTGCTTCGGCATCACCTCGGACGGGTCGACCTTCAGCGTCGCGGCGAACTGGACCGGCAGGTCGTCGACCCCCTCCCAGTCCAGCTTGCGGATACCGGACTCGCCGGCGAGCAGGGCGGACCAGGTCGACGGCATGTCGCCGCCGAGTGGGGTCGTTGCACCGAGACCGGTCACGGCGACCCTGGTCTGGCTCTTGCTCATAGTGCGTGCTCCTTGCGGACTGTGAGGGGAGGAGGAAGGGCGCGCCGCCTCCCGGGTGGCGGCGCGCCCTCCGCGGCTCAGCTCTGCAGGTTCTGGACGAAGTTGATGACGTCCTTGACCGTCTTCAGGTTGCGCAGCTCGTCGTCGGGGATCTCGACGTCGAACCGGTCCTGCGCGGCCACCGCGATCTCCACCATCGACAGCGAGTCGATGTCGAGGTCGTCGATGAAGTTCTTCTCCGGGGTGACCTCGGACTTGTCGATGCCGACGATCTCGTCGATGATCTCGGCGAGGCCGTCCAGGATCTGCTGTTCGGTGGCGACTGCCATGGTTCTGCGTTCTCCTTCGGTGGGTTGGTCCAGAGCCTGCGAGCAGGCGTGACGGCCTACGGGATCTGGATGACTTGGGCAGCGTAGGACAGTCCGGCGCCGAACCCGACCAGCAGGGCCGGGGCGCCGGACGGCACGTCGCCGCGTTCGATCATTCGGGACAGCGCCAGCGGGATCGAGGCGCCCGAGGTGTTGCCGGACTGCACGATGTCGTCGGCCACGACGGCGTTGGACGCCTTCACCTTGCGGGCGATCGCCTCGATGATCCGCAGGTTGGCCTGGTGCGGGACGACGGCGGCGAGCTCCTCGGGCTTGACCCCGGCCCGCTCGCACGCCTGGATCGCGATCGGCGCGATGGCGGAGGTGGCCCAGCGGAACACCGCCTGCCCCTCCTGCCGGATGAACGAGTTGCGGTCCTCAATGATGATCTTGTCGTACTTGTCGCCGGCACTGCCCCACACGACGGGGCCGATGCCGGGGGTCTCGCTGGCCGTGACGACCGCCGCGCCCGCGCCGTCGGCGAAGATGATGCAGGTGGAGCGGTCGGTCCAGTCGATCCACTGGGACATCTTCTCCGAGCCGATGACCAGCGCGTTGCGGGCGCTGCCGGCCCGGACGGCGGCGCTGGCGGTGGCGAGCGCGTAGCAGAAGCCGGCGCAGGCGGCGTTGAGGTCGAACGCGCCGGGCGCCTCGATGCCGAGGCGGTGCGCGACCTGCGCGGCGTGGCCCGGCATCGGCGACTCCGCCGAGCAGGTCGCGAGGATCACCAGGTCGATGTCGGAGGGGGCGAGGCCGCTGTTCGCCAGCGCCTTGCCGGCGGCGTGCACGCCGAGCTCGACGATGCCCTCGTCGTCCCCGGCGATGCGCCGCTCGACGATGCCGACGCGGCTGCGGATCCACTCGTCGTTGGTGTCGACGCTCAGCGCGAGGTCGTCGTTGGTGACGATGCGCGCGGGGCGGTAGTCGCCGAACGCCAGGATGCGGGCGCCGGGCGCGGCCTCGGGGATGGTGAGCGCGGTGGTCATGACGCGTCCGCCTCGATCAGCTCGCGGGCCTTGTCCAGGTCGGCGGGGGTCTTGAGGGCGACCAGCTCGATGCCCTTCAGCTCGCGCCGGGCCAGGCCGGTGAGCGTCCCGGCGGGCGGCAGCTCGATGATCCCGGTGACGCCGAGCTCGCGCATGGTCGCCATGCACGCGTCCCAGCGGACGGGGGCGCTGACCTGCTCGACGAGCCGGGCGACGAAGTCGCGCCCGCTCTCGACGACGGCGCCGTCGCGGTTCTGGAGCAACTTGGCCCGCGGGTCGGCGACGGGCACGCCGGGCGCGAGGCGGCGCAGGGCGCCGACGGCGGGCTCCATGTGCTCGGTGTGGAAGGCGCCCGCGACCGACAGCGACCGCAGCCGCGCCTTGGCGGGCGGCTCGTCGGCGAACTTCGCGAGCCGCTCGATGGTCCCGGCGGCGACGATCTGGCCGGCGCCGTTGACGTTGGCGGGGGTGAGGCCGTGCTTGTCGATCGCGGCGAGGACCTCGTCCTCGTCGCCGCCGAGCACGGCCGTCATGCCGGTCTCGGTGACGGCGGCGGCCTCGGCCATCGCCCGGCCCCGCTCCCGGACGAGGACCAGCGCGGCCTCGGGGGTCAGCACCCCGGCGATCGCGGCGGCGGCCAGCTCGCCGACGCTGTGCCCGGCGACGGCGTCCGGCCCGGCCTTCCCGCCGGGGGCGCCGTCGTAGAGGGCCTCGGCCGCGGCGATCGCGGCGGCGACGAGCAGCGGCTGCGCGACCGCGGTGTCACGGATCTCCTCGGCGTCCGCGGACGTCCCGTACCGGACCAGGTCCAGACCCGTGACCGCCGACCACCAGGCGAACCGGTCGGCGACGCCGGGTTTCTCTAGCCATGGCTGCAGGAAGCCGGGGGTCTGGGCGCCCTGGCCGGGCGATGCGAGGAGAATCACAGCGTCCAGCCTGCCGTCATGTGCCCGCGCCCACGATGCCGATCACGACGAACTTTGGTCTTGGCGCTTTGTACGACCTCTACAAGAAACCCTGGTGAGCGCCTGTAGCCCCGGCTGAGACCCTCGGTGCGACGCTCCTCACCCTCGCCGCCGGACTATCCGGTCGTCCTGGCCGCGCGGGAGTGGAATCGGCCGAGGACCAGGGCGATGCGGAGGGTGAAGGCGTTGCGGCCGTCGGTGGGGGCCAGGCCGGTCAGTTCGGCGACGCGGCGGAGCCGGTAGCGGACCGTGTTGGGGTGGACGAACAGGAGCCGTGCGGTGGCCTCCAGCGACGAACCCTGTTCGAGGTAGGTGGTGAGCGTGTCCAGGAGCGGGGCTCCCGCGGCGAGCATCGGGTTGTAGACGCTCTCCACCAGGTAGCCGCGCGCGTCGTCGTCGCCGTCGAGGGCGCGCTCGGGGAGGAGCTCGGTGGCGAGGACGGGACGGGGCGCGTCCGGCCAGCCGGCGGCGGCGCGCAGGCCGGCGACGGCGGCGCGGGCGGAGCTCGTGGACTCGTAGAGGTCGGCGACCTGCGGGCCGACGACGACGGGGCCGGGCCCGCACTTGGCGGCGATGGGGCGGGCGGCCTCCATGGGGTCGGTGTCGCCGCCCACGATCACGACGACCCGGTGCCCCTGGACGCCGGCCAGCACGTCGGCGCGGGCGCGGCGCGCGGCCAGCTGCATCTGGTCGATGGTGACCTCGGGCTCCTCGTCCTCCGGGGTGAAGCCGGCGATGACGGTGACGGGCTTGGACGTCCAGCCGAGCGCGGCGGCCCAGGAGTGCATGCCGTCGTCGACCTCGTCGCGCAGCACCGCGTTGACGACGAGGGCCTCCAGCCGGGCGTCCCAGGCGGCGCGCGTCTCGGCGGCGCGGGCGTAGACCTGGGCGGCGCCGAACGCCACGTCCCGGGTGTAGCGCAGGATGGCCTCGCGGAGCTGGGCCTCGCCGCCCGGCGCGGCCAGCTCGTCCAGCCGGGTCTCCACCACGTCGATGATGACGCGGATCATGTCGATGGTGTGCTGGAGCTTGATGGAGCGCAGCAGCTCGCGGGGCGCGGTGCCGAACACCTCGCCGGCGATGGCGGGGCGGGACCGCTCGTTGCTCTTGAACCACTCCACGAACGCGGCGATGCCGGCCTGCGCCACGAGGCCGATCCAGGAGCGCTGGTCGGCGGGCATGCGCCGGAACCAGGGGAGCTGCTCCTCCATGCTGGCCAGCGCCGCGGTGCCGAAGGTCCCCATCGCCTTCTCCAGGCGCTGGGTGGTCTGCTCGCGGATCTCGGCCTCGTTCGCGGTGTTCACCATCCCAGAGTGCCACCACACCTGCGGTGTCCCTGCCGGAAGCGAGGAAACCGGGTCACTCGGGGGTCACCGCGGAGGCGCGTCCGAGCGCGATGTCGGTGAGGTTGCGCAGCGACGCGGAGCCGGGGGCGAGGTAGTCGCTGTGGCCTCCGTGCCCGGCGTCGAAGACCCGTGCGCCGAACCCGGCGGAGACCGGGTCGGGGCCGAGTCCGAGCCCGAGGAACCGCACGTGCGGGACGTCCTCCATCCAGTCGGTCGAGCCCCGTCCCGCCCAGACGCGGGCCGACCCGCTCAGCCTGGACGCCGACCAGGCGGTCGTCCCCGGGCTGCCGTAGAGGGCGATGTCGGTGACCTGCCTCCAGGCGGCGCTCTTGGAGCCGCTCAGGGCGGCCTGGCCGCAGACGACCGAGCCGTAGCTGTGGCAGAGGAGGCCCACGCTCGCGCCCGGGTTGACCTGATGGACGCCTTTGACGAACGTGCGGAGCCGGACGGCGCCTTCGGCGGCCCGCTCGGCGGTGAGGACGTCGCTGCTGAACGTCTTGGGCGCCGCGTAGCCGAGCCAGGCGACGACCGCCAGGCCGGGTTGGGGCGACTGGGAGCGGGCCTGCTGGTAGACGGCCCGCGCGCCCCCGCCGGGCGTCGACCAGGGTTTGCCGCCCCGCTTGTCGAACGCGGAGAGCGTGGTGTCGGCGCCGGGGACGAGCACCGCGACGCGCCGTGCCCGGGTGAGGTCGCCGATGACCTCGATGGCCCGTCCCCGGCCGCGCGGGTCGAAGTAGAGGAAGCGGCGCCCGGGCTGGAGGAAGGCGCCCAGCGCCTTGCGGCGGTCGGTGTCGCCGACCTTCTCCGCCGTCTTGAGGGCCTCCTCGATGGAGCGGCGCTCGGCGGCGTACCGGGCGTCCAGCGTCGACGGCGCCATCTTGGGGACCGCGACGGGCGCCGCGTACGGGTCGGCGTGGCCCGTCCCGGCGGTCGTGAGCATCACGACCCCGATGGACGCGGCGGCGGCGGTGGCCCGCCGGAGCCGGCGGCCGTGCCGTCGCGCGGGACGCGGCGAGGTCGTCGTGAGGTGCGGCGGCATCGTCGCCTTTCTACCATCGAAGATCGTTCAGCGTGGGCTCGGCTCACCCCCCGGTGGATCAGGAGACGCCTCTGGAGATGTACGGGCCGGGGACCGGGTTGGTTCCCGGGACGGCGCCCCTCCCGTGCCGTCCCCGTGTCGTGAAGGCGGCGGCGAGTGCCCCGCCGGCGGCGAGCGCGCCGCCGAAGGCGACCGGCCACGCCAGGCGCCCGCCGATCCATTCCGGCCGGTCGGGGACGGTGTGCGACCCGTCCAGGCTACCGAACGCGAGCAACGCCCCCACGGTGACGAAGATCATCGCAGTGCCAGAGGCAGATCCCCAGCGCGGAGCGGTGGGCCGCCGCGATCGCCGGCCGGGCCCGGGCGTGTCGCGTCCACTGGTCACTGCCCGTGCAGGAGCGTCGCCGCGTAGACGCAGAGGAACCACGCCGAGTATCCGCCGATGAGGAAGAACACGGTGCGCGTCTGCAGGGCGTCCACGGCCCGGTCCCGGTTTCCGTCCTCGCCGTGGCTCCTGTGCTCAGGCATGGGTGACCTCCGCGTCGCGGCCGAGGGCGATCAGGGCGAGGTTGCGCAGCGCGAGGGAGCCGGGCCTCAGGTAGCCGCTGTGCGGGCCCGTCCCGGCGTCGAATCGCAGGGCGCCGAAGCCCGGCGAGGCGGGATCGGCGCCGAACCCCAGCCCGGCGAAGCGGACGTGGGGGACGTACCGCACCCAGTCGCCCTTCGCCCGGCCCGCCCAGACGCGCGCGGGGGTGCCGAGGTCGGAGACGTGGCGCAGGGTGGTGCCGGGGCTGCCGAACAGGGCGATCTCGTCCACCGGCAGGGGGGCCAGACGCCTCGCGGCCTTGCCGCAGACCACCGAGCCGTAGCTGTGGCAGAGCAGCGCGAACCGGGCCCGCCCGTTCACGCGGTGCACGCCGGTGAGGAGACGTTCGAGACTCCGCGCGCCGTTCTCCGCGCGTCCGCTCGTCAGGGCGTCGGTGCTCAGCGTCGAGGGGGAGTCGTAGCCGAGCCAGGCGATGACGGCGACCCGCGCGCCGGGCGCGGTGGCGTGGACGTGCCGGTAGAGCGCCCGGCCGCCGCCGCCGACGAACTTGGGCGAGTCGTAGTTGGCCAGCGAATTGTCCGCGCCGGGCACGACCACCGCGATCCGGTCGGCGTGCTTGAGGTCGCCCAGGACCTCCACAGCGCGCCCGCCGCCTCGCGGGTCGAACGACAGGAACCGTCGGCCCGGCCCCAGGAGGGCGGACAGGGCCCGTGTCCGCCCTTTGTCGCCGACGCGCTCCGCGGTGGCCAGGGCGCGCGTGATGTCCCGGGCGGTCGCCTGGTAGCGGGCGTCGAGGGCCGGCGCCGACAGCGCGGGCGCCGGGGCGGGCGGCGCGTACACCTCGGCGTGCCCCGCGGCGGCCGTCGAGCCCGCCGCGGCCAGCACGGAAACGGCGGCGACGGTCCTGCGAACGCTGGGCATCCCGGGCGTCCTTCCTGGTCAGTGGAGCACTGATCAGGAAGGTAGAAATCAGGCGTGTAAGCGCACATCGGTCGGCGGTGCCGTCCTGCGCCGTGCACCCCCGGTATGACGGATGCGCCCCCGGTATGACGGAGGCGGCCGGCGTCAGTCGCCGGGCCGCACCAGCCCCACCTCGTAGGCGTAGACGATCGCCTGAGGGCGGTCGCGCAGCCCGAGCTTCATCAGGATCCGCCCGAAGTGCGTCTTGACGGTCTGCTCGGCGACGACGAGCCGCCCCGCGATCTCGCCGTTGGACAGGCCGCGCGCCACCAGCGCGAGAACCTCGGTCTCCCGCTCGGTCAGCTCCTCCAGCCGCTTGCGGGACGGTGCGCGCGGGCCCCCGAGCCGGGAGAACTCCGCGATGAGCCGCCGCGTGACCGACGGGGACAGCAGCGCGTCGCCCGCCGCCACCACCCGGACCGCCTCGGCCAGCTCGGTCGCGGACGCGTCCTTCAGCAGGAACCCGCTGGCCCCCGCCCGCAGCGCCTCGTAGACGTAGTCGTCGAGGTCGAACGTCGTCAGCATGAGGACCTTGGGGGCGCCGTCCCCGGCGTCCGCGAGCAGGCGGCGGGTCGCCTCCAGGCCGTCCATCACCGGCATCCGGACGTCCATCAGCACCACGTCGGGGCGCACCTCGGCGACGCGGCGCAGGCCCTCCGCGCCGTCGGCGGCCTCGCCCGCGACCTCGATGTCGGGCTGGGCGTTCAGCAGCACGCCGAAGCCGGTGCGCACCATGCCCTGGTCGTCGACGATCACGACCCGGATCGTCACGTGGCGTCCCGCGCCTTCACCGGCAGCGATGCGGTCACGGCGAATCCTCCCTCGGACGTGGGGCGGGCGGTCAGCTCGCCGCCCAGCGCGGCGGCCCGCTCCCGCATCCCGACCAGCCCGTGGCCGCCGCCCGGAAGCGGCGGGACGGACCCCCGTCCGCCCGCGGGCGGGCCGTTGACGACGCCGAGCCACACTATGCCGTCATCGCAGGACACTTCGACCTCGACGCGGGATCCGGGCGCGTGCCGCATGGCGTTGCTCAGCGCCTCCTGGAGGATCCGGTACGCGGTGAGCCCCACGCCGGGGGGCAGCCCCGCCAGGTCGCCGCTCAGCCGCGTCTCGACGCGCAGGCCGGCGCCGCGCGCGTTGCCGACGAGCTCGTCCAGCCGCTCCAGGCTCGGCTGCGGGGCGGTCTCGGCGCCGTCCTCCGCGCGCAGCACGCCGAGGATGCGGCGCAGCTCCGTCAGCGCGTCCAGCGCGGTGGCGCGGATCTCGGCGAGGTCGCGGCGCGTCTCGTCCGGGACGGTCTCGACCTTGTACGGGGCCGCCTCCGCCTGGATGGCGATCATCGACATGTGGTGCGCGACGACGTCGTGCAGCTCCCGCGCGATCCGCTGCCGCTCGGTCAGCACCGCCTCGGCGTCCTGGTGCCGCTTCTCCTGCTCGGCCAGCTCACGCCGGGACGTCTGCCGGACGCGGACGGCGTAGCCCACCGCGAGCGGCAGCAGGAGCAGCACCGACGCCCCGGCCCCGGTCCCCGGGTCCTTGATCCACACCCCGGCGAACGAGATGATCGCGACGCCCAGCGTGACGTCGCGCGAGCAGCGCACCGCGACCGTGTACAGGGCCGCGATCGCCGCGAACGAGCCCGCCGGGACGTAGGGGACGGTCAGCCACCCGCCGACGTCGATCAGCGCCATCGCCAGGAAGCTCAGCCGCCACGCGGCGAGCGGGTGCCGGTCCCGCAGCGCCAGCGGCGCCGTCACCGAGACCGCGACGAGGAACTTCGTCGCGTCGGACAGGTAGATCCCGCGCCGCATCGTCTCGGTGGACAGCAGCGACACCGTCCCGGCGACCAGCCCGGCGGTGAGGGCAAGCCCGACCAGGTTCGTCACCAGCCCGTACGGCAGCCGCCCCACGCCGATGTACCGCGTCCAGCGCAGCAGCAGGGGCCACGGCCGGTTCAGCGGAGCCGGGTCCGCCCTGCCCGTCACGGCGGCGGCGAGCAGCACGTCCCGCAGGACGCCGCGCAGTGTGAGGTTCTCCCCGGCCATGGGAACCAGGCTAGGGAACCCGGGTCTCACTCGGATGACACCGTGGTGGGACGTGCCGGGTCATACCTGGGTACGGTGCCAGACGTGGAGCCCGTCGAAGCGCTGCGCCGCATCGCGTTCCTGCTGGAGCGCGCCCATGAGCCGACCTACCGCGTGCGGGCGTTCCGCACGGCCGCCGACCTCGCGGAGCGGACGGCCCCGGACGAGCTCGCCGGCCGCGCCCGCGACGGGACGCTCACCGCGCTGCCCGGCATCGGCAAGGTCACCGCCCTGGTCATCGAGGAGGCGCTGCGCGGCGAGACCCCCGTCTACCTGCGCCGCCTGGAGGCCACCGAGGGCGAGCCGCTGGACGAGGCCACGGCCGCGCTCCGTTCGGCGCTGAAGGGCGACCTGCACACCCACAGTGACTGGTCGGACGGCGGGTCCCCGATCCTGGAGATGGCCGAGACCGCCCGCTCCCTGGGCCAAGAGTACCTCGCCCTCACCGACCACTCGCCGCGCCTGAAGGTCGCGAACGGCCTGTCCGCCGACCGCCTGCGCCGCCAGCTCGACGTCGTCGCCGAGCTCAACGAGTCCCTCGCGCCCTTCCGCATCCTGACCGGCATCGAGGTCGACATCCTGGAGGACGGCGCCCTCGACCAGGAGCCCGGCCTCCTCGACCGCCTCGACGTCGTCGTCGCCAGCGTGCACTCCAAGCTCCGCATGGACCGCGTCGCCATGACCGGGCGGATGGTCGCCGCGATCGCGAACCCGCGCGTGAACGTCCTCGGCCACTGCACCGGCCGCATCGTGAAGGCCGGCGGCAAGCGCGGCGGGCTGCGGCCGGAGTCGGAGTTCGACGCGGCGCTCGTCTTCGACGCCTGCGCCGCCTACGACGTCGCCGTGGAGATCAACTCCCGCCCGGAGCGCCTCGATCCGCCGAAGCGCCTGCTGCGCCTGGCGGTCGAGGCGGGCTGCCGCTTCTCCGTCGACTCCGACGCCCACGCGCCCGGGCAGCTCGACTGGCAGCCGTTCGGCTGCGAGCGGGCCGCCCGGTGCGGGGTGCCGGCGTCGCGGATCGTCAACACCCTCGGCGCCGACGACCTGCTCGCCTGGACGCGCTCGAAGCTCTGACGGTCAGCCGCCGAGGGCGTGCACCATGCGCATGATCGTCTCGATCTGCCCGCCGCCCTTCATGTCGTAGGCGGTGTCGCCGCCGTAGCCCCACCAGTTCCAGCAGCCCTGCGGGTTGCCGCCGAGCCAGCCGGACGCGGCGGCCTGCGGATACAGGACGATCATGCCGTTGGTGTCGGCGTACTCGTTGAGGTAGGTCTTCGTCGCGAACGCGTTGCCGACGACGCCGCGCCCCTGCTGGCAGCCGTGCAGCGCCACCATCAGCCTGCACGTCCCCGACTGGCAACTCGCCGGGACGTAGGCGAAGCCCGTCGCGTCCATGCTGATGGACGAGGCGCTCCCGTTCGGCGCGTAGGCGTTCTGGTCGAACTCCATGAGCGTGCCGCCGGGTGAGGAGGCGGGCGCGGCCACGGACCCGAACAGGTGCCCCAGCATCGAGCGCTCCGGGTCGTCGCCGCACTTGTTGATGTAGGGCGTGTAGGTGGCCGAGCAGGGGTTGGGGCCGATCGGACTCACCCACGCGTGCCCGGACGGCGAGGTCCTGTTGTAGGAGACGGCGGATCCGAAGTCCCGGTAGAAGGCGGCGAGGTCGTCGTTCACCGACTGCTTCACGGTCGAGTCGTTCGTCCCGTGGTAGATCCACACCGGATGCCCGGTCAGGTTGCCCACGGGATCGACCTTTCCCTGCGCCGACCGGTCGCGGGCCGTCCGCTCCAGTTCCGCCGGGTTGTCGTCGTAGATGTCGTTCATGCACGCGAGCTGCGCGGTCGTCACGTTGCCCCGCGCGCAGTGGTAGGGCCCGGCGGTGAAGATGCCCGCGCCCCGGAACGTCCCGGAGTAGGCGATGTGGAGCTGATCTGCCATGTAGCCGCCGGACGAGACGCCGCTGACGTACGAGGCGCTGATCGAGTGGCGCGGGAGCGTGGCGGCGGCCGCGGACGCGGGCGACGCGCTGACGGTCGTTAAGGCGAGAGCCGCGGCCGCGATGAACGGGGTGGGTTTCATGATGGTTCCTCTAGCTGAGGGAGCAGGTGTTCACGGTGTCGCCCGATTCGGGGCGGGGGAGCGTGGTGCTCTTCGGTGGCGTGGTGCCGTGCTGCGTCCAGGACTCCAGGGCCGTGAAGGCGGTGCGCATGCAGGGCAGGAGCGGGCGGAGGCGGTCGGGGAAGGAGTCGTAGAGGCCGTCGACGTGGTTGGCGGCCTCCAGCCGGTAGTAGCGGTAGGGCGCCTTTCCCTTGGCGCGGACGAGTTTCGCGTAGACGTCGGAGTCGGTGCCGATGGGCAGGAGCGAGTCGTAGGTGCCGTGAAGGGTGATCATCGGTTTGCGGATGCGGCCCGTGAGCGCGACGCGGGCGACGGCACGGTGGACGATCTCCGGACGCGTGGCGTAGGTGTAGCCGGCCTCCTCTCCCGTGTAGGCGGGGTCGAACTCTTCGCGGTAGATGCGCTGGGTGAGCTCCCAATAGACCTGGTTGTGGAAAGGCCAGAGGAACTCGGAGCCGGGGGCGAGGCCCGCGTTCAGGAGCGCCTTGTGGGCTGACGGGTCGCCGGTGGCCGCGTAGGACGGGTAGGCGCGCAGGACCTGCGGCAGGTAGGTGAACAGGTTCGGGCCGTCGGCGCGCCAGAGCGTGCCTTCGGCGTCGATGCCGCCGTCGTACAGCTCCGGGCGGTTCTCCAGCTGCCAGCGGACGAGGTAGCCGCCGTTGGAGATGCCCGCCGCGTACGTGCGGCGCGGGGTGCGGCCGTACCGTTTCGCGACGACCTTCTTGGCGGCCCGGGTGAGCTGCGTGACCCGGTCGTTCCATTCGGCGACGGCGTCGCCGGGGCGGCGGCCGTCCTTGTAGAACTCGGTGCCGCTGTTGCCCTTGTCCGTCGCGGCGTAGGCGTAGCCCTTGGCGAGCGCCCAGTCGGAGATGGTGAAGTCGTTGGCGTACTGCCGCCTGTTGCCGGGCGGGCCGGCGACGACGAGTCCGCCGTTCCAGCGCTCGGGCAGGCGGATGACGAACTGGGCGTCGTGGTTCCAGCCGTGGTTGGTGTTGAACGTGGAGGTGTCGGGGAAGTAGCCGTCCAGCTGGATGCCCGGGACGCCGGACGGGTTGCGCGTCCCGGCGGCGTGCAGCCCGGCCCAGTCGGCCGGGACGGTGTGGCCCGACCCGACCGTTCCCGCGGTCGTGAGGTCGTCGAGGCAGGCGGCCACCTGCTTCTCCGCCCCCGGCACCGCGAGCCCGGACGCGCAGCCGGGGCTCTGCCGCGCGTCGGCCCGCGCGGCCAGGGGCACGGCGAGGGCCGCGGTGAGGGCGCCGGCCACGGTGCCGGCGGTAAGGGCGGGGCGGAGGTCGGGCATTCCGGCTCCTCGGGACGGACGTCAGATGCCCGCCATGGTGAGCGCCGGTTGTGACCGCTGCCACGTGGCCCGCACACACATCGGATCGGCCGGTCATGTGCCCGTGGTCGTGACCTGCGCGTGATGTGGCTCACACCCGTATCCGGCCGTCCGAATGTGGGTCCCGGTCACATGGTCCGGTCCGCGGGTGCCACCTAGCGTTCCCGGTCACGGCGGCCCGAGTGTGGTTCGGGTCGTCCACGACGAGCGCGAGGAGGGCGCATGGGCGACCCGGACCGAAAGGCCCCGGTGCTGGCGGCGCGCGGCCTGGTCAGGGAGTTCCGCGGCTTCAGGGCCGTGGACGGCGTGGACCTCGACGTCGCCGAGGGGTCCGTCCACGCGCTGGTCGGGCCGAACGGCGCCGGCAAGACCACGCTGTTCAACCTGCTCACCGGCTTCCTGAAGCCGACGGCGGGCAGCGTCCGGCTCGGCGCGCACGAGCTGGCGGGCCGGCGGCCCGAGCTGATCGCCAAACTGGGCCTCGCCAGGTCGTTCCAGATCACGAGCCTGTTCGCCGAGCTCACCCCGCGCCAGCACGTGGAGCTGGCGCTCGCCGGGCGCACGGGTCTCGGCTGGCGGTTCTGGCGCTCGGACAAGGCGCTCGGCCGCCACTCCGAGCGCGCCGCGGAACTGCTCGGGCAGGTCGGGCTGGACGGTCACGCGGAGGTCCCGGCCGGGGCGCTGGCCTACGGACGCAAGCGCGCCCTCGAACTGGCGCTGGCGCTCGCGCTGGACCCGAAGGTGCTGCTCCTGGACGAGCCGACCGCCGGCATGGGCGTCGAGGACGTCGGCCGCACCGTCGACCTCATCAAGAAGGTGCGCGACGGGCGGACCGTGGTGATGGTCGAGCACAACATGAGCGTCGTCTCCAGCCTCGCCGACCGGGTCACCGTCCTGCAGCACGGCCGCGTCCTCGTCGAGGGCCCCTACGCCGAGATCCGCCACGACCCCCGCGTCGTCACCGCCTACCTCGGAGACTCCAGTGCTGCGCATTGACGGACTGTCCGCCTGGTACGGCGAGGCCCAGGCCCTGCGCGAGGTGTCGCTGCACGTCGACGAGGGCGAGATCGTCACCCTCGTCGGGCGCAACGGCGCCGGGAAGACCACCCTCCTGCGGTCCCTGATGGGCCTGCACCGGGGCGCGTCCGGCACGATCCGGTTCCTGGACGAGGACATCTCCTCGCTCAGCCCGCACAAGCGCGCCCGGCGAGGCCTCGGCTACGTCCCCGACGACCGCGGCGTCTTCGCGACGCTGTCGGTGGAGGAGAACCTCACCCTGCCGCCCGTGACGGGCCCCGACC
Source organism: Actinomadura sp. NPDC048955 (assembly GCF_040649435.1). Classification (NCBI taxonomy): domain Bacteria; kingdom Bacillati; phylum Actinomycetota; class Actinomycetes; order Streptosporangiales; family Thermomonosporaceae; genus Actinomadura; species Actinomadura sp. NPDC048955. The sequence continues at coordinate 31,786 of NZ_JBEZJI010000013.1, forward strand.
CCTGGTCGCTGGAGCGGGTGTACGAGACGTTCCCGCGCCTGCGGGAGCGGCGCCGGTTCCCCGGGACGAAGCTGTCGGGCGGCGAGCAGCAGATGCTCGCGCTCGCCCGGGTGCTGCGGACCGGCGCCCGCCTGCTGCTGTGCGACGAGCCCACCGAGGGCCTGTCGCCGCTGATCGTCCAGCAGATCGGCGAGATCCTCCGCGAGGTCAAGGCGGCCGGGGTGACCGTCCTGCTCATCGAGCAGAACGTGCACTTCGCCGCGACCGTCGCCGACCGCCACCACCTGCTCGCCGAGGGCCGGATCGTCGAGTCCATGGACAACGACGAGGTCCGCGCCCGCGAGAGCGAACTCCTCCAGTACCTCGGAATATAGGGAGACCCCGATGAGAGTTCTCGGACGCTCGGCCGCGCTCGCGACCGCCGGAGCGCTGCTGGCCGGCTGCGCGGGCGGACCCGGCGGGGGCGGGGGCAAGATCAGCGACGACAAGCTCGTGCTGGCGGTGCTGACCGACCAGTCCGGCGTCTACGCCGACCTGTCGGGCAAGAACGCCGTCGAGGCCGTGAAGATGGCCGTCGCCGACTTCAAGGCCAAGTACGGCGGGAAGGCCGTGACCGACAAGATCGAGGTCATCTCCGCCGACCACCAGAACAAGCCCGAGGTCGCCAACTCCAAGGCCCAGGAGCTCTACGACCGCAAGAAGGCCGACCTGATCCTGGACGTGCCCACCTCGTCCGCCGCGCTCGCCGTCGCCACCGTCGCCAAGAACAAGAAGAAGCTGTTCATCGACGTCGGCGCCGCGACGACCGAGCTGGAAGGCAAGCAGTGCAACAAGTACACCTTCCACTACGGCTACAACAGCTACATGCTCGCCCACGGGACGGGCACCGGCGTCACCAAGGACGGCGGTAAGAACTGGTACATCGTCTACCCGGACTACGCGTTCGGGCAGGACATGCAGAAGACGTTCACGACGGCCATCAAGGGCGCCGGGGGCAGCGTCGTGAAGAGCGACCCGACGCCGTTCCCGAACGACAACTTCTCCACGTTCCTGCTGAAGGCGCCGGGCCTGAAGCCCAAGCCGCAGGTGCTCGGCGCCATGCAGGCCGGCGGCGACCTCGTCAACCTGGTCAAGCAGTACAACGAGTACAAGCTGCGCGACAAGGGCGTGAAGCTCGCCGCGGGCCTGATGTTCATCACCGACATCCACTCGCTCGGCTCCGACGCCCTCGCCGGGACGCGCTTCACCGACTTCTGGTACTGGAACGGCAACGCGGGCAACCGCGCCTGGGCCGACAAGTTCAAGGCCAAGACCGGAGCCCGCCCGACGGCCGTGCAGGCGGCCGACTACTCGGCGGCGCTCCAGTACCTGGAGGCCGTGCAGCGCGGCGGCACCGACAAGTCCGACGGTGTGGTGAAGCAGCTCGAAGGCGCCAAGGTCAACGACGCGTTCACCTCCACCGGCACGATCCGCGCCGAGGACCACCTGCTCACCCACGACGCCTACGTCGCGGAGGTCAAGCCGAAGAGCGAGGTCAAGGAGCCCTGGGACTACGAGAAGATCGTCAGCACGATCCCGGCGGCGGAGGCGTTCCAGCAGCCCGACCCGTCCTGCTCCCTCTAGGCGGGCCGCGACGTGCTGCAACAGGCGTTCAACGGGCTGGTGGGCGGGGCGTTCTACGCCCTGCTCGCCCTCGGCCTGGCCGTCATCTTCGGGATGCTGGGCGTGGTCAACTTCGCGCACGGCGCGTTCTACATGCTCGGCGCCTTCGGCTCCTTCGTGCTGCTCGACTCCTTCGGCGTGAACTTCTGGCTCGCGCTGCTGATCGTGCCCGTCGTCCTCGGGATCGCGGGCGTGCTGCTGGAGCGGCTGTTCGTCCACCGGCTCGCGCCGCTGGACCCGCTCTACAACTTCCTGTTCACCTTCGGCCTCGCGCTGATCCTCCAGGACCTGGTGAAGCGCGGGTACGGGGTGCAGTCGCAGCCCTACCCGCGCCCGTCCGCGCTGGACGGGTCGATCGACCTCGGCCTGTTCACCTACCCCACGTACCAGGTGTTCGTGCTGGCGGTGTCGGTGCTGGTCTGCGGCGCCGTGTGGGTGGTGCTCACCCGCACCCGCGTCGGCATGATCGTCCGAGCGGCGACCGAGCGGCCCGAGCTGTCGCGCGCCCTCGGCATCGACGTCGCCCGCTGGGTGACGCCGGTGTTCGGGTTCGGCATCGCGCTCGCCGGGTTCGCCGGCGTGCTCGCCGCGCCGATGCGGGCGGTCAACCCGCTGATGGGCTCCGACCTGATCATCACGGTGTTCGCGGTGGTCGTGATCGGCGGCCTCGGGTCGGTGTTCGGCTCGGTCGCCGCCGGGTTCGCGGTCGGGCTCGTGTCGGCCCTCGGCAACTACTACGTCCCGTCGCTGTCGCAGACGCTGGTGTTCATCCTGATGGCCGCCGTGCTGCTGTGGCGCCCCGCCGGCCTGTTCGGACGCGAGGAGGCCCTGTGACCGCCGGAGATCCTGTGACCGCCGAGGAGATCTCGTGATCCTCTCCAAGCTGGCCGGACGGCCGGTCCTGCTGGCCGCGGGGCTCGTGGCGGCGCTCGTCCTGCCCTGGTTCGTCTACCCGCCGGTCGCCCTGGACATCGTCTGCTGGGCGCTGTTCGCGGCCGCCGTCGACCTGCTGCTCGGCTTCACCGGGCTCCTGTCGTTCGGGCACGCGGCCTTCTGGGGCGGCTCGGCGTACGCCACCGGCCTGATCGCGCTGCACTCCGGGCTGCCGTTCCCGGTGGCCGTGCTGGGCGGCGCCGCCTTCGCGGCGGCCCTCGCCGTCCCGATCGGCTTCCTGTCGGTCCGGCTGCGCGGCATCTACTTCGCGATGGTCACCCTGGCCTTCGCGCAGATGGTGTACTTCATCGCCAACCAGTGGCGGGACGCGACCGGCGGGGAGAACGGCCTCCAGGGCATCCCCAGGGAGCTGTTCGGGCTGGACCTGTCCGACCCGTTCTTCTTCTACTACGCCGCGCTGCCGTTCATCCTGGCCGGGCTGTTCGCCGCCTGGCGCATCGTCCGGTCCCCCTTCGGCAGGGTCCTGATGTCCATCCGCGACAACCCGAACCGGGCGCGGGCGCTCGGTTACGGCATCGACCGCTACAAGCTGCTGGCCTTCGTCCTGTCGGCGGCCCTGTCGGGCCTCGCGGGCGGCCTGTTCACCGTCGGGCACGGCTTCGCGTCCCTCCAGGGCGTGTACTGGACGACCTCGGGGCAGGCCGTGATGATGGTCGTCCTCGGCGGCATCGGCACCCTGTGGGGCGGGGCCATCGGCGCCGCGCTGATCGTGGAGCTGAACGACTACCTGGCCACCGCCGGGTTCGAGGAGACCGGGATCATCACCGGCGCGATCTTCATCGTGGTCGTGCTGCTGTTCCGCCGCGGCGTCTGGGGCACCGCCCGCGACCTGGTCGCGGCCCGCGCGGCCCGCGCCCGTCCCGCCCCCGACAGCGAGGACACCAAGGTCGAAGCCTCGGTGTGACACCGGACCGAACGCGGCGCACCGTCCCCCCCGGAGGCGCGCCGCGTTCCGGCGTGCTCAGCGGGAGAGGCGGTGCAGGCGCAGGGCGAGCTGGAGTTCGAGGGCCTGCTCGGGCGCCTGCCAGTCGTCGCCGAGGAGGCGGGCGATGCGGTCCAGGCGCTGGCTCACGGTGTTGACGTGGATGTGCAGGCGCTCGGCCGTCCGCGACAGGCTGCCGCCCGTCCCGAAGTAGGCCTCCAGGGTCTGGACGAGGGCCGTGCCCCGCCGCTCGTCGTAGTCGAGGACGGGGCCGAGCGCGCTCCCGAGGAAGCCCGCGACGTCGCGGTCGTCCCCGATGAGCAGGCCGACGAAGCCGAGCTCGGACGCGCCGGCGCCGTCGCCGCGGCGCCCGAGGGCCAGCAGCGCGTCGGCGCAGCGCTGCGCCTCCCGGTGCGCGGAGGCGACCTCGCCCGGGCCGCGCACGGGGCCGGCCGCGCCGACCGTCGCCGGCCCGCCGAGGGAGGCGCCGAGCTCCTTGGCGACCCGGCGCGCCGCGTCGCCCGGCCGGTCGCCCGGTAGCAGCAGGACGATCTCCTCCGCCCGCGAGGCGGCCAGGCCGTGCTCCACCGCCGCGAACGACGACGCCCAGAAGGCCGCGCGGGGCCGGTGCTCGCGGGGGTCGTACTTGGCGCACAGCACCACGTGCGGGGCGCCCAGATCGACGCCGACGCGCCGCGCCCGCGAGGTCAGCGCCTCGGCGCCCGCCCGGCGGCCGGTCAGCAGGTCGTCCAGCAGCTCGCCGCGCACCCGGCCCTCGGCCTCGGTGGCGCTGCGCTGGAACAGCAGCAGCAGCGCCGTGACGAGCGCCGCGCGCTCCAGGATCCGCTGGTCGGCGTCGTCCACCTCGTCGGCGGTGCGCAGCACCAGCGTGCCGAGCATCTCGTCGCCGGTGGACACCGAGGCGATCCACAGGTCGCCGCGCCTGACGGTCCGGCCCTGCGCGCGGGCGGAGTGCGCCGAGGCCGAGACCCCGCCCAGCTCGTCGTCGCCGAGGGGCTCCGCCGCGGCGCCGGTCGTCGCGAGCCGGCGGCCGTCGGCGTCCAGGACGTGCAGGGTGCCGCCCAGCAGCTCGGTCACCACCGCGCCGACGTCCTCCACGCCGCCGCCCCGGACCACCACGGCGGTCATCCGGTCGTGCGCGCGCGCCGCCCGCTCCACGGCCGCGCTGCGCGCCTTGACCTCCTCGTTGGCGGCGCTCAGCTCGGTCAGGGCGGTCCGGGTCTCCTCCAGGAGGCGGGCGTTGTCGATGGCGATGGCGGCGTGCGCGGCGAGCGAGCCGAGCAGCGCCACCTCCTCCTGGTCGAACGGGCGCTCGCTGCGGTTCGCCGCCGTCAGCACCCCGATGACCCGGCTGCCCAGCCGCATCGGCACGCCGAGGATGGCGACCAGGCCCTCCTCGGCGACCGCGTCGTCGATGAACCCGCGGTGCTGGAACTGCGCGTCCCCCAGGTAGTGGTCGCTGTTGTAGGGCATCGCGGTCTGCGCCACCAGGCCGACCAGGCCGGTGCCCATCGGCAGCCTCAGCTGCCGGAACGCCGCCGACACCGACCCGTCGGTCACCCGCATGTAGGTGTCGCCGCGCGCGTCGTCGTTCAGCGTCAGGTAGGCGATGTCGGCGTTCAGCAGCCGCCGGGCGCGCCGGGTGATCGCCTCCAGCACCGCGTCGAGGCCGCGCAGCCCGGCGAGGTCGCCCGCGGTGTCGAACAGCGCCGCCAGCTCGTTCTCCCGCCGGGCGTGCCGCCGCATGATCGTCCGGACCCGCAGCGCGGCGAGCTTCACCGCCTCCAGTTCCTCCAGGACGGCCGGGGACGCGCCCTCGGCCCGCGCCTGGACGAGGGGACCCTCGAACTCGACGGGAGAGGCCTCCCGGGCCAGCAGTTCGAGGAAGACGCCGCAGGTCATACGGGTCATTCTTAGTGCGCCGTCCAGCCGCCGTCGAGTGCCAGGGAGGCACCGGTCACCATCGAGGCGGGCGGCGAGCACAGGTAGGCGACGAGTTCGGCCACCTCGTCCGGCTCGATCAGGCGCTTCACGGCGGCGTGGTCGAGCATGATCCGCTCGACGACCTCGTCCTCGTGCAGGCCGTGCGTGCGCGCCTGGTCGGCGATCTGGTTCTCCACCAGCGGGGTCCGCACGTAGGCGGGGTTGACGCAGTTGGACGTCACGCCGTGCGGAGCGCCCTCCAGCGCGATCACCTTGGAGAGCCCTTCGAGGCCGTGCTTGGCCGTCACGTAGGCCGACTTGTACGGCGAGGCCCGCAGCCCGTGCACGGACGAGATGTTGACGATGCGGCCCCAGCCGCGCTCGTACATGCCGGGCAGCGCGTCCCGCACCAGCCGGAACGGCGCCTCCACCATCAGCCGCAGGATCCGCGCGAACGTCTCCGGCGGGAAGTCCTGGACGGGCGCCACGTACTGGATCCCTGCGTTGTTGACGAGGATGTCGGTGCCGGAGGCCAGCCCGTCGAGCGCGTCCACGTCGGCCAGGTCGGCGAGCAGGGGGACACCGCCGATCTCGGCCGCGGTCCGCTCCGCCGCGTCCCCGTCTATGTCGGCCACCACCACCTCGGCGCCCGCCGCCGCGAGCCGCCGGGCGCAGGCGCGGCCTATGCCGCTCGCGCCACCGGTGACCAGGGCGCGCCGGCCCGCCAGATCCAGCGTCCCCGAAGTCCCCGCGGCCGCCCGCGGTGTCACGCTCGTCATGCGCAGAACCTACGGAGCGCGGCCCCGGCCTCCCATGTGGGCCGCGCACACAATCCACCACCGGACGGTATGGGCTCGCGGCGATCTCCCTTCCACGGCCCGGGCACTCACCGGGGCGGCTACCGTTGGCCCGGCACTGGCAGCCCACACCGCGAGGGGTATGGATGCACGAGATCAGGCACCGCTTCGTCCGGTCGGACAGCGGGCTGCGCATGCACGTCGCGGAGGCGGGCGAGGGGCCACTCGTGCTCCTCCTGCACGGTTTCCCCGAATGCTGGTACTCCTGGCGGCACCAGCTCGTCGCGCTCGCCGAGGCCGGATTCCACGCCGTGGCGCCCGACCAGCGCGGCTACGCCCGCACGGGCGGCCCGGCGGACGCCGGCCAGTACTCGATCCTGCACCTGGCCGGTGACGCGGTCGGTCTCATCGGCCCGCTCGGCGCGGACCGCGCCGTCGTCGTCGGCCACGACTGGGGCGCCCCCGTCGCCTGGGCCGTCGCGCAGATGCGCCCAGACAAGGTCCGCGGCGTGGTCGGCATGTCGGTGCCGCACCGCCCGCGCAGCAGCAGGCCGCCCGTCGAGTCCATGCGCCGCCTGTTCGGCGACGGCTTCTACATGGTGCACTTCCAGCAGCCGGACGTTCCGGAGGCCGAACTCGACCGCGACCGGGCCGCCACGTTCCGCCGGATGCTGTACGGGGTGTCCGGCGACGGCCCCTGCCCGCCGCTGATCGCCCCGGAGGGCGGCGGCTTCCTCGACGGCCTCCCGGACCCGGAGAAGCTGCCCGGCTGGCTGACCGGCGAGGACATCGCCGCCTACGTCGAGGAGTACGCCGAAAGCGGCTTCACCGGCCCCGTCAACTGGTACCGCAACCTCGACCGCAACTGGGAGCTCACCGCCGCCTGGCACCGCGCCCCCATCGGCCCGCCCGCCCTCTACATCGCGGGCGACCGCGACCTCGTCGCCATCGGCGCCCGCGACGCGATCGACACCATGCGCGACTTCGTGCCGAACCTGCGCGAGACCGTCTGGCTGTCCGGATGCGGCCACTGGACGCAGCAGGAACGCCCCGCCGAGGTCAACCGGGCCATGATCGGCTTCCTCCGCGCCCTCTGACTGTCGGACCCGCCGCGTACGGTCGGCGCGTGAACCGCACCGACCGCTTGTACGCCCTGGTGGAGGAGTTGCGTGCCCGCGCGCCGCGCCGGGCCAGCGCGCGGGAGCTCGCCGCACGGTACGAGGTGAGCGTCCGCACGATCGAGCGCGACATCGGCGCCCTCCAGCAGGCCGGTGTGCCGATCTTCGCGGACGTGGGCCGCGGCGGCGGCTACACGCTCGACAAGAGCCGCACGCTGCCGCCCCTGAACTTCACCCCCGCCGAGGCCGTCGCCCTCGCGATCACCCTGTCCCGGGCCGGCGGCTCCCCGTACTCCCGGGCCGCCCGCACCGCGCTCCACAAGATCGTCGCCGCGATGTCGGCGGCCGACAGCGCCTCGGCCCGCGAACTGGCCCAGCGCGTCCGCTTCCTGACCCCCGCCGAGAAGGACGACCCGGCCTCCGTGCCGGCGGTGCTGGAGGAGGCGATCCGCACCCGCCGGGTGGTCCGCCTCACCTACGTCGACCGGACGGGCACCGAAACCGAACGCGACGTCGAGCCCGTCACGTTCACCGCGTCCGGCAACGGCTGGTACCTGACCGCCTGGTGCCGCATGCGAGGCGGGAGCCGCATCTTCCGCACCGACCGCGTCCGCCGCGCCGCCCTCCTGGAGGAGACCGCCCCCGAACGTCCCGTCGAGGCCATGCACGACGACATCCCGTCCGACTACACCGTCCGCCCTCTGGAATTCATCTAGCGCCTCTACGGCGGCAGGCCCGCACGACGAGAGACGTGCGGGCCTGCGGTCACGGTCAGCCGGTGTAGTTCGGCACCTTGGGGATGGGCTTGCCGGGCGGCTGGGGCATCGGCGCACCGCTGGGCTCCGTCCCGTGGCCGGGGGGACGGGACGGGCTCGGCTCGCCGCCGTGGGTGGTCGGGGTGGGGACGGCCGCCGGGGCGGTCGGCTTGGGCGTGGCGGTGGTGGCCTCGGCGGCGGCCACACCGGTGCCGGCCAGGCCGACGCCCAGCGCGACGGCCGCGATGAGAGACTTCAGGCGCATCCATGTTCCTTTCGGCGTTGTTTCATTTCTTGACGACGACGGGTGTGCCGATCGCCAGGTTCTTGGCCATCCAGGTGATGTCGTCATTGCCGACCCGCACGCAGCCGTGGCTGACCTTGCGGCCCAGCGCCGACGCCTTGTTCGTGCCGTGCACGGCGAGCTGCCCGGGGCCGCCGGCGAAGGTCTTCAGCGTCGGAGAGAAACCGCTCAGCCCGAAGGCGTACGCGCCGTAGTCCCCGTCGGGGTTCGGCGGCCGGACCAGTTCGGTGAAGTAGAAGCGGCCGGGCGGGGTGGGGGTGCCGCCCTCGCCGGTGGCGACCCTGCCGGTGCGCAGCACCGTGTCGCCGTCGAAGACGGTGAACGTGAACGCCTTCGGGTCGATCTCCACGCGGTGGGACGTCGACGACAGCGTGACGTCGGACGCCTTGACCCACCCGGTGCTGCCGTTCGGCCGGATCGGCAGCAGCACCCTGAGCCAGCCGCCGTCCTTGGCGTCGACGAGGAAGACACGGGTGGCGCCCATCTCGTTGGGGCTGGACAGCGTCTTCCAGACCGCCCCGTCGCTCTTCCGCCTGTGCACGGCGATCGCTCGGCCGCGCACGGTCGCTATCTCCGCACCGCCCTGCCGCTGCCGTCCCGGCTGCTGTGGTCCGGCGGCCGCCGGCCGGTCCGCGTCGGGCGGGCCGCCCCCTGATCTTCCGTCGCCCGGCGAGCCGCAGCCGGCCGACCCGGCGATCAGGCCGGCGGCGAGCAGGACGCCGGTGTGGATCTTGACTTGGCGCATGCCGCGAGATGCTGGTCGAGGAGTGTGAAGAACCTGTGAGCCCGGTGTGATGATCCCGTGGTGCCGTGACCGGCTTGGCTACGCTCAGGCCCCATGTGCGCGAATGTCCTGGTCGCGGAGGACGACCCCAAGCAGGCGGAGCTGCTGCGCCGGTACCTCCGGCGGGAGGGGCACTCCGTGGTCGTCGTCCACGACGGGCGGGCCGCGCTCGACGCGGCCCGCGCGCGCTGCCCCGACCTCGTCCTGCTCGACGTGATGATGCCGGGGATCGACGGCCTCGACGTGTGCCGCGGGCTGCGCGCCGAGTCGGACGTGCCGGTGCTCATGCTCACCGCCCGCTCGACGGAGGACGACCTGCTGCGCGGCCTCGACCTCGGCGCCGACGACTACGTCACCAAGCCCTACAGCCCGCGTGAGCTGATGGCCCGGGTGCGCACGCTGCTGCGGCGGACCGGGCGGGGGAGCGGCGAGCCGGTGTACCGGGTCGGCGGCATCACGGTGGACCCCGAACGGCACACGGTCCTCGCGGACGGGCGCGAGGTCGAGTGCACGCCGGCGGAGTTCCGCATCCTGGAGGCGCTGGCCGCGCGGCCGGGGCGGGTCCTCACCCGGGCGCAGCTCCTGGAGCACCTGCACGGCTTCGACCGCTTCATCACCGAGCGCACGGTGGACGTGCACGTGAAGAACCTGCGCAAGAAGATCGAGCCGCAGCCGCGCCGGCCGGTCCGGCTGTGCACCGTGTACGGCGTCGGGTACAAGCTGGTCGGCGATCGTGCGCCATAGCCTGCTCGCACGGCTGGTCGCCAGCTCGGTACTGATCGCGGTGTGCTCGATCACGGCGACGGCGTGGCTGGCGGCGCGCGGCACGTCCGGCGAGATCCGGCAGCGGCAGGGCCGGACGCTCGCCCGCGACGCCCGGATCAACGACGCGCTGCTCGGCTACGCGGCGAGCCACCCGCGCTGGGACGGCGTCGGGGAGACCGTGCGGGGGCTGGCCCGGCAGAGCGGGCAGCGGGTCGCGCTGGCGACCGAGGGCGGCACCCGGATCGCGGACTCGGCGCCCGGCCGGCCGCCGCTGCCGGCGCGCCCCTCGGCCGTGGTCGACCCGCTCGCCGTCGACGTCTCGCTGGGGCCCGGCGCGGCCACCGACCGGATCGACGCGCGTGCGGCCGGACCGTTCCGGCTGCCGGATCCCGAGCGGGTGCGGCTGCGCCGGGAGGTCGACGCGCAGGCGGCGTGCCTGCGCCGCGAGGGCCAGCGCGCCACGGTCCTCGTCGGGCCGGGCGGCCGCCCGTACCTGCGCCGCGAGGGCGGTCCGACCGACCCGCCACAGGCCACGAACCCCCCAGGGGCGCCCTCCGGACAGGAGCCTTCCCCGCGCGCGGCGTTCGCGCGAACGTCCGGTGGCGGGGCGGTCCGGTTCGCCGCCGTGGCCGAGACGCCGTCGGTCTCACCGACGCCGAAACCGTCCTCGACCGAGCCGGGGGAGGAGCCGCGGCGGCCGGGGGCCACACCGGGCGCGCCGCCGGGCGCGCCGAACCCCGTGCCGACCGGCGGGCCCGGCGAGCGCCCGGCGAACCGGCCCGCCCCGACGCCGGAGCCCGTGGCGCCGCCCGCGTCGTGCTCGCCGGACGCTCCCGGGCCGACGACCACCGAGAGGCGCGCGCTCGACCAGCTCGCCGCCCTCGTCCGGCAGTGCCACGGGAGCCGGGTCGACGTGTGGCTGGACGAGACCGGCACGCCGGCCGCTCCGGCGTCGGCCGCCGAGTGCCTGGCCACCGCGCGCCGCGCCCAGCTGAAGCCGTACGTCGCGCCGGCCGCGCTGCTCTACATCGGCTCGCGGGAGGACGGTGCGCCGGCCATCGACCCGTACGGCATCGCGGGGGTCACCGCGGTGATCCTCGTCCTGGCGGTGGGGGTCAGCGTCCTCGTCGCCACCCGGCTGGCGCGGCCGGTGCGGGCCGTCACCGCGGCGGCCCGGCGGATGCGGGGAGGTGACGGCTCGGCGCGGGTGACGGTGCGCGCCAAGGGCGAGGTCGGCGAGCTGGGCGCCGCGTTCAACGAGATGTCCGAGCACCTGGACCGCATGGAGCGGCAGCGCAAGGCGATGGTCAGCGACGTGTCGCACGAGCTGCGCACGCCGCTGAGCAACATCCGAGGCTGGCTGGAGGCCGCCCAGGACGGCGTGGCCGACCTGGGCCCGGCCCTGACCGCCTCGCTGGTCGAGGAGGCCACGCTGCTCCAGCACATCGTCGACGACCTGCAGCAGCTCGCGCTCGCCGACGTGGGCAGGCTGCGGCTGCACCCCGAGCCGGTCGACGTGGCCGACCTGGTCGAGCAGATCGCGACGGTCTACCGTGCCGCGGCCGAGGCCGCCGAGCTGGCGCTGACCGCCGAGGTGACCGGTAGGCCGCACCTGGACGCCGACCCGGTCCGGCTGCGGCAGGCGGTCGGCAACCTGCTCGCCAACGCGGTCCGCTACACCCCCGCGGGAGGGCGGGTGAGCCTGCGCGCGTACGCCGACGGCGACGACGTGCTGATCGAGGTCGCCGACACCGGGCCGGGCATCGCGCCCGAGCACCTGCCGCACGTCTTCGACCGGTTCTGGCGGGCCGAGAAGTCGCGCAGCCGGCAGACGGGCGGCAGCGGACTGGGCCTGGCCATCGTGCGGCAGCTCGCCGAGGCGCACGGCGGATCCGCGGCGGTGCGCAGCGAGCCGGGCCGGGGCGCGACGTTCGTCCTGCGACTGCCCGGCTCACCGGACGACGCCTAGCAGGCGAGGCGCCGCGGAGCGCGGAACCGGCCTCCGGCTGGGGCCGGAGGCCGGTTCACGGTGACCCGTCGGCGGGCGCCGGGTGCGGGTCGGCTCAGCCGAGGGTGTTCAGCATCGCTCCTGTGACGTGGTCGGCGGCGTTGCGGTGGCCGCGGGCGTTGGGGTGGACGAAGGACACCTGGTCAGGAGGTGTGATGACGCCTTCCACCCACTTGTCGGCGTCGCAGGCGCTGTGGTTCTGGGAGGAGGTGTAGAGGTCGACGAAGCCGGCGGCCTGCTGGGTGCCGGTCGACTTCTCGATGGTCCTGTTGAGCGGTTCCAGGACGTCCTGGCGCAGCCAGTCCAGGTCGCCCCGGGTGACCGGGCCGAACTGCGTCAGGTCGTTGTAGCGGCACTTGGAGGTGTCCGCGGGGACGACGGTGGGGTAGCCGACGGTCAGGATCTTGGCGTGCGGGGCGCGCTCGTGGAGCACGGTGAGCATCCGGCCGTACTCCTGGCCCACCTTGTCCAGCCGGGCGGGGATGCCGGCGGCCAGCGCGTCCTTGCACGGAGTGCCCGTGCCGCCGCTTCCCTGGCCCACCTCAAGGCACTTGGTGAGGATGCCGGCGAAGCCGAGGGTGTTCCCGCCCACGCCGACGGTGATCACGTCGGTGCCGGGCCCCACCGCGGCGGACTGGGGAGGCACCGCGGGGAAGGGGTAGTCGGGGTCCTCGGAGAGGGGCGGCAGGTGGCGGCCGATCGGCTCCTGGGCTTCGTCGGTGACGTTCGCGATGGTGGCGGCACCGCAACTGACGTTCGTCAGGTCGAAGAGAGAACCCAGGTCGCGGTCGATGACCTGGGGGTAGGACCGGGCGGTGCGCTCGCAGCCGTCGCGCGGGACTTCGAAGACGTCGCCCGCCGCCGGGATGACCCCGGCGGTGTAGGAGTCGCCAAGGGCGACCCACTGGCGGTCCGCCGCGGCGGCCGGCTCGGCCATGACGACCTGCGCGGAGACGAGGGCGCCTGCGGCCAGAGCTGCGGCCGAGCCGAACACGGCCAGCCGGGTACGGGAGCGTGCCACGAATCCTCCATGGGATCGGGGGGGTTGGCTTTCGCTTGGATCCTAGAGAGATCGAACACGGAAAGCATTCGCCTGAATACCGAAAGTCACCATAGTGTGGTCTCTGGGACACATGCTTCACTCGGTCCCCTCCCGCCTCGGCCCGCCGATCACCCTGTCCCGCTCCGGGGCGCTCGTCCGGCTTCTTGAAGTTCCTCCGAGCCCGTCGCCATGGTGTGTGATCGCCGAAGGATTTCCGGTCCGCCCGTGTAATCCGCCGGGGGCTTCTCCGACTTCTCGGCGTAACGGTCCCGAGGAGAGAGGAGGTGGCGTGGACGAGCAAGAGGCCCGATTCACCCGCCTCTACGAGACGTACTACCGCAACGTCTTCGGCTATGTCGTACTGCGGGCCGCCCCCCAGGCCGCCGAGGACCTGACGGGCGAGGTGTTCACCGTCGCGTGGCGGAAGATCGACGAGATCCCCGACCAGGCGCTGCCGTGGCTGCTGGGCGTGGCCAGGAACCTGGTCCGCCAGTCGCACGGCGCGGCGGGCCGGGCGCGCGGACTGGTGGACCGGCTGGCCGGCCTCACCACCGACGCCGACCTGCACGCCTGGGACGTCGCCGAGCACCTCATCGCCCGCGACCAGGCGCTGGCCGCCCTGCGGGCCCTTCCCGCCAAGGAGGCCGAGGCGGTCACCCTGACCGCCTGGCACGGGCTCGGCCCCGCGGAGGCGGCCCGCGTCGCGGGCTGCACCCGCACCGCCTTCATCGTCCGGTTGCACCGGGGACGCCGCCGGCTGGCCAAGGCGATCGAGGCGTCCCAGGAAAGCCCCGCGCGAGCGCACGGACGCGCCCCGCGCCCGCGAGTCATCCAGGAGAAGCAGTGAAGCAGGACGAACTCGACAACCTGATCGTCGCTTTGAAGCCCGCGGCGGTCGCCGAACTCGCCGAGGACGCCTACGCGCGGCGTGCCGACGTGGCGCAGGTCCGTGCGCGCGCCGGCGTCTCGGCCGTGAACCCGCGCGTCGTCCCGGCGCGGCGGCCGGTCCGCCGGCTGGCCCTCGCCGGCGGCGTGGCCGCGCTGGCGGCCGCGGCGGCGCTCGCCGTCGCCATGCCGTCGGACGGCCCCGGCGCCGGCCCCGGCCCCGGCGCCGGACACGACGAGACGCTCGACACCCGCACGTTCCTGCTGGCCAGCGCGAAGACGGCCGCCGAGCAGCCCGCCACCCGCGGGGCCTGCTGGTACAAGCGGACCCGCATGTGGCAGGACATCATGCCCTTCAAGCCCCGCCCGGGCGTGCCGACGCCCGCACGCAAGTCCATGGGCAGGTCCCAGAACTTCCAGGCGCGGACCGCGAGCAGCGTCGAGGACTGGGCGTGCGCCCAGAGCGGGACCCGCATGCGCTTCGGGACGAACGGACCGCTGGACATCAAGGTCACCTTCCCCACGAAGAAGGACGAGGCCGCCTGGAAGGCGGCGGGATCGCCCCCGCTCGACGTCAACGACGGCACGACCGTCTCGAAGCCGCGCATGGTCACCTACAGCAAGGGCTCGCATCTGGTGAACCCCGTCATCGGGTCCCACGAGATCGAGTGGAAGACGATCGCGAAGCTGCCGGCGACCGACGGCGCCCTGGAGAGCTACCTGCGCAGGCTGTGGCAGCAGGACCGCCGGGGCGGCGCGCACGGCTACACCGCCCCGGCCGATTTCGGGGAGTACGTCTTCGTCAGCGCATGGGACCTGTTCATGGCCCCGACCACCCCCGGCACCCGGGCGGCCCTCTACCGGATCCTGGCGCGCACCCCCTCCGTCCGCGTCACCGGGCAGATCAAGGACCGGCTGGGCAGGCCCGGCGTGGCCGTCACCGCTCAGGGCACCAGCGTGCGGCTGGTCGTGGACCGCGAGAGCGGCCAGCTCCTCGACTTCGAGGACCGGTCCTCCGCCCTTCCCGGCAAGCCGGCCGGCGGCGAGTACCTGGCCTTCGAGAGCCAGGGCTGGGTGAACAAACTCGGAGCCGCCCCCGCCCGCTGACCGCCGACGACAAGGGGACGCCGCCCACCCGGCGGCGTCCTCGCCGTCCGCGCCGGGGAACGCTCATCGACCGAAGCGAAGGTCTTGCGGTGGGCGTCCATTCTGTGACGGTCTCCTTTGCCCGGCCGATGTGGCCGGGAGCCGGCGAACAGCCGGCCGGAACAAAGGAGATCCCTCATGAGCAGAGTTTGGGGAGCGCTGACGGAAGCGCTCTCCCTGATATGCGTTTCAGTCGGAGCGGCGTACGCGACGCGGCTCTACCCCGAGCACTCGACGGTCGTGGTGGGTGCCCTCATCACGACCCTCGGCGCCGTCTTCTTCAGCCTGGCCACGCGTCTTCCGCGTGGCAGGGTGAGGCGACAGCGTGCCAAGGTCCGATGGAACCGGCGCCAGTGGAAGTGGGTACTCGTTCTGCTGATACCCAGCATCTTCCAGGGGCAGGTCCATCAGGCCGCCCTGGAGCGGGTGGACATCGGAACCTTGATGACGGTCATGACGCTCGGGGCGCTCAGCCTGGCGACGTGGCGGCTGGTCTCGGCCCCGCGCAGGTCAGGCCGGTGGCTGCACGCCCTGTGGTTCGTGATCGGTATGGCCGGCGTCGCGATGCTGACCAGGCCGTTCACCGGCGGGGCCGGGACCTTGGGCCTGGTCCTGACGGGCGTGGCCGCCGTCATCGGCGTCAACGGCACGATCGCCTCGGGAAAGCTGACCGAGATGGGCACGCTTCACCGGGTCGTCGAGCTCAACTGCTGGGCGGGCGCCTGCCTGGTCGGAGTGCCGGTCCTCGTCCTGACCGACGAGCACTGGGTGACCTGGTACGTGCTGTCGACGGTGGTGGTCACGTCGCTGCTGAACATGATCGCCAACAAGCTGCACGTCCGGGCCTTCGACCTCGTCCAGTCCGACGACGGGTTGATCAGCACGGTGAAGTGCGTCAACCCGGTGCTGGCGTGCCTCGTCGGCGTCGTCGTCGGGACCGGCGGGGCGCCGGGGCTCACCGGATGGATCGGCGCCGTGCTGGTGGTGGGGGCATCCCTCGCCGCCTTCCGGGCCTTCCACCGGCTGAGCCGCGTCGTCCCGCAGACCGTCAAGGGCGCCGTCTGGAAGGAGCCGCCTGCGGAGGCCGCTCCCAACGGCGGTGGCTGGGGTGGCATTTCGCCTTCCAGTATCTGGCTTCGCAGTGTCTGGAAGCCGGACGACCACAACCCGTGGAAGTACAAGTTCGCCTGACGGCCTCATCGCCGCGTGGCCCTAACGATCCGTGACGCTCCGGGGTCGCGGACGGCGTCACGCCCAGGCGCGACGCCACACCACTGACGGTGGAAGCGGGCCTGTCCCGCTTCCACCGTCTTTCTCCGGGTGGGCCGGTCACTCCGACCGCAGGGCCGCCGCCGTCTTGATCCGGGATGCCCGGCCCGCCGGGATCAGCGCGCCGAGCAGGGCGATCGCGATGCCCGCCAGGACCGACAGGAGCATCAGCGGCCAGGGGAAGATCTCCAGGAGGCCGTAGGGGAGGACGAGGCCGCCCGTGCCGGCCATGGCCGGCAGCACCACATGGTGGGCGGCCAGGCCCAGCGGCACCCCGATGAGCCCGCCGACCAGGCCGAGGACGGCCATGGAGGCGAGCACGACCGTCAGGACCTGCCGCGGTGTCGCGCCCAGCGATTTCAGGACGCCGAAGTCGCGCGCCCGGTCCGCGGTGTTGAGGATCACCGTGTTGAACACCCCGAGCCCGGCGACCGTGGTCAGCCCCAGGGTCAGCAGGGTGAGGAGCCCGAGAAGGATCACCTGGCCGGATTCGATGCCCTCGGCGGCCGGCATGGCCTGGATCCCGTCCGCCTTGAGTGCGGCGACGTAGGTCTCCGGGGAGGTGCCGGGGGTGAGGGTGACCTCCAGAAGGGAGGTCACCATGCCGGGACGCGGGCCGGAGGATTCCGGGGACGCCGGCTTCTCGCGGCCGATGAGCGAGGTGAGGGACGCCCAGTCCGTGAGGACGGTGTCGCCGCCGTCCACGAGCGCCGTCCCGACGATCCGCAGCGCGGCCTTCCTGCCGTCCGCGGTCATGACGACGGTGTCGCCGATCTTCTTGCCGCCGGTCTTCAGGAACGGGTCGCCCACGACGGCCTCACCCGGCCCGCCGAGCCAGCGGCCGTGCACCATCCGGTAGCCGCGCCGGTCGGTGATGTCCCCCTGGTAGGCCTTGACCTGCACCGGCCGGTCGAACCCCGGCACGTGGACCTGTTCGAAGCGGGTGGCCGCGACCTTGGCGGTGCCCGGCCGCCCGGCCAGCGAGACCGGCCGGCCGCCCTCGACGGGGACCAGGACGTGGACGGTGCCGGTGAGTTCCGCGTCGGCGAGGTAGGCGCTGAGGGACCTGTTGAGGCCGGTGGCGAACGTCACCGCCGCCACTCCGAAGGCGACGGCCGCGACGGTGAGCGCGGTGCGGCCCGGCCGGGTGAACGGCAGGCCGAGGCCCAGGCTGACCGGGCGCGGCAGCCGCGTCCGGGCCAGCGCCCGCTGCACCCGCAGGGCCCGGCCCCGCCGCGTCGCGGCGCCCGCGCTGACCGCGACCGCCGTCGGGATCCGCCCGGCCCGGACGGCGGGCACCAGCGCGGTGACGACCGCGACCGCGAGCACGCCCGTGAAGGCCAGGACGTCCACCCAGGGCGAGACGCCGCTGGCGGTCGGCAGGTCGAACGAGTCGCCCAGCGTGGTGGTGACCGTCCCGGCCAGGGCGTTGCCGGTGGCGATCCCGATCAGGCTGCCCAGCACCCCGGGTATCGCGATCATCACCAGGTAGACGCCGGTGACCTGCGCGGGGGTGAAGCCGAGGGACTTCAGGACGCCGATGTGCCGGAACCCCGACACGACGGCGCCGCTCACCACGTTGGCGATGACGAGCACCGCGACGAGCAGCCCGGCGATCCCGAACGCGATCAGGAACGGGATGACGGTCGTCCCGGCCTCGGTGGCCTGCCGCCGGGAGACGAGGTAGCTCTGGCTCGCGGTCGCCGGCAGCCCGGCGGTGATCGTGCCGGCCGGGGCGGCCGGGTCGGCGAGCCGGTAGAGCATCTGCAGCCCGTCCGGGGCGGTCAGCTGCCCGGGCGCCACCCACGCCTGGGCGGACCGGGTGATCGACCGGCCGATGCCGACGATGGTGAAGGTCCGCCCGTCGCTGAACGTCACCTTTCTCCCGATCGGGTCGAACGGGAACCGCGCGAAGTCGGTGCCCAGCACGATCTCGCCGGGGGCGGTGGCCCAGCGGCCGCTCCTGAGCGCCAGCCGGTCGACCGGGTCGCCGCCGCGGGCGGTCCGCTCGACGACCGTGAGGGGGCCGGGCGGAAGCAGCCCCGGACGGGCCTCGCCGCTGTCCGGGACGTTGACGACCTGCGAGCGGTACGGGCCGCCCGCCGCCGTCACGCCCGGCCGGCTCCCCGACGCCGCGACCTGCGCGGACGTCGCCTTCGCGGGGTCGTAGGAGACCGTCAGATGCGCGCCGTGCTGCCGCGCGAACGCCTTGTCGTACGGGCCGTCCACGGTGGCGAGCAGGCCCAGCGCGAGCACGACCGTCCCGGTCGACACCAGCAGCACCAGCGTGATGATGGTCGTCTGCAGCCTGCGCCGCCGCACCGCGAACCGCGCGGCCTGCCACACCGCCCTCACCGGGTCACCTCGGCGGCCACGCGGCCGTCCTCGAACGCCACGACCCGGTCGGCGACCCGGGTGGCGAGCCGTTCGTCGTGGGTGACGATGAGCAGGGTCTGGCCGATCTGGTTGAGGTCCAGCAGCAGGTCCATGACCTGTTCGCCGGCCCGCGAGTCGAGCGCGCCGGTCGGCTCGTCGGCCAGCAGCAGCGCGGGCCGGTTCATCAGCGCGCGGGCGACGCCGACCCGCTGCCGCTCCCCGCCCGACAGCACCACCGGGTAGGCGTTGCGGCGATCGGCGATGCCGAGCTCGTCGAGCAGCTCCATCGCCCGGGCCTGCGCCTGCTTTCGCGAGGTGCCGAGCAGCTGGGCGGCCAGCATCACGTTCTCCAGCACCGGCAGGTCGTCGAGCAGGTTGAAGAACTGGAAGACCATGCCGATGCGGCGGCGCCGGTAGCGGGCCAGTTCGGCCTCGCCCATTCCCGTGATGTCCTCGCCGCGCACCACGACCGTGCCCGAGGTGGGCCGGTCCAGGCCGGCGATCATGTTGAGGAGGGTCGACTTGCCCGATCCCGACGGGCCCATCACCGCGACGGCCTGACCGGCCTGGATGTCGAGGCTCACCCCGGCGAGCGCGGCGGTCTCGCCGTACTCCTTGCGTACGTCCATCAGCTGGACCATCAGCTCCATGGCGGTGACGGTACGAGCCGCGCCCCCGCCCGCGCGTCGGGTCCTGGATGTAAGTCCGGGGCCGGGTCAACCGAGGGATGTACGGCCGTGAACCGCCAGAATGATGCGTTCCGTCCGCGCGGGGCGGCAGGATGGGCGGATGCTGCCCGCGTGGCTCGTGCCCCTCCTCGCCGCGGTCCCGTGCACCTGGGCTTTGTGGGAGCGGCGCAGGCGCCGCGCCGAGCTCGGGGCGCGGACCTGGCTGCTGGAACGTGAACGCGAGGCCGCCGCGCGCCGGGCCGTCGAGGAGGAGCGGGCCCGGGTGGCCCGGGACCTGCACGACATCGTCAGCCACAGCGTCAGCGTCATGGTCGTCCAGGCGGGCGCGGCCCGGCACGGCGTCGACGGCGAGGCCGAGGACGCGCTGCTGGCCGTCGAGCGGACCGGCCGCGAGGCGATGACCGAGCTGCGGAACCTGCTCGGGGTGCTCGCGCCCGCCCCGGACGGCGACGGTGAGGCGTTCGCCCCGCAGCCGTCGCTGGCGCACCTCGGGACCCTGGTCGACCGGATCGCGTTCGCGGGCCTGCCCGTCGACGTGCGGGTGACCGGCGAACCGTGCCCGCTGCCCGCCGGGATCGACGCGACCGGCTACCGCATCGTCCAGGAGGCGCTCACCAACGCGCTGAAACACGGCACCGCCGGAGCGACGGCGGAGGTGACGGTGAGCTACGGGACGCGGAACCTGCGGCTGGAGGTCCTCAACACCGGCCCGAGCGTCCTCACCGGGACGGGCCCCGCCCCGCCCGACCACAAGGGCGGCCGGGGCCTGGCCGGGCTGCGCGAACGGGTCGCGGTGTACGGCGGCGACCTCGACGCGCGGCGGCGGCTGGGCGGCGGCTACCGGGTGCGGGCGCGGATCCCCCTGGAGCGGCCGTGACGCGGGTCCTGATCGCCGACGACCAGACACTGGTGCGCGGCGGATTCCGGATGATCCTCAGCAGGTCGGGGATCGAGGTGGTCGGTGAGGCCGCCGACGGCCTGGAGGCGGTGGCCGCCGCGCGGCGTCTGCGCCCGGACGTGGTGCTGATGGACATCCGGATGCCCGGGATGGACGGCCTGGAGGCCACCCGCCGCGTCCTGGCCGACGACCCGGCGTGCCGCGTGCTGATCCTGACGACCTTCGACCTCGACAGCTACGTGTACTCCGCGCTGGCCGCCGGCGCCAGCGGCTTCCTGCTCAAGGACGTCACCCCCGAACACCTGGTGGCGTCGGTGAAGCTGATCGAGACGGGCGACGCCCTGCTGGCCCCCTCCATCACCCGCCGCCTGGTCGAGCGCTTCGCCCGCCCCGCCCCGGCGCCCCAGGGCCTGGACGTCCTGACCCCGCGCGAGAAAGAGGTGCTCCGCCTCGTGGGCGGCGGCCTGTCCAACACCGAACTGGCCGCCCACCTCCACCTCAGCGAGGCCACGGTCAAAACCCACGTGACCCGCATCTTCGCCAAACTGGGCCTAAGAGACCGAGCCCAGGCAGTAGTAGTCGCCTACGAATCAGGCCTGGTAACCCCCGGCACCCCCGACTGACCACGCCTCCGCCGGCCAGACGGCCAGGGAAGGGCGGCGAAGCCCTCCCGGCGGCCGGTTCCGGGCATCACCCGACGGCCGTCCGGGTGCGCGCGATTGGATGCCGCTATGGCGACTGCGGGTGCGTGGTACAGCTCGGGCACGTTCTGGACGGGGGCCGGCGCGGCGACCACGCTGGTGGTCGGAATCGCCACGGTCGCGGTCACCTACCTGACCCGGTTCGCCCGGCAACGGCTGATCTACGGACTGCGCACCGTCGCTCCGCTTCTCACCGCGCCCGCCGGGGTGCGTGATGAGCTGGAACTGCGGCACCGAGGCGTCAAGATGGAGCACCCCTTCGTGGCCGAGGTGCTGCTTGCCGGCCGGGGGCGCCGCGACGTCCCGCGGGCCGCGTTCGACAACGGGGAGCCGATCCGCCTGGACCTGGGCGTGCGGGTCGTGGAGCTTCTGCGGGTCGCCGTCACCGACTCGGCTTCGGCGACGCCGACTCCGCCCGTCCGCTTCGAGGGGACCGCACTGCTGGTCGGCCCCGCGCTGATCGGCCGACGCCAGAGCATCCTCCTGACCTGCCTGCTGGAGGACGAGCCGTCGACGGTGAGCTGCTCGGCTCCCCTTCCCAACGCTCGCGTCACACGGGCCCGGACCCGCGACCTGGACCCTCTGCTCCGCGGGGAAATAAAGATCATGATGTTCGCGGTGCCGGTGCTGGCCTGCGTGTTCGTCTTCCTCTTCCTGCTGCGCCTATCCGGCGTGATCAGCGGCTGACGCCGCCCCGTCCGCGAGGCGCACGTTGGAGGAGGGTGGTGAACGCCTCGCGGGTGAGGGTGAGGTGTCCGGCGGCGGGGATCTTGGAATCGCACTCAAGACGACCCGTCTTGCGGGACCTCTCGTGCCCGACACGGTAGGTCACATGCCCCGTGCCTCAGCACGGGGAGCCCGCCCCAAATGGGGCCAGTGCCCGTCGCCCAGCGCGAGCACTCGCACAAAGGAGAAATCATGAAGAGCGACACCACCAACAACGCCCTGAGCAACGGCTTCCGCCGACTGTGGGACCGAACCAAGCGCGGCCTCGCGGTCATCGTTTCCAGCGGCCTCGCCGGCGCCCTGGCCGGAGGTTTGCTCTTCGGAATCGTGCCCTCCCTCGTCGCCGACGTCCCCCACTGGGCCACTCCCGGCTTCGAGGTCGTCATCCGCGCCGTCATCGAGCACATGGTGTTCTGGGGGATCGCCGGCGTGATCTGCGGCGCCCTCGTCCTCGTCCTGGACGATGACCACTTGCTGTCGGCGCTCGCCGTCGGGCTCGGCCCCATCGGCCTCGCCGCTGCCCTTGTCGGCCTCAACACCGGCGGCAGTCTCATCTGTGTCCTGGGCTTTGTCTCAGTGATCTGCGCCTTCGCCATCATCATCGGCGACATGGTCTACGCCCTGGTCTACGACTACTGACTGCGCCACCGGGACGGCGGCCGCGAACACCACCACCGGTTGATCAACTCTCACCCGGCGGGACGAATCGCAAGGACCCGGTACCACCGGGTCCTTGCTTTTTGTGCGGCCGGCATGGCGATCGCTCGCGGGTGAGCATCCTCTCGACCTGCCTAATGGAGGACGAGCCGTCGACGGTGAGCTGCTCGGCTCCCCTTCCCGACGCTCGCGTCACGCAGACCCGGACCCGCGACGTGGACCCTGTGCTCCGCGAGGAAATAAAGATCATGATGTTCGCGGTGCCCGCGATGGCCTGCGTATTCGTGTTCCTCTTCCCGCTGCGCCTATCCGGCGTGATCAGCGGATGATCAGGTGCTCTCGCTGATCCCGCCGAGTCGTTCGATGTCCTCGGCCGGGATGTCGGTCAGGAGGGAGACGCTGGAGGCGGCCGACCCGTCGAGCCTGCGGAGCTTGTCGAGCATGGCCTGACGCATCTGCTCGCGACGGGACGCCAGGCAGGCCCGGACAGCCTCATCCACCAGACGGCTGTGATGCCAGATGGGCCAGGAGGCTGGTGAAGTGTTGGCGGGTGAGGGTGAGGTGTCCGGCGGCGGGGTTCCTGCTGTCGCGGATACCGATGTGGCCGTCGAGCTCGGCGATCTCGACGCAGTTGCCTTCGTCGCCGCCGCTGTGGCTGCTCTTGCGCCAGGGGGACCGGGGCAGTTCGGGATTGCTCATGATTGCGACGCTATCTCGTCGATGAGTTTCAGCGAAGCGGTTCGGTTCAGCGCTGCTGAGCGCAACAGTTCGAACGTCTCCTCATGGGTTGCGACCTGTTTCTCGTCCTCCACGAAGATGCTCTGGGCGAACTGATCGACCACGGACACCGTGAGCCGCCCGGGTGGGCGCAGGGAGATGAGAAGGTGCGGGCTGCCGAACCACAGATATTCGCTAGAGGTGCAGGGGAGCACACGCAGGTCCACGTGATCAAGCCGAGCGACTTCGGCCAGCCGTTGAATCTGTGCCCGCGTGATCGCGGGATCACGACCAACCTGGTTGTGGAGAACCGCCTCCGCGATGATCGGCATATAGCAAGGCGGGTCTGAACGGCTTAGTACCTGCTGGCGGGACAGCCGGAAGTCGACCAGCATCTTGGCGTTGCGTGAATGTTTGGCAGGGCCGACTGCGATGAGTTTCCGCATGTACTCGGGGATCTGGAGGAGCCCGGGGACGATGCTGGGCTCGAAGGTACGGATCTCGGCGGCGTCCTCTTCCAAACTGGCGAGGTCTAGAGCGGCAGCGGAGATACGGCCCTTGCGTTCTCGCACCCAGTTGCCGGGCTTATGGGTGGCCAGGTGGAGCAGGGATTCGCGGAGGGGGCCGTGTTCGATCTCGTAGAGGTCGAGTAAGTCGTTGAGTTCTTCGGGGGCTATGGCTTGGAGGCCGTTCTCGACCATGCTCATCCAGCCCTGTGAGCGGCCGAAGCGGCGGGCCGCGGTGGCGACGGTCAGGTTGTGGTGGTCGCGGGCTTTGCGGAGCGCCGAGCCGATCCGGCGCTGGCGAACGGTGGGGGCGTTCCCGGAAGGCATTCTTCAAGGGTGTCACCGAGCGTGGCGGTGCGTACACGGAATGGCGGCCGATTGAACGTTCAGTCGGAGAACGTTCAGGCCCCAGGACACGAGCGCTTCGGGCGGTGAGTGTGGCGGGCGACTCCGAATCGAAGGGAGGCGCACGATGGGAGCGCCCGAGACGAGAAGGACCCCGCCGAGACGGGAGGCGCCGCCCGCTGCGGCCCGGCGTGGAGTGTCGTGGGTGGCGGGGTGATGAGCGGCGAACTCGTCGTGCTCGGCGCGGTGACGCTGCCGGGCGTCCACCGGTCGGTGCGGAACGCGCGGCGGTTCCTGCGGGACATGCTGCCGCCGGGCCATCCGGGGCTGGACGACCTGATGACGGTCGGAAGCGAGACCGTCTGCAACGCCATCACCCACACCGCCTCGGGCGATGGCGGCTGGGTGACGGTCAGCCTGCTGGCGGGGGAGGGCGTCCACCGCCTGGAGGTCGCCGACGACGGGGCGGACGGCAGGCGCCCGCGCGTCAAGGCGGAGGACGGCACCGAGAGCGGGCGCGGCATGCGGGTCGTCGAAGCCCTCTCGGATCGCTGGGGGTACCGGACGGACGGCGACCGCACGATCGTGTGGGCGGAGTTCCGCTTCGAGAATTCGTTCGGAAACTCCGACAGGGGGCTGTCGCGGGGCTCTTCCACGCTGGTGGCAGCAGCGTTCGAAAGAGGAGATCCATGACTGTTCCCGCGTTCAACACCGTCACGTGGTTCCAGATCGGCACCGACGCGCCGGAGGAGGCGCGCCGCTTCTACGGCGACATGTTCGGCTGGAACTTCGGGGCCGACGGCGACGGCTACGACCTGGTCAGCTACCCGGGCTCCGACGTGCCGTCCGGCGGCATCTCCCACGAGCCGGACGCGTCCCGCAACCACGCGATGTTCCTGGTCCTCGTGGAGGACGTCGACGCCGTCTGCGACCAGACCGTGAAGACCGGCGGCAAGGTGGCCATGCCGCCGCTGACCACCGGCAAGGGCCTCAAGTTCGCCTACCTGCAGGACCCGTCCGGCAACACCTTCGGCGTCTTCACGCCCCCGTCGTCCTGACGCCGGACGCGCAAGGGCCCCGGGGAACGAATCCCCGGGGCCCTTCGCGCGAGCAGGTGATCGCGGCCTACACCTCCGCGATCACCGTCACCGCCCTGACCTCAACCATCGGCGGGTCGGGCGGCCGGAAGGCGCTCTGAGCGCCTGGAGGTCGCACGACCCGTCGAGCCGGGCGACCGCAGCGACACGACGCACACCCGCACGGGCACGGAAACCGGCACCGTGGCGTGAGGATCGCCCGGCTCGTGACGGGGGTTCCAGGGGGTCGCCCCCCTGGAAGGACACAGATCACGCGTCGCCGCCGGTGTTGCTCTCCGCGCTGCCGACGCCGCCCGCGAAGACGTCGCTGACGTCGGCGTTCAGCCGGTAGCGCTGGATCGCCTCCGCGAGGGTCTCCGGCTTGATCTCGCCGTGGCGGGCGAGGCGGGTGAGCACCGCGAGGACGATCGATGCGGCGTCCACGTTGAAGAACCGGCGGGCGGCGGCGCGGGTGTCGGAGAACCCGAACCCGTCCGTGCCGAGCGAGGTGTAGTCGCCGTGGACCCACGGCGCGATCTGGTCGGGTACTGCGCGCATGTAGTCGGATACCGCGACGATCGGCCCGGCGACGTTGTCGAGGACGCGGCTGACGTACGGGACGCGCTGGTCGGCGTCGGGGTTCAGCAGGTTCCAGTCGTCGCACTCGCGGGCCTCGCGGGCCAGTTCGTTCCACGACGTGGCCGACCACACGTCGGCGGCGACGCCCCAGTCTTCGGCGAGCAGGCGCTGCGCTTCGAGGGCCCACCGGCCGCCGACGCCGGAGGCGAGGATCTGCGCCTGGGGCGCCTCGCCGTTCCCGGAGGCGACCTCCGGGGCGGCCCTGTGCCGGTACAGGCCCTTGAGGAGCCCGTCGACGTCGAGGTTCTCGGGCTCGGCGGGCTGCTGGTACGGCTCGTTGTAGACGGTGAGGTAGTAGAAGACGTCCTCGCCGTTGGGGTGCTCCTCGGACGACCCGTACATGCGGCGCAGGGCGTCCTTGACGATGTGGGCCAGCTCGAACGCCCACGTCGGGTCGTAGTGGACGCAGGCGGGGTTGGACGCCGCGAGCAGCGGGGAGTGGCCGTCGGCGTGCTGGAGGCCCTCACCGGTGAGCGTGGTGCGGCCGGCGGTGGCGCCGAGCAGGAACCCGCGGCCCATCTGGTCGCCGAGCGCCCACATCTGGTCGCCGGTCCGCTGGAACCCGAACATCGAGTAGAAGATGTAGACGGGGATCATGTGTTCGCCGTGCGTGGCGTAGGCGGTGGCGGCCGCGATGGTGGACGCCATGGAGCCCGCCTCGCTGATGCCCTCGTGGAGCATCTGGCCGCTTTCGGCCTCCTTGTAGGACAGCAGCAGCTTGCGGTCCACGGCGTCGTAGGTCTGCCCGTGCGGCGAGTAGATCTTGGACGTGGGGAACAGCGAGTCCATGCCGAACGTGCGGTACTCGTCCGGGGCGATCGGGACGAACCGGGCGCCGATGTTCTCGTCCTTGATCAGGTCCTTGAGCAGCCGGACGAACGCCATGGTCGTCGCGATGTTCTGCTTGCCGGACCCCTTCTTCAGCTCGCTGTAGACGGGGTCGCCGGGCAGCTTGAGCGTCTTGGCCCGCACGACCCGCTTCGGCAGGAACCCGCCGAGGGCGGCGCGGCGCTCGCGCATGTACTGGATCTCTTCGGAGTCCTCGCCCGGGTGGTAGTAGGGCGGCAGCGGCGCCTCCAGGGCCGAGTCGGGGATGTCCAGGTAGAGGCGGTCCCGGAACTCCTTCAGCTCGGCCTTGGTGAGCTTCTTCATCTGGTGGGTGGCGTTGCGGGCCTCGAAGTCCGAGCCGAGCGTCCAGCCCTTGATGGTGTGCGCGAGGATCACGGTCGGCTGCCCGACGTGCTCGCGGGCCGACTTGAAGGCCGCGTAGACCTTGCGGTAGTCGTGCCCGCCGCGCGACAGCTTGCGCAGGTCGTCGTCCGACAGATGCTGGACGATCTTGCGCAGCCGCGGGTCGTCGCCGAAGAACTTCTCCCGGATGTACTCGCCGGACTCGACGGTGAACGTCTGGAACTGGCCGTCGGGCGTCGTGTTCATCTGGTTGACCAGGACGCCGTCGACGTCCTGCGCGAGCAGCGGGTCCCAGTCGCGGCCCCAGATGACCTTGATGACGTTCCAGCCGGCGCCGCGGAAGAACGACTCCAGCTCCTGGATGATCTTCCCGTTGCCGCGCACCGGGCCGTCGAGCTGCTGGAGGTTGCAGTTGACGACGAAGGTGAGGTTGTCGAGCTCCTCGCGGGCGGCGAGGCCGATCGCGCCGAGCGACTCCGGCTCGCCCATCTCGCCGTCGCCGAGGAACGCCCACACGTGCGAGCGGGACGTGTCCTTGATCTTGCGGTTGTACAGGTAGCGGTTGAACCGGGCCTGGTACACCGAGTCGATCGCGGTCAGGCCCATGGACACCGTGGGGAACTCCCAGAAGTCCGGCATGAGCCGCGGGTGCGGGTAGGACGACAGGCCGCCGCCGGGGTGCGAGTGCTCCTGCCGGAACCCGTCGAGCTTCTCCTCGGGGAGCCGTCCTTCGAGGAACGCGCGCGCGTAGATGCCGGGCGCCGCGTGTCCCTGGATGAACACCTGGTCGCCGGACTCGCCGTGGTCCTTGCCGCGGAAGAAGTGGTTGAACCCGACCTCGTAGAGCGAGGCGGCGGAGGCGTAGGTGGCGATGTGGCCGCCGACGCCGAGCTCGGGGCGGTTCGCCCGCGACACCATGATCGCGGCGTTCCACCGGATGTAGGCGCGGATGCGCCGCTCCACGTGCTCGTCGCCGGGGAACCAGGGCTCGGACTCCGGCGGGATCGTGTTGATGAAGTCGGTGCTGCGCAGGCCGGGCACCCCGACCTGGAGTTCGCGCGCCCTTTCCAGGAGCCGCAGCATCACGTAGCGCGCCCTGCCGCGTCCCTCGGTCTTGATGACCGTGTCCAGCGACTCCAGCCACTCCCGGGTCTCGTCCGGGTTGATGTCGGGCAGCTGGCTCGGCAGGCCGTCGCTGATGATCGAAAAGCGTTGACGTCCGGAAGCCACGGGGTCCCCTCTGTCCTTACCGTCTGTGCAGGTCAGACCTGGGCCGCCGCGCGGGAGGCCACCGGTCCCGGCCGACTGTTCGTCGCCATGGTTCGTGATCCATCGTCGCCGGTTATCACGGCTAACGCATCTCTACCAACCAGTAACCATCCTCCCCGGTCAGGGCGCGGACCGACCCGGCGGAACCTGCCTTTTTCACTCGGCCGGGAGATTCCCTCAGGCACGGTGCGGGGAACGTATGAGGCGGGGAGTGAACGAGTGCTCACATGCCCTGGGGGTGAACGATGAACGGAAAGATCGGAGACCGGCTGCACGTCCACGGCAACGTGGTGGGGCAGCCCGACCGGACCGGCGAGATCATCGAGGTGCGGGGCCCGGACGGCGGCCCGCCCTTCCTGGTCCGCTTCGACGACGGCCACGAGGGCCTGGTGTACCCGGGGCCGGACGCGGTCATCGAGCCGCGCGCGAGGGCGTCCCGCTAGCCGCGGGGCGCCGGGCGCGGATCCGTCCGGGCGCGGATGCGTCCGGGGCCGCGGATGGGGTAGACACGGGATCATGGAGAGCACCGTGGTCCGGGTGGCCACCGGGACCGGTGAGGCCGTGCACGACATCACGGCGGAATGCGAGCGTTTCGCCGCGTCGCAGGGCGGGGACGGGCTGCTGCACGTCTTCGTCCCGCACGCGACCGCCGGCGTGGCGATCATCGAGCTGGGCTCCGGCAGCGACGACGACCTGCTCGCGGCCCTGGGAGACCTGCTGCCGGCGGACGACCGCTGGGAGCACGCGCACGGGTCGCGCGGGCACGGGCGCTCGCACGTGATGCCCGCGCTCGTGCCGCCGTTCGCGACCCTGCCGGTCGTGGGCGGGCGGCTCGCGCTGGGAACCTGGCAGTCGGTGGCCCTGGTCGACCTTAATGTTGACAACCCTGACAGGCAGGTGCGGTTGTCGTTTCTCAAAGGATGAGTAGCGTAGGCGGGGAACGTCCCCTCCTCGGGAGGGGCTGGAATGAGCAGCGCGAACCCTCCGGGGGTCACGGTGAGTGGGCGAGCTGTGACGGGGATCTTCGTAATCGGGCCAATGGGGCCACCAAAAGCCGGGAAGACACTTGCGCAAGGGGCCCACACTTGTGTGGACTGTCCCGCAAACACCGCACGGGTGCGGACGGGCCGCCCGTCCCGGGGGGCCGAGAGCCATACGGGCACGGACCGTGCGGACTGACGACAATGGGAGGACTTTCGTGAGCGCGACCGCGGGTCAGGCGCAGTCTGAGCGCAGCCTGGCCGAACGGCTCGGCCTGAAGGCGGGCCAGGTGGTGCAGGAGATCGGCTACGACGAGGACGTGGACGAGGAGCTCCGCCGCTCCATCGAGGAGCTCACGGGGAACGAGCTCCTCGACGAGGACTACGAGGACGTGGTCGACATCGTGCTGCTCTGGTGGCGCGAGGAGGACGGTGACCTGTTCGAGGGCCTGACCGACGCCATGATCCCGCTCACCGGCGGCGGCAACATCTGGCTGCTGACGCCGAAGGCGGGCCGCGACGGGCACGTCGAGCCGAGCGACATCGGTGAGGCCGCGCAGACCGCCGGCCTGTCGCAGACCAGCAGCGTCAGCGCCGCCAAGGAGTGGTCCGGCACGCGGCTGGTCGCGCCCAAGGGCCACAAGTAGTGCCGGGGCTGGAGACGATTTGCCGGTCAACGTAGGCGACGCCGCGCCGGACTTCGAGCTGAAGGACCAGCACGGCGCCCCGGTGAAGCTGTCGGACTTCCGCGGCGCCAGGAACGTCGTGCTGGTGTTCTACCCGCTGGCGTTCAGCGGCGTCTGCACGGGCGAGCTGTGCGCGCTGCGCGACGAGTTGTCCAGCCTCGTCGCGGGGGCGGGCGCGGACGTGCAGGTGCTCGCGGTCTCGGTCGACTCGATGTTCGCGCTGCGGGCCTGGTCCGACCAGGAGGGCTTCCGCTTCCCGCTGCTGGCCGACTTCTGGCCGCACGGCGGGACGGCGCAGCGCTACGGCGTGTTCGACGAGGCCAAGGGCGTGGCGCTGCGCGGCACCTTCATCATCGACACCGAGGGCGTGGTCCGCTGGAAGGTCGTGAACGCGATCCCGGACGCACGTGACATCGACGAGTACCGCAAGGCGCTCGCCGGGCTCTGAGCGAAACGGACCGGTTCCGGCACACCGCACGGCCATCCGGTCCGGGTGGCCGGAACCGGCCCCCGCACCTCTGGAGGTGTGATGCCCTGCTTCCGCTGCGGGGCGCGGCAGACCGACCCCGTGCGCGGCGCGAGCCCGTGGAAGCGCGGAGTCCGGGCGGACCACCAGGTCCTGATCTGCCCCCGGTGCCAGGCCGTCCACGACTGGGCGGACGCCCTGGACCGCTGCTCGGAGTGCGGCTCGGCCGCGCTGGTGTGCCGGCTCGGCGAGGTGGAGTGCCGCGACTGCGGCCATACCCGCGACGCCGTCCGGGACGAGCCGGGCACGGTCGATCTCGTCCCCTCGGGGGCCCAGCCGGCCGCCGACGGGGGCCTTTCCGAGGAGGTCGCGGCGGCGCTGTCGCGCGTCCTGAAGCGGGGCCCCGCCGCCTGAGGGCCCGGGCCGTCTCCGGACGGCGGCCCTGACGTGGCCTGACCTGGCCCTTCACGGGGCATTTCGGGCTTGACGCGGCATTTTGCCCGGTGCCACGCTTCGCGGATGCCGATCGTGCTGATGCGCCTGGTGCACCGGATCACCGGGCGGACGTGGCGCGCGCCCGCCCTCGTCCTCCTCACGGCCTTCGTGGTGGGCTGGCTGCTCATCGCGGCGTTCGAGGAACCGGGCGCCGACATCAAGAAGCCCCACGAGTACATCTGGTACTTCCTGGTCAGCGGCACGACCACCGGCTACGGCGATCTGTCCCCGACCACGGTCGGCGGCCGGATCGGCGGCGTGCTCATCATGATCGCCGGGCTCACCGCCGGGCTGGTGATGTTCGCCGAGCTGACGCTCTGGATGGGGAAGGGACGCATGATGAGGGCCAACGGCCAGGCGCGGCTGCACAGGCGGCGGCACATCGTGATCGTCGGCTACGAACGCGACGGCCTGGTCGCCATCATCCGGCAGCTGCGCGGCGACCCGCAGTTCGCGAAGACGCCGGTCGTGACCGTCTTCTGGCCGGGGGAGCTGGCGGGGGAGAACCCCGACCCGGAACTGTACGACGTCGTCGCGTTCGACGACACCGCCTTCGAGCGGGCCTGCCTGGAGCACGCGCGGACGGTCCTCGTCGTCGGCCGCACCGACGACGAGACGGTGCGGGTGATGCTGACCGTCGAGGCCTACCTGCGGCGCAACGGCGACCCGGCCGTCCACCTGCTCGCGGGGGTGCGCGACGGCGGGCGGCGCGCCGAGATCACCGAGGCCCTCCGGCTGGTCGGCGAGAACATCGAACCGGTCGACATCGACGACCCCGCGGTGACCGCGGTCGCGATCCGCAACCCGGGCATCGCCGCGATCTACCACAACCTGGCCAGCACGCTCGACAGCGACGGCACCCTCTACCGCGTGGACGTCCCCGAGGACGCCGGCGAGTGGACCCGCCTCGACGTGGCGATCGCCCTGCTCCGCCGGGGGAGCACGCTCCTCGCGGTCGGCGACTCGCACCGCCCGGACGCCCGCTTCCGCCTGGCGCCGGCCCCCGACGAGCGGATCCGCGGCGGCCAGTCGCTGGCGGTCGTCGCCACCCACCGCCCCGAGATCCCCTGGCACGAGCTGTAGGGGCCGGGAGGACGCCCCTCGCGCCCGCTGAGGGCGCCCTCCCGGCGGCCGCGGGCGCGCGGCCCGGGGCACAGGTCCAGGCCCCGGGGCCTCCCCGCACGCACGCGGAGTCTCATCAGCTCATGCGTGTTTCCTGTAGGGGACGACCCCCCACACCCCCCGGTTCGCTTCGCTCATGCGTGTTTCTTGTGGGGGGCGACCCCCCACACCCCCCGGTTCGCTTCGCTCATGCGTGTTTCTTGTGGGGGGCGACCCCCCACACCCCCCGGTTCGCTTCGCTCATGCTGCTTGGCGCTGGTCGGCGTCCAGCAGGTGGTACAGCAGCAGCAACTGGGTGATGGCGAGCGGATCGCTGGTGCCGGTGTCGCCGATGCGGCCGAGGGCGTCCCGATCGGGCAGGGCGGTCCCGGCGCGGGGTCCGAGGCGCTCCCAGATGGCCTTCTTGACCACCCGCGACTCCTCGGGCGAGACGTATCCGTGGACGTGCAGCGCGTCCACGGGACGGCCGTCGGTGTCGCGGTGGAGGCGCAGGTGCATGGCCGTCTCGGTGTCGCCGGGCCCGCTCTCCAGGACGTCGGCGAGCTCCGGGTGGTCGATGGTGGGGCGCAGCAGCAGCTCGGCCGACAGCGGCGTGCCGGGCGGGTCGAGGCGGCCGGCGACCGGCGCGAACCGGACGACGATGTCGGCGTGCTTGCGCTGCGGGCGGATGTAGGCGGCGCTCTCGGGCTCGCGGCGGGTCAGCTCCGCCATCACCTGCTCGGGGCTGTAGCCGCGCTTGTCGCAGTCGCGCCTGACCTTCCAGGAGTGGCGCAGCGGCTCGGGCGGGTCGAGGTAGACGGTGATGTCGAAGCAGGCCCGCGCGAGCCGGGTGTGCAGCGGGAGCAGCCCCTCGACGATCACGAAGTCGCGGGGCTCGACCAGTTCCGGCCGGACGAGCTCGCCGGTCGCGTGGTCGTAGACCGGTTTCAGGATCGGCTCGCCCATCGACAGCAGCTGGAGGTGCTGCTCCATGATGTCGATGTGGTTGCAGTCGGGATGCAGCGCCGTGAACGGCTTCCCGGCCCGCTCGGCGCGGTCGTAGCGGTGGTAGTCGTCCACGCAGACCGCCGTCATCCGGTCCGCCCCCAGGCATCGCACAAGCCCCCTGGTGAGAGTGGTCTTGCCCGCCGCGCTGTCCCCCGCGATGGCGAGCATGACGGGGCGGCGGCCCGACCCGCGCGCCCGGAGCATATGCACGATCCGATGGGGCACTGACTCCTCCGTCCTGCGGAAACCGGTTTTCGCTGTGCAGCGTAGGCCGGTCCGCGCGGCGGCTCGTCCCCCAATCAGGGGAGAGCGGGGGTGAAACCGCGGGAGGCCTTGCCCGGCGGGGGCTACTGGTGAGTAGCTTGGGTTGTTATCGTGCCGGGATGGGTGTCCCCGTACGCGTCGTCCTGGTCGACGACCACGAGATGATCCTCGCCGGGCTGACCGCGATGCTGGCCGGGTTCTCCGGCCGGGTGCGCGTCGTCGGGCAGGCGGGGACGGGGGACGAGGCGGCCCGGCTGGTCACCGCGCTGCGCCCCGACGTCGTCCTGCTGGACGTGCGGCTCGGTCCCGAGAGCGGCCTCGACCTGTGCCGCCTGATCACCGGGCGCGTCCCGGAGGCCCGGGTGGTGTTCCTGTCGGTGTACGACGACGAGCAGTACGTATTCGAGGCGCTGCGCGCGGGGGCGGGCGGCTACCTGCTCAAGCGGGTCGACGGCCCGGAGCTGGTCCGGCGGCTGGAGGAGGTGGCGCAGGGCGAGACGGTCGTCGACCCGACGCTCGCCGGGCGGATGGCGGTGACCGCGGCGCGGCTCACCCGCGGCGAGTTCTGGCCGGGCGCCAACCGCGGCCTCACCCAGCGCGAGAGCGAGGTGCTGTCGCTGCTGGTGGGCGGCCTGTCGAACAAGGCGATCGCCGCGCGGCTCGTGCTCAGCGAGGAGACGGTCAAGAGCCACCTGCGCGCCCTGTACCGCAAGCTGGAGGTGGCCGACCGGTCGGCGGCGATCGCCGTCGCGCTGCGCGAGGGGCTGTTCCGGTGACCGGCGCGCGGCCGCTCGACCTGCTCGCCGGGCGCGGGAGCGACCTGCTCGTGCGCGTCGCGGGCGTGGCCTGCTCCGACCGGGAACTGCCGCTGATGGCCGAGAGGCTCGCCGAGCTGGTGGTGCGGTCCGCGCGGGCGCTGACGTTCTGCGACGTGTACGTCCTGGACGACGAGGAGCGCGTCCTGGAATGGCGGGGCGCGCCGGTGCCGCTGGGGGAGGGCGAGGTCGGCCGGGTCGCGGCGCACGGCCGCGCCCGCGCGCACCCGGACGGGCGGGGCGCCGCGGTCCCCGTGCACGGCGACGGCATCGTGATCGCCGTCGTGGACGTCCGGTCCGCCGGGCCGTGCCCGCCGGGCGACGTCGCGCTCGTCACGGCGCTCGCCGGGCTGTTCGCGCCGGTGCTGTCGTCGTGCCGCCGGCTGCGGACGGCGCGCGAGCGCGAGCACGCGGCCGAGCGTTTCGCCGAGCGGGCCGTCGAGGCGCAGGAGGCCGAGCGGTCGCGGCTGAGCCGGGAGATCCACGACGGCATCGCCCAGCGGCTCGCCAGCCTCGGCTTCCACCTGTCGGCCGCCGAGCGGGCGCTGCCCGAGCACCACCCCGAGGGGCTGGCGCAGATCATGATGGCGCGGCGGCTGTGCGAGCTGGCCGCCGCCGAGACCCGCGCGGCGATCGGGGGGCTGCGCCCGCCCGTCCTGGACGACCTAGGCCTGTCGGCGGCGCTCGCCACCCTCGCCCGCGAGGCCGGGGACGGCTCCGGCGCGCACGGCGCCCTCGACGTGACGGTGACCGTCGAGGGCGAGCTGGAGGACGAGCTGCCCGACCACGTGCAGACGGCGCTGTACCGGATCGCGCAGGAGGCGGTCGGCAACAGCCTGCGGCACGCCTCGGCGAGCCGCGTCGACCTGCTGCTGGAGCACTCCAGCGACCGGGTCCGGCTGAAAGTGGCCGACGACGGGTCCGGCTTCTCGATGCGGGACGTCCTCGCGCGCGGCGGCCGGGGCCGCCGCCCCGACTCCTACGGGCTGCGCGGCATGCGGGAGCGCGCCGAGCTGCTCGGCGGGCGGGTCGCGGTGACGAGCCGGCCCGGCGTCGGCACGACCGTCGAGGCGGTCGTCCCCATCCCCGGACGCCGCCGGCCCTGAACCGGCGGAGCCTTGACCTGCGCGGCCGCCCGCTGCTAGCTTTTGCCGCATCCTGGAACTGTATTCCGTATCGCGGAAATCCAGAGCAGCGGAGGGATCCCGTTGAAGAACCTCGTCCCGATCCTCGCGGCCGTGCTGCTCGGCGCCGCCGCCTGCTCCTCGTCCGGAGGCGGCGACTCCGGCGGCACCGTCGAGCTCGTCATGTGGCACGGCCAGGAGGACAGCGCGGCCAAGTCCCTGGAGAAGCTGGTCGGCGCGTTCAACCAGAGCCACCCGGGGATCAGGGTGAAGATGGACTCCGGCGGCGCCACGGCCGACACGATGCTGCCCAAGGTCACCGCCGGGTTCGCCGCAGGTACCTATCCCGACATCGCCTACATGTACGGGTCGTGGGGGGCCGCGCTCGCGCGCAGCCCGAAGGTGCCCGACCTGAAGAAGTACGTGGGCGGCCCCGAGACCGGCTGGAACGACTTCTGGCCCAACGCCCGGCAGACGGCGACCGTCAACGGCAAGGTGATCGGGTTCCCCGCCGTGGTGGACGACCTGACCGTCCTCTACAACAAGAAGCTGCTGGCCAAGGCCGGGTTGAAGCCCCCGTCGCCGGACTGGACGTGGGAGGACTTCCGGTCGATGGCGCGCGAGCTCACCGACGCCGGATCCAAGACCTACGGGACGACCTGGGCGGTCAGCGGCGGTGAGGAGACCACCTGGAGCCTGTGGCCCCTGCTCTGGCAGAACGGCGGCTCGATCCTGTCGCAGGACGGCAAGAAGGCCGCCTTCAACTCGCCGCAGGGAGTGCGGGCCCTGACGCTGGTGCAGCAGATGGCCGTTCAGGACAAGTCCGTCTACCTGGACTCCACCCCGGCCGAGAAGGGCCAGAAGCTGTTCGAGTCCGGCCGGCTGGGGCTGTTCCTGTCCGGCCCGTGGGTGCTCAACGACGTCAAGGCCGCGGGGATCGACTACGACATCGCGCCGCTGCCCGGCACAAACGGCGACCACCAGACGGTCTCCGGCCCCGACAACTGGGCGGTGTTCGACCACGGGAACCGCCGGGTGAAGGCCGCCGTCGAGTTCCTCACCTGGCTGACCCAGCCCGAGCAGCAGCTCGTCTGGATGATGGGCACCGGCTCGCTGCCGACCCGCCAGGCGGTCACCAGGCTGCCCGGCTACCAGGACTTCGTCCGCAGGTACCCGGGGATCGGCGTCGTCACCGACAACCTCGCCAACGCCAAGCAGATCAGGCCGGTGACCGCCAAGTACCCGCGCGTCTCCGGCTTCGTCGCCGACGCCATCGCGTCCGTCCTGCTCGGCCGGTCCGACCCGCAGAGCGCGCTGGACGACGCCGCCCGCAAGTCCGACGCGCTCCTCGCGGTACCCGGCCAATGAGCGCGGCGACCGCCACCCGCGGCGCCGGCCGCCGGGCCCCCGCAGACCCCGGCGGCCCCCCGGAGGGCGGCCGGAAAGTGCGGCGGCGGCTCACCGACCAGGCCGCCGCGTGGTCGTTCGCGGGCCCGTCCACGCTGCTGGTCCTCGGCTTCTCGCTGCTGCCGATGGGCTGGGCGTTCCGGCTCTCGCTCACCGACTCCGACCTGGTGTCGGAGGGCCAGGGCGTGGGGCTGGCCAACTACCGGACCCTGGCGCACGACCCGGTGTTCTGGAAGTCGATCCGCAACACGGCGGAGCTCGTCGGCCTCTACATCCCGGTCTCGCTGCTGCTCGGCCTCGCGGTCGCGCTGCTGCTGAACAAGCCCATCAGGGGCATCGGGTTCTACCGTGCCTGCTTCCTCGTGCCGTTCGTCGCGTCCGCCGCGGCCGAGGGGCTGCTGATGGCCTTCGTGTTCGACAAGGACTTCGGCGTGGTGAACGGCCTGCTCACGCGGACCGGGCTGCCCGCGCAGGGCTTCCTGGACGACCCGTCCCAGGCGATGCTCGTCATCACCGGCATCTTCGTCTGGACCCAGTTCGGCTTCAACGTCGTGATCTACCTGGCCGCGCTCCAGGAGATCCCCAAGGAGGTCATGGAGGCCGCGTCCATCGACGGCGCGGGGCCGTGGCGGACGTTCCGGCACATCGTCGTCCCGTCGGTGCGGTCGATCTCGCTGTTCCTCGCCGTCTGGGGCCTCATCGACTGCCTCCAGTTCTTCGACCTGCTGCTCACCACGACCAAGGGCGGCCCCGTCAACTCGACGATCACGATCGTCTACTACGTCTGGCAGCTCGCCTTCGAGTACTTCACCGCCGGGTACGGCGCCGCGGTCGCCTACACGCTGTTCGCGGGCAGCCTGGCGACCATCGTCGTCGGCCTGGTCTTCGGCCGCCGGAAGGGGTTCCTGCTGTGACCGCCGCACCCGCCACCACCGCGCCCCCGCCCGCCGGGCCCGCGCCCGCCGCCCGGCGCGCCCGGCGGCGGCCGAGCGCCCGGCACCTGGCCCTGGCCCCGCTGTCGCTGCTGATGGTGCTGCCGTTCCTCTACATGCTGGGCGCGTCGGTGATGACCAGGGCGCAGCTCAACCGGTTCCCGCCGCCGCTCGTCCCGCCGGGCGTGGACCTCACCGGCTACCGGGAGCTGCTCGCCGGCTCGGAGTTCCCGCGCTGGTTCCTCAACAGCGTGATCGTGTCCGCGGCGATCGTGGCGTCGCAGGTCGTGCTGTGCAGCATGGCGGGGTACGCGTTCGCGCGGCTGCGGTTCGCCGGGCGGCGCGTCACGCTGGCGCTGGTGATCGCGACGACGCTGATCCCGTTCCAGCTCACCGTGATCCCCACCTTCCTGATCTTCAACAGGCTGCACCTGATCAACACGCTGGGCGCGCTGATCGCTCCGCAGCTCGCCTCCGCGCTCGGCGTCTACCTGATGACCTCGTTCTTCCAGAACTTCCCGCGCGAGCTGGAGGAGGCCGCCCGGATCGACGGCTGCTCGCGCTGGGGCGTGTTCTTCCGCGTCGTGCTGCCCGTCGCGCGCCCGGCCCTCGCCGCCCTCGCGGTCATCACCTTCATCTACGCGTGGAACGACCTGTTCTGGCCGATGGTGGCGATCTCGTCCAAGGAGAACTACACCGTGCAGGCCGGGCTCGCCACGTTCCAGGGGCAGCACCGCGCCGACTGGCCGCAGATCATGGCCGGGACGGTGCTGACCACCGTCCCGGTCCTGATCGTCTTCCTCGTCGGCCAGCGGCGGTTCGTCCAGGCGCTGGCCGGGGCCGTCAAGGGGTGACCGGTCGGCCCTCGCCGCTGATCGGGGCGCGGGGGCCGCCCGCCTCCTCAGATGCCGAGGAGGCGAGCGGCGTTGTCGGCGTAGACCGACGCGAGGACGTGCCCGGGCAGGCCGAGCCCGCTGATGCGCCAGCGGCCCATCAACGGCGGGTCCTCCGCGGAGTGCGGGAAGTGCTCGTCCAGCGTTTCGAGGAACCGGAAGTGCGTGGCGTAGGTGTCCGCGTCCGGGGGGAACTCGTCGGTGCCGAACAGCACCCGGCCCGGGAACCGCAGGATCAGCGCGCGGGTGGCGCGCGGCTGCCGGCCGAGCTCGGCGATGCGGGCCGCGATGTCGACGTGCAGGTTCGGGTAGGCGCCGAGCATCCGCCCGACCCGGCCGAGGTCCTCGGCCTGGCACCCGGCGTGGACGGCGACGAACACCGTCCGGGGATGCGCGGCGACGACCGCCTCCAGGGCGTCCATGAGCCGCTCGAAACCCGGGAAGCGCTCCCGGTCGGCGAAGGACCAGTCGGGATGCGCGAGCAGCTGCTCGTACCGCTCGTTGCGCTCGTCGACCGGGTCGAAGAACGCGATCGGGTCGGCGGTGTGGATCGCGACGGGGACGCCGAGGTCGGCCGCGGCCTCCCACAGCTCGGCCAGGCGCGGGTCGTCGGGCAGGACGAGCCGCCCGCCGCCGTCCCGGACGTGCAGCCCGAGGTCCTTCCAGACCTTCAGCCCCCGCGCGCCCGCCGCCACCGACCGGCGCAGGCTCGGCGCGAGCCCGCGGCCGCCGGTCCGGGCGAGGTCGTCCCAGTCCACGTGGCAGAACGTCGCGAACCGGCCCGGATGGGCGCGGTCGTAGCGGTCGAGGTTGGCCTCCAGCTCCTCGCCCCAGCGGCCGTCCAGGTTGACGACCGCGCGGACGCCGCACTCCTCCATGAGCGCCAGCAGCCGCCCGACGTCGGGCACCGACCATCCGCCGGTCAGCCAGCGGCCGAGATGGTTGTGGGCGTCGACGGCGGGGAACGCGGCGCGGGGAACGCGCGACCCCGGCACGCGCAGGCGCGGCCGGGGCCGGTACTCGCTCAGCTCCATCGGGCTAGCGGATCCCTTCGGGGAGCGCGTCCCCATGCGCCTTGATCATGTCCTCGACCAGGTCGTGGATCTGGGCGAGGGTGAGGGTCGCCGCGGCGTTCGGGTCGAGCATGGCCGCGTGGTGGACGTGGTCGCGCCGCCCCTCCAGCGCGGCCCGTACGGTCAGCTCGCCGACGTTGAGGAACGTGCGGTTGAGCGCGGCGAGCTGCGGCGGCATCGCGCCGATCCGCGACGGCCGCACGCCCGCCCGGTCGACCACGCACGGGACCTCGACGAACGCGTCCGCGGGCAGGTTGGCGATCAGGCCGTCGTTGCGGACGTTGCCGTGCACGATCCGGCGCTCGCCCGTCTCGACCGAGTGGATGATCTCCGAGGCCAGCTCCGACATCGGCTCGATCTCCACGCCCTCGCCCGCGTCCAGACGGCGGCGGGTCTCCTCGTAGGTGCCGAGGTTCTCCCGCGACCACTCCAGGTAGGCGCCGACCTGCACGCCGAAGTGCTCGACCTGGTCGTCGTGGCGCAGGAACCACGGCAGGTACTCCGAGCCGTGCACGCTGGACTCGGTCGGGAAGTGCCCGAACCGCGTGAAGATCTCGGCCCGGACGGTGCGCCGCAGCGCCGGGTCGGCCTCGATCACCTCGGCCAGCCTCGGGTAGAGGTCCTCGCCGTGCCGCTCGAACC
This sequence comes from Actinomadura sp. NPDC048955, assembly GCF_040649435.1. Taxonomy (NCBI): domain Bacteria; kingdom Bacillati; phylum Actinomycetota; class Actinomycetes; order Streptosporangiales; family Thermomonosporaceae; genus Actinomadura; species Actinomadura sp. NPDC048955. Next base: position 71,817 of record NZ_JBEZJI010000013.1, read on the forward strand.
TCAGCACGAACGCCTGGTGGTTGACCCCGGCCGTGACGAAGCCGATCTCCTCCTGCGGGACGCCGACCAGCCGCGCCAGCCGCGCCTCGGTGTCGCGGACGGAGTGGCAGATGCCGACGACGTTGCGGAACGGCGTCCCCTCGTACACGGCGCGGGGGACCATCGACATCGGGTTGGTGTAGTTGAGCAGCAGCGCGTCCGGGGCCAGTTCCGCGAGGTCGCGGCCGAGCGCGACCATGACCGGGATGGTGCGCAGCGCCCGGAAGATACCGCCGATGCCGAGCGTGTCGCCGATCGTCTGGCGCAGCCCGTACCGGGCGGGGACCTCGAAGTCGATCCGGGTGGCCGGGTACCCGCCGACCGCGATCTCGTTGATCACGTAGTCGGCGCCGTCGACCGCGGCGCGCCGGTCGGTGTGCGCCTCGACCCCGGCGGGCAGCCCGAGGTGCCGGACCATCCAGCGCGCCATGGCCTCCGCCGTGGCCAGCCGCCCGGCGTCGATGTCGTGCAGGACGAGGGTCGAGGCGCCGAGCCCCGGAAGGGAGAGGATGTCGGACAGGACGTTCTTGGTGAACTCGACGCTGCCGGCGCCGACGAAGACGATGCGTGCCATGGGTTCCCTTACATGATCGCGAGCTGGCCGCCGTCGATGACCAGCTCGGCTCCGTGGACGAAGGAGGCGTCGTCGGAGGCCAGGAAGGCGTAGGCGGCGGCGACCTCCTCCGCCCGCCCGGCCCGGCCGAGGGGGATGTGGTCGCGCTGGTAGGCGGCGACGAACCCCGGGTCGAGGCCCGCCTCGATGGAGGCGTTGAGCGGCGTCCTGATGTAGCCGGGGCAGAGCGCGTTGACCCGGATGCCGTGCGCGCCGAGCTCGACGGCCATCGTCCTGGTCAGCTGGAGCACCCCGCCCTTGGAGGCGTTGTAGTGGGCGTAGTCGGCCTCGCCGCCGAGCGCGTTCGTGGAGGCCATGTTGACGATGGAGCCGCGCGTGCCGCGGGCGACCATCGACCGGCCGGCGGCCTGGCCGACGAGGAACATCCCGCGCAGGTTCACCGCGATGACGGTGTCCCAGTGGTCGGCGGTGATCTCCAGGAAGGGCTCGCGCCAGCTGGTCCCGGCGTTGTTCAGCAGCACGTCGATCCCGCCGAGCGCGGACTCGGCCTCGGCGAGCAGGCGGGCGACCTCGTCCTCCCGGCTGACGTCGCAGACCGTCCCGCCGATCTCGCCGAGCGCGCCCAGCTCGCCGACCGTCTCCGCGACGCCTTCGAGGCCGCAGACGAAGACGCGCGAGCCCTCCTCCAGGAACCGCCGCGCCGCGGCCGCCCCGATCCCGCTGGTGCCACCGGTGATCAGGACGTTCTTGCCGGTCAGCCCGCGCATGGCGGCTCCTCTTCGCGCACGGCGGCGGGCCTGCTGGTCGTGGAAAGGGACATGCGGAACGGACCTCTCAGACTCCGAGCACGACCGGGCGTCCGACCTTGGGCACGAGGTACTCCTGGTCGGGGAACCGGCGGTCGAGCGTGTCGACGAACGTGGTGACCGATTCGGCGTTGACGGCGAACAGGTCGTGGTGGCTCGGGACCAGCCAGCGCGCGTCCGCCCGGGCGGCGAGGTGCGCCGCCTCCCGGACGGTCAGGTTGCCGACGATCCCCATCTCCTCGCGGATCCGGTCGCGGCCGTTGACCGGCAGCAGCGCGACCCGCGGCCGCAGCCCTTCGAGGGCCCGGTCGATCTCGGGATGCGGGACGGTGTCGCCCGCGTGGTAGACGGTCACGCCCGGGTCGACCTCGACGACGTACCCGAGGAACCGGTGCGCGCCGTCCTGCACCATGACGTCGTAGCAGTCCGGCCCGGTGTACTCGGGGGAGTGCGCGGCCGGGACCGGATGGACGAGGACCCCGTCCAGCTCCTGCGGACATCCCGCGTACGCCGGAGCGAACCGGGCGCCGAGCGCCTCCACCTCGTCCCGCAGGACGGGCGGCGCGACGACCGTGAACGGGCGGCGCGCGAGGGCGGGCCCGAGCGTCGCCGGGTCGAAGTGGTCGGCGTGCTCGTGCGTGACGAGCACGACGTCGGCGTCCAGATCCTCCGGGGCGAACGGCGGCGGGAAGCGCCGCGCCCACCGCCCGGGCGGCCCGAATTCCGAGTCGCGGGCGAGCCGGTCCGACAGGTACGGGTCGACGGCCACGACCGTCCCGCCCGCCCCCTTGATCAGGAAGCCCGCCTGGCCGAGGGCGCACACGGCGACCATCCCCGGCGGGACGGCGAGGTCGCGGAAGCCCGCGCTGACGTTCATGAGGGTCTCCCTTCGCTCGGGACGTTCCCGGCAGCTCACGGCGTGAGCAGGGCCTTGACGGGCTCGGTGCCGCCGTTCATCAGGTCGGTGAACACCCGGGCGCCGTCGGCGAGGGGGAAGGTGTCGACCCAGCCGAGGTCCCACTCGCCCGCGAGGGTCACGGCGGCGGCGAACTCGCCCGGGGTGTAGCCGAACGAGCCGAGCACCCGCTTCTCGGACCGGACGAGGTCGGCGCCGTCGAACCCGGACTCGGGGCTGAGCAGGCCCAGCCACACGGCGGTGCCGCCGGGCGCGAGCCGGGCCAGCGCGCCGGCGCGGGTCGCCGGCAGGCCCACCGCGTCGAACACCACGTCGAACTCGCCGGTCAACGCGGGGCCCGCGACGTCGGCGCCGACCCGCTCCGCGATGGCCGCGCGGCGCCGCGAGACGTCGGCGGCGGCCACGACGGCGGCGCCCCGGGCGCGCGCGAGCTGCACGCACAGCAGCCCGATCGAGCCGCAGCCGATCACGCCGATCCGCGCCCCCTCGGGGACCTGTGCCACGTTCCACGTGTGGACGGCGTAGGCGATCGGCTCGATCAGGCCCGCGGCCGTCCACCCCATGCCGGGCGGCAGGACGTGCACGGCCGACGCGGGCACGGCCGCCCGCTCGGCGAACCCGCCGGGGCGGTGCACCCCGATCAGGGCCCGGCGCCGGCACAGGTGCCCGCGCCCCCTGCCGCACATGTCGCAGCGCCCGCAGGACAGAATGGGGTTCACCGCGACCCGGCGCCCGTCCGAGGTCGTCCCGGCGAACTCGTGGCCCATCACCAGCGGAGGAGTGCGGAACCCCGGGGTGCGCACGCCGTGCAGCTCGCTGCCGCAGATTCCGGCGGCGGCCACCTCGACGAGGACCTCATCGGCTCGGACGGACGGTTCGTCGACGTCGTGCAGTTCCACCACACTCGGAGCGGTGAAAACGAGTGCCTTCATCACGCGGCGAATGTAGCAGGGCATCCGCATCGTGGGCTAGCATTCCGTATGACGGAAACATAGAGGGGTGTACAGATGGCGAAGAGCGAGTCCCCGGTCGGCAGCGTCGACCGGGCGCTGCGCATCATCCAGCTGCTGTCGGAGAGCGGGCGCGGCGTGACGCTGGAGGACCTCGCGGTCCGCTCCGGGATCCCGCGCAGCTCCCTGCACCGGCTGCTGGGCGCGCTGCGGCACCGCGGTTTCGCCGCGCAGCCCGAGCCGAACGGCCCGTACTTCCTCGGCACCGAGCTGCTCGCGGCGGCGTTCCGCTTCTACGACCGGATCGACCTGCGCTCCCTCGTGCACCCCGTGCTGCTGCGGCTGCGCGAGGAGCTGAACGAGACCACCCACATGGCCGTCCTGGAGGGCGCCGAGATCGTCTACGTCGACAAGGTCGAGGCGATCCACCCGATCACCATGACCTCGGTCATCGGCGGCCGGAACCCCGCGCACTGCACCGGGGTTGGCAAGGCCCTGCTGGCCTGGACGTACCCGACCGACGAGGCGATCCGGCTGTGGGCCTCGGCGCACGAGCTGCGCGCCGTCACCCGGCACTCGATCACCTCCCCGGCGCGCCTCGCCGAGGAGATGGCCGAGATCCGCGAGCGCGGCTACGCCCTCGACCTGGAGGAGAACGAGGACGGGGTGCGCTGCGCGGCCGTCCCGGTCTTCCTCGGCCGGGCCACGCCCTCGGCCGGCATCAGCGTCACGGCCCCGAAGGACCGCTTCCCCAAGGCCCGCCTGACCGAGGTCGCCACCCGCCTCCGCGCAGTCCTCGCCGACGAACTGGACCGCCCCGCCACCCCGTAATCCCCAGGCCACGAGCCCCGCCCCCCGCACGGAACGGTGACCTGGCGATTCGCGGGCTCCGTGGGGTGCGGCGGCTGGCCGGGGCATCGACCTGGCGGGTGCGGCGGCTGCCTGGTGGCAACGGCCCGGTGGCGTGTGGAGCTTGCTGGGGCCGGCGGTCCCGTGGGGTGCGGTGTCGGTAAGGAGTGGCCCTGGGGGCGGGGGCGCATGCGGCTTCTGGGGGCCGGTGGTTGACAGGGGAGCTGCCGCCTTGCTTGTCTATTATGCGGAATTGCGTTCCGTATTATGGAATATCTGGGAGAACGGGCATGCGACTTGTGACCTTTCGCGGCGAGGGCGGTACCCGGGCGGGGCGGGTGGACGGGGAGTCCGTGACTCCGCTCGACGCGCCGGACGTGGGGGCGCTGCTCGCCGCCGCCGGGCCCGACTGGCGGGAGCGGGCCGCGGCCGCCGCCGGGCGCCCGGTTCCGCTCGCGGAGCTGGACCTCGCCCCGGTGGTCCCGCGCCCCAGCAAGATCATCTGCGTGGGGCTCAACTACACGCCGCACATCGCCGAGACCGGGCTCGACACCCCCGAGTACCCGACGCTGTTCGCCAAGTTCGCGCGCTCGCTGGTCGGCCCGTCCGATCCGATCATGCTGCCGGAGGCGTCCGCGGCGATGGACTGGGAGGCGGAACTGGCCGTCGTCGTCGGCCGGACGGTCCGGGGCGCGGACCGCGGCGAGGCCCGCGCGGCGATCGCCGGCTACACCGTGGCCAACGACGTCAGCGCCCGCGACTTCCAGCGCCGCACCACCCAGTGGCTCCAGGGCAAGACGTTCGACTCCACGACCCCGCTCGGCCCCGCCCTGGTCACCGGCGACGAGGTGGGCGACGCCGCCGACCTGGAGGTCACCTGCGCGGTGGACGGCGAGGTCATGCAGCGCGGCCGGACGTCCACCATGCTGTTCCCGCCGGAGGAGATCGTCGCCTACGTCAGCGGCATCGTGACGCTCGACCCCGGCGACGTGCTGCTCACCGGGACCCCGGCCGGGATCGGCGACAGCCGCGTCCCGCCGGTGCGGCTGCGCCCCGGGCACCTGGTCACGACCGAGATCGAGGGACTCGGCGTCCTGCGCAACCGGTGCTCGAAGTGACCGCCGCCGAGGCGTTGCGCGCCCTCCTCCCCGAGGGACGCGTCCTCACCGACCCGGACGCGATGGACGCCTACACGCGGGACCAGACCTACGCGGTGCCCGGCGCGCCCCTCGCGGTCGTCCGCGCCCGCGACACCGCCGACGTGGCGGCGACGATGGCGTGGGCGCAGGAGGAGCGGGTCCCGGTCGTCCCGCGCGGCGCGGGCACCGGGCTGGCCGGAGGGGCCACCGCCGTGGACGGCTGCGTCGTGCTGTCGCTGGCCGCGATGACCGCGATCCGCGAGATCTCCCCGCTCGACCACGTCGCCGTCGCCGAGCCCGGCGTGATCACCGCGGACCTGGACCGCGCGGCCCGCGCCCACGGCCTGATGTACGCGCCGGACCCCTCCAGCCACGAGATCTCCACGATCGGCGGGAACCTCGCCACCAACGCGGGCGGGCTGCGCTGCGTGAAGTACGGCGTGACCCGCCACTCCACGCTCGGGCTGGAGGTCGTCCTCGCGGGCGGGACGGTGATCCGGACCGGCGGGCGGACGGTCAAGGGCGTCACCGGCTACGACCTCACCGGCCTGTTCGTCGGGTCCGAGGGCACCCTCGGGGTGATCACCGCGGCGACCGTCCGGCTGTTCCCGGCGCCCCCGCGGCCGCCCGAGACCGTGCTCGCGACGTTCCCGTCCCTGACGGCGGCCGGTGCGGCGGCGGCCGCGATCATGGGCGCCGGGCTGCGGCCCAGCCTGCTGGAGCTCGTCGACCGGGCCACGCTGCGGGCGATCGACGAGTGGCGCCGCATCGACCTCGACCCCGGCGCCGCCGCGGTGCTCCTCGCGCAGACCGACGGGCCGGAGTGCCCGGCGGACGCGCTGGTCCGCGAGTGCGAGCGGGCCGGGGCCGCGTTCGCCGCCGCGTCCACCGACGAGGCGGAGGCCGACGCGCTGCTGGAGGTGCGCAGGCTGGCCTACCCCGCCGCCGAGAGGCTCGGCAAGTGCCTCGTGGAGGACGTGTGCGTCCCGCGCTCGCGGCTCCCGGAGATGGTGGAGCGCATCGAGCGGGCGGCGGAGCGGCACGGTGTCCGCATCCTCACCGTCGCCCACGCCGGGGACGGCAACCTGCACCCGCTGTTCGTCTTCGACCGCGACCTGCCCGGGCCCCCGCCGCCGGTGCTGGCGGCGGCCGGCGAGGTGTTCACCGCCGCGATCGACCTCGGCGGCACCCTCACCGGCGAGCACGGCGTCGGCGTGCTGAAGCGGCCCTGGCTGGACGGCGAGATGGGGCCCGGCGTCCGGGACGTCCACCGGCGGATCAAGCGGGCCCTCGACCCGGACGGCGTGCTCAACCCCGGGAAGGCGATCTGACCGGCGCTCAGCCCGCGTCGAGGACCCGGAAGGCGATCCCGGCCTTGACGAGCCGGTCGACGAGCGCGTCGCCCATCGCGGCGGCCGTGGTGACCTGCCCGGACGTCGCGGGCAGATCGTCGTGGGCGAGGCACAGCGCCGACTCGGCGAGCATCTTCGCCGTCTCGGTGTATCCGGGGTCGCCGCCCGCGACCTCGGTCACGACGCGCCGGCCGCCGCCCTCCCCGACGAACTTCACGCTGAACCAGTTGCGGGCGCGGCGCTCCTCCGACGGCCCGTCGCCGGGCGTCCGGAGCCGCAGCAGGAGGCTGCGGGTCGGGGGGAGCGCGGCGAGGGCCAGCAGGGCGCCGGAGCCCGCCGCCATCCCCGCCGCGGTGGCGAGCCGCTTGACCGCGACGTAGTGGCCGTAGGAGAAGTCGGGGCCGTACCGGTCGAGGGCCGCGGCGGACCGGACCACGATCTGGGGGTCGATGGTGGGCAGCGGCAGCGTCCAGCCGCCCCCGACGCGGGCCTTCGGCGCCGGGCGGCGCGAGATCCGCACCGTGCGCCCGGCGGGAGGCGTCTCCACCTTGCGGCGCTCGCGCTCGGCGCGCACCATCCCGGCGGCGTCGCCGAAGATGCCGACGGCCGAGTGCAGGGTGCCGCCGGACGCGTCCCCGCGCACCCGCAGGAACCCCTCGACGTGCAGGGGGACGTCCTCGGGGAGCTGCTTGACCGTGAAGTACACGCCGAGGTCGTGCGGGATCGAGTCGAACCCGCAGGCGTGCACGATCCGGGCCCCGCTGCGCACCGCGGCGTCGTGGTACTTCACGTACATCCGGTCCACGAACGTGGGCTCGCCGGTGAGGTCGACGTAGTCGGTGCCGGCGCGCGCGCACGCCGCCACCAGGGGCTCGCCGTACTTGACGTAGGGGCCGACCGTCGTGATGACGACCCGCGCCGACTCCGCGATCTCCTCGATCGACGCCGCGTCGGTGGTGTCGGCGTGCAGCAGCGGCAGTTCGGCGCACGCCGGGTCGAGCTCCGCCAGCCGGTCGCGCACGGCCGCCAGCTTCGCCTGGTTGCGCCCCGCCAGCGCCCAGCGCGTGCCGGGACCGGCGTGCCGGGCGAGGTATTCGGCGGTGAGGGCACCGGTGAAGCCGGTGGCGCCGAACAGGACGACGTCGTACGGGCGGTCGGCGGTCATGGAGGCCCCTTTCACGGTTCCGAACACGATTCTGACGCGTTCGGGGCCGTTCATGCGCGGTGGCTCCCCGATGTGAGGGACCGCACTCGAAAGGACGCGCGACTCCTCTAGGGTTGCACCGATGATGCGGATGGTGTGGGTATGACCGGGCTCGCCGTGGCGATGGACGTCGTCGCCGCCGGCTTCCTCGTGAGCTTCGTGGTCCTGCTGGCGCGCCGGAACACCGCCCCGTCCGGCGAGGGCGGGCGGAACGTCGCGATGATCCTGATCGCCGTCAGCCTGGGCCTGCTGTCGGTGTCACTGTGGAGCCTTCCTTAGCCACCGCGGCCGGGCGCCAGCCGGGCGCGTCCAGCAGGTGCCGGACGAACAGCAGCGTCGTCGCCGTCGGCGCCGCGCCCGCGACCGCGTGCCACGGCCGGTCCAGGGGCATCCCCGGCGCGCCGACCACCACGAGCCGCCCGGCCTCCAGCTCCGCGCCGACGGCGTCCCGCGAGACCAGCGCCACGCCCAGCCCCGCCGCCGCGCCCGCGATCACCGCGCCGTTCGAGCCGAGCACCAGCCGCGGCGGCGCCGCCTCCCGCTCGGCCAGGTAGGCGTCCGCGCTCGCCCGCGTCCCCGACCCGGGCTCGCGCATCACCCACGGCGTGCGGGCCAGGGCGAACCCGGCCGCCAGGTCCGGCGCTCCCACGACGACCAGCTCGTTCGGCCGCCTGGCCAGCACGGTCGCCGCGACCCCGGCGGGCGGGCGGCCCGCCAGCACGAGGTCGGCCTCGTGCGCGGCGAGGCTGCTCCACACCTGGCGGCGCGGCCCCACCTCCAGCGCCAGCTCCACGTCCGGCCAGCGTGCCCGGAACGAGGCCAGCAGCTCGGGGAGGACCTGGTCGGCGGCCGTCGTCACCGCCGCCAGCCGCAGCGGCCCGCGGCCCGGGTCGGCCGCGCCCCGCGCCGCCGCGCGCCCCTCCTCCAGCAGCCCGAGCACCTGCCGCGCGTACCCGGCGTAGACGGCGCCCGCGCCGGTCAGCCGGACGCCGCGCCCCTCCCGCCGGACGAGCGGGACGCCCAGTTCCCGGGTCAGCGCCGCGACCGCGGCCGACACCGCCGACTCGGTCACGTACAGCCGCCGCGCCGCCGACCGCACGGACCCGGTGTCGGCGAGCGCGACGAGCGCCCGCAGCCGCGCCTCCGTCACGTCCCGCCTCCTCGTTCAAGCGAATACTTGACGGTCACCGTAGAACACTTGATGGACATCGCAAGTGTCGGAGGGCGATTCTCGGACGCGTCACGGTTGCACGTGGCCGGGACGCGGCGCTCCACCCCGATCCCCTGGGACATGCCGTCCTCCACTGGGGCGGCGCGCCGCGTCCCGTCCATTCCAGGCTTCGGCTGAAGGAGAGCGGCGATGAGCGCGGGCAGATGGTCGGCGGGCGTGATCCCCTACGCGGAGATGGGCTACTGGCGTCCGGACTACGAGCCGAAGGACAGCGACATCCTCGCCGCCTTCCGCATCACGCCCCAGCAGGGCGTGCCGCCGGAGGAGGCGGGCGCGGCCGTCGCGGGCGAGTCGTCCACCGCGACGTGGACGGTCGTGTGGACCGACCGGCTCACCTCCTACGAGAACTACCAGGGCAAGTGCTACAAGGTGGAGCCCGTCCCCGGGCAGGGCGACCAGTTCATCGCCTACATCGCCTACGACCTCGACCTGTTCGAGGAGGGCTCGATCGCGAACCTGACGTCGTCCATCATCGGGAACGTCTTCGGGTTCAAGGCGCTCAAGGCCCTGCGGCTGGAGGACATGCGGATCCCGACCCACTACGTGAAGACGTTCCAGGGCCCGGCGCACGGCATCGTCATGGAACGCGAGTACCTCGGCAAGTTCGGCCGCCCCCTACTGGGCGCGACCGTCAAGCCGAAGCTCGGCCTGTCGGCCCGCAACTACGGCCGCGTCGTCTACGAGGCCCTGCGCGGCGGCCTCGACTTCACCAAGGACGACGAGAACATCAACTCCCAGCCGTTCATGCGCTGGCGCGACCGCTTCCTGTACTGCATGGAGGGCGTCAACCGGGCGCAGGCCGCGACGGGCGAGGTCAAGGGCCACTACCTCAACGTCACCGCCGCGACGATGGAGGACATGTACGAGCGCGCCGAGTTCGCCAAGGAGCTCGGCAGCGTCATCGTGATGATCGACCTCACGATCGGCTACACGGCGATCCAGTCCATGGCCAAGTGGGCGCGCAGGAACGGCGTCATCCTGCACCTGCACCGCGCGGGCCACTCCACCTACACGCGGCAGAAGACCCACGGCGTGAACTTCCGCGTCATCGCCAAGTGGATGCGCCTCGCGGGCGTCGACCACATCCACGCCGGGACGGTCGTCGGCAAGCTCGAAGGCGACCCCAACAGCGTCCGCGGCTACTACGACACCCTCCGCCTCGACCGCGTGGAGGCCGACCCGGTGAAGGGCCTGTACTTCGACCAGGAGTGGGCGTCGATGCCGGGCACGATGCCCGTCGCGTCCGGCGGCATCCACGCCGGGCAGATGCACCAGCTCCTGCACTACCTGGGCGAGGACTCGATCCTGCAGTTCGGCGGCGGGACGATCGGCCACCCGATGGGCATCGCCGCCGGCGCCGCCGCCAACCGCGTCGCGCTGGAGGCGATGATCAAGGCGCGGAACGAGGGCCGCGACTACCTGGCCGAGGGGCCGGACATCCTGCGCGCCGCCGCCAAGCACAGCCGCGAACTGGACGTCGCCCTGTCCACCTGGGGCGACATCACCTTCACCTACGAGTCCACCGACACCCCCGACGCCGCCCCGACCCCCGTGAGCGTGTGACATGCGGATCACCCAAGGAACCTTCTCCTACCTGCCCGACCTCACCGACGAGGACATCGCCGAGCAGATCGCCTACGCCCTGGACCAGGGCTGGCCGTGCTCGGTCGAGTTCACCGACGACCCCCACCCGCGCAACTCCTACTGGGAGATGTGGGGCCTGCCGATGTTCGACCTCACCGACCCGGCCGGCGTCCTGTACGAGGTCAACGAGTGCCGCAAGGCCTACCCGGACCGCTACGTCCGGCTGACCGCCTACGACGCCCGCTACGGGCGGCAGACGACGGCGCTGTCGTTCATCGTCCAGCGCCCGGCCGAGGAGCCCGGCTTCCGCCTCGACCGGACGGAGACCGCCGACCGGCGCGTCCGCTACACGATGCACCCCTACGCGCTCGACCGTCCCGAAGGCGACCGCTACGGGGCGGGACGTTGAGCGACCGCCCCGGCCCGGAGACGCGGCAGAGCTTCGGGATGCGGCGGAACGGCTCCCCGGTGGCGGACCCCCCGGAACCCCCCGCCGGGGAGCCGCTCCCCGCCGACGCCCGCGTCGACCTCGCCAAGGAACGCGCCGACTCCCAGGTCGACGCCGTCCTTTCCGCCCTGGACGCCGAACTCGTGGGGCTCGCCCCCGTCAAGACCCGCATCCGGGAGATCGCCGCGCTGCTGCTCGTCGACCGCGTCCGGGCCCGGTTCGGCATCGACTCGGGACGCCCCAACCTGCACATGTGCTTCACCGGCAGCCCCGGGACGGGCAAGACGTCCGTCGCGGTCCGGCTCGCCGAACTCCTGCACCGCCTCGGCTACGTCCGCCGCGGCCACCTGGTCTCCGTCACCCGCGACGACCTCGTGGGCCAGTACGTCGGCCACACCGCGCCCAAGACCAAGGAGGTCCTGAAGCGCGCCATGGGCGGCGTCCTGTTCATCGACGAGGCGTACTACCTGTACCGCGCCGAGAACGAGCGCGACTACGGGCAGGAGGCCATCGAGATCCTCCTCCAGGTCATGGAGAACCAGCGGGACGACCTGGTGGTCGTCCTCGCCGGCTACAAGGACCGCATGGACTCCTTCTTCGCGTCCAACCCCGGAATGAGCTCCCGCATCGCCCACCACATCGACTTCCCCGACTACGAGCCCGGCGAGCTGGAGGCCATCGGCCGCCTGATGACGGCCCGCGAGGGCTACACCCTCGCCCCCGAGACCGAGCCGGTCTTCCGCGACTACCTCGCCCGCCGCCGCGCCCGGCCCCGCTTCGCCAACGCCCGCTCCGTCCGCAACGCGATAGAACGCGCCCGCCTGCGCCACGCGAACCGCCTCCTGGCCCACCCGGGCGAGGTGGACCGCGAGGCCCTCACCACCCTCCGCCCCGAAGACTTCCTGACCAGCCGAGTCTTCAAGGAGTAGCCCAGGCCCGACCCGAACGGACCACCCCACCCGAGCCGCCTACCGCGAAGAACTCGACCCACAGTTTTTCGCCGCGACCACGCGAAATTCCGAACGGTTGCGATCGCGTCCGAAGGCAGTCGCGAGCCTGCGAGAGACTGATCGCGACGCGAGCCGCAAGGCGAGCCGGAGCGATGCGATGATCGCCCGCGGTGCTCTCGTCCTCCGGGCCGCCAAGGCCCGGAGGACGAGAGCACCGCCTTGGGCACGGATACGCTTGGGCTGATGGACAGTAGAGGTGGGGGAGAAGTTGCTTAACCCAGAGGATCTGTACGAGCTCGACTCCGACCTGCCGGAGATGACGGGTCCGGTGCTGCTGCACAGCCTGGACGGCTTCGTGGACGCGGGGACGACCGGGCAGCTCGTGCGGGAGCACCTCCTGGAGGCGCTGGAGCACCGGGTCATCGCCCGCTTCGACGTCGACTCCCTGATCGACTACCGGGCGCGCCGCCCGCCGATGACGTTCGACCGCGACCACTGGGCCACCTACGAGGCGCCCGAACTGGTCGTCCGGCTGCTGCGCGACGAGGTCGGCAGCCCGTTCCTGCTGCTGTCGGGCCCGGAGCCCGACCGGCTGTGGGAGGGCTTCACCGCGTCCGTCCTGCATCTGGTGGAGCGGCTCGGCGTGGGGCTGGTCGTCGGGTTCCACGGCATCCCGATGGGCGTCCCGCACACCCGCCCCGTCGGCACCACCTCGCACGCGACCCGGCCCGAGCTGATCACCCGCAACTCCTGGTTCGACAAGGTGCAGGTGCCGGGCAGCGCCGCGGGGCTGCTGGAGCTGCGGCTCGGCGAGGCGGGCCACGACGCCGTCGGGTTCGCGGTGCACGTCCCGCACTACCTGGCGCAGTCCGCCTACCCGGCCGCGGCGGTCGCCGCGATGGAGGCCGTGATCTCCGCGACGGGGCTGGTGCTGCCGGTCGACCGGCTGCGGGAGGCGGCCGCCGCCACCGACGCCGACATCGCCGAGCAGGTCGAGGGCAACGACGAGGTCGAGAAGGTCGTGCGGGCGCTGGAGCAGCAGTACGACGCGTTCGCGGGCGCCGCCGAGCGCGACAATCTCCTCGCCGAGTCGCAGGACATGCCGACCGCCGACGAGCTCGGCGCGCAGTTCGAGCGGTTCCTCGCCGAGCAGGAGGGCCCCGACTCGCCCGCGTAGACATATCCCGTCCGGCGCTGGGTACGCGAGCCCCCGAGGGAGGTCTCGCATGGGCCAGAAGGTGAACGAAGTCATGACGCCCGCGCCCGTGGCGGTGTCCCCGGACACGAGCCTGGTCGAGGTCGGGGACCTCATGCGCCGGCACGGCATCGGCGACGTCCTGGTGGTCCACGAGGGGCGCCTCCGCGGCCTGGTCACCGACCGCGACATCGTCGTCCGCGCCGTGGCCGAGCACCGGGACATGTCACGCACGGCCGTCGCCGACATCTGCAGCACCAACATGATCACGATCGCGCCCGGGGCGGATGCCGAGGAGGCCGTGCGGCTGATGCGGGCGCACACCGTCCGCCGACTCCCGGTCGTGGACGGCGACCGCCCGATCGGCATGGTGTCCATCGGCGACCTCGCCGTCCAGCGCGACGAGCGCTCGGCCCTCGCCGACATCAGCGCGGAGCCGCCCAACACATGACCACGCTGCGGCTGCCCGACGCCGAGCTGGCGGGCGACCTGGACATACCGGACGGCGCTCGGGGCGTCGTCCTTTTCGCGCACGGCAGCGGCAGCTCCCGGCACAGCCCCCGCAACCGCGCGGTCGCCGACGGCCTGAACACCGCCGGGCTCGGGACCCTCCTCATCGACCTCCTCACCGGGCCCGAGGAGGAGGCCGACCGGGTCACCGCCGCCCTGCGCTTCGACATCGACCTGCTCACGCGCCGCCTCGTCGGCGCCGTCGACGTCCTCACCGAAGGACTCGAAGCCGCCCCGCACACCGCGGGCCTCCCCATCGGCCTGTTCGGGGCGAGCACCGGCGCGGCCGCCGCGCTCGGCGCCGCCGCGGCCCGCCCCCGGATCGCCGCGGTCGTCTCCCGCGGCGGGCGTCCCGACCTGGCGGGCCCGTCCCTCGCGCGGGTCCGGGCACCCGTCCTGCTGATCGTCGGCGCCCTCGACACCGAGGTGCTGGAGTTGAACGAGCGGGCGCACCGGAGCCTCGCCGCGTCCGAGGTCCACGTGATCTCCGGCGCGGGTCACCTGTTCGAGGAGCCCGGAGCCCTCGAAGAGGTCACCGCGCAGGCCGCCGGCTGGTTCGACCGGCACCTGTGACGACCGTGCCGCCACGGACAAGCACTGTTCGGGCAGAGCAAAGAACCACGGCACTCTGGGACGCTGGACTTGCTCCTTGACACCGGGAGGGCAGCACATGAGCGAGGCGTACGACATCGTCAAGGCCCACTACGCGGCCTCGGAACGCGGCGACCTGGCCGGCATGGTCGAGAAGTTCGCCGACAACGTCGCGTGGACCGAGATGGCCGGATTCCCCTACGCGGGCACCTACGTCGGGACGGACGCCGTCAAGGCCGGGGTGTTCGGCCGGCTCGGCGCGGACTGGAAGGGCTTCCGCGCCGACCCCGACGAACTGATCGACGGCGGTGACGGGACCGTCGTCGCGATCGGTCACTACTCGGGCACCCACCGCGCGACCGGCAAGGGAATGCGCGTCCGGTTCGTCCATGTGTGGCGGGTGCGGGACGGGGAGATCACCGGCTTCGAGCAGTTCACCGACACCCACCTCGTCCGCGAGGCCATGAGGTGAGCGGCCCCCGTCCGGGCCTGGCACGGCCCGGCCCGGACGGGGCACCATGGGGACGGCAGAAGCCCGACCTGGGGAAGCATGTCCACGCTCATCGCAACATCGGACCTCCCGGCCGCCGACCGGTTCGAGTACTGGCGTTCCGCCGTGACGGACACGTTCGTGCCGCTGCGCACCGAGACGTCCCGTCCCGACCGCTTCGACGGCCGCATGCGCGGCACCGAACTCGGCGCGCTCACCGTCACCGAGATCGCCGCGAGCCCGCACGTCGTGCGGCGCACCGGCCCCCTGATCGCCCGCTCCGACCCGGGCCACTACAAGATCGGCGTCCAGCTCGGCGGGTACTGCCTGCTCGCCCAGGACGGCCGCGAGGCCCCGCTCGTCCCCGGCGACTTCGCGATCTACGACACCACCCGCCCCTACACGCTGGCGTTCGACGCCCCCTACCGGCAGCTCGTCCTCATGCTCCCGCGCCGCCTGCTGCGCCTGCCGCAGGAGGCGGTCGCCGGGCTCACCGCCACCCGCGTCTCCGGCCGCCGCGGCGTCGGCGCCCTGCTGTCGGCGTTCCTCGTCCAGCTCGCCGGACGGCTCGACGAGATCGACGGCCACGGAAGCGTGCGGCTCGGCGACAACATCGTCGACCTCCTGGTCACCCTCCTCGCGGAACGCCTGGACGCCCCCGCACCGGACGCGCGCCGCCGCGCCCTGATGCTGCGCGTCCGCGCCCACATCGAACGCCACCTGGACGACCCGGACCTTTCCCCGGACACCATCGCCGCCGCGCACCACGTCTCGTCCCGCCACCTCTACAACCTGTTCCGCGAGGAGGGCACCACGGTCTCGGCGTGGATCAGGGAACGCCGCCTGGAGCACTGCCGCCGCGACCTCCGCGACCCCCTCCAGCTGCACCGTCCCGTCAGCGCCATCGCCGCGCGCTGGGGCTTCGTCGACGCCGCGCACTTCAGCCGCCTGTTCAAGGCCGCCTACGGCACGACCCCCCGCGAATACCGGGTCACGATCACCTGATACGGCCTCAGACAAGCCGCGGACCGCCACGCACAAGACCGAACGGGCACCACCCCGCCAGGCTGAGCCGCATGCAGACCGGCCTTCACATCAACGGGGAATGGTCCGCCGCAGCGGACGGCGCCGAATTCACCACCCACGACCCCGCCACCGGCGACCTCCTCGCCACCTGCGCGGAGGTCGGCCCCCAGGACGTCGACAGGGCGGGGGAAGCCGCCCGTTCCGCCTTCCGCGACCGCGGCTGGACGACCATGGCGCCCAGCGCCCGCGGCCGCCTCCTCTGGCGCGTCGCCGACCTGATCGAGGAGCACGGCGCCGAACTGGCCGAGCTGGAGACCCGCGAATCGTCAAACCGGCCGAGCAGACGCCCCTCACCACCGTCCGCCTCGTCGAGCTCTGCGCGCGGGCGGGCTTCCCGCCGGGCGTGGTCAACCTCCTCACCGGCGGCCCCGCCGCGGGCCGCGCCCTGGCCGCCCACCCCCGCGTCGACAAGGTCTCCTTCACCGGCTCCAGCAGTGTCGGACACGAGATCGTCCAGGCGTCCTCCGGCAACCTCAAACGCGTCACCCTCGAACTCGGCGGCAAGGCCCCCAGCATCATCGCCCGCGACGCCGACATCGACCGGGCCGTCGAAGGCAACCTGCACGGCGCCCTCCTCAACAGCGGCCAGGTCTGCGCCGCCTACACCCGCCTCTACGTGGACCGCCGCCGCGCCGACGAGTTCACCGAGAAACTCGCCGCCGCCGCCTCGTCCCTCCGCCTCGGCCCCGGCCTCGACCCCCGGACGCAGATCGGCCCCCTGGTCACCCTCGACCACCTCGACCGCGTCGACTCCCACGTCCGCACGGGCCCCGCGAAGGGCGCCGAACTGGTCACCGGCGGCGGCCGCGCCGACCACCCGGGCTTCTTCTACCCGCCCACCGTCTTCGCCGGCGTCACCGACACCATGACCATCGCCCGCGAGGAGATCTTCGGGCCCGTCCTGCCCGTCCTGGCCGCCTCCCTCTGGACCCGCGACCTCGGACCCCCGCCGCTTCGCGATCGCCCCCACGAACCAGGTACGCTTTCCCGGCAACGCGGGCGCGTAGCTCAGGGGTAGAGCACTCGCCTTACAAGCGAGTGGCCGCAGGTTCGAAACCTGCCGCGCCCACCCACGTCAAGGCCATGATCCGCTCCCGCGGATCATGGCCTTCGGTGCTCTGAGTGACTAATTGAGTGACTACGGCTCTTGAGCTGTTGCGTCGCCGGCGTCGCTGAAGATGCCGTCCATGGCGGTGGCGCCCTGCTCCATCACCGGCCGGATCTGCAGCCGGTAGACGGTCTCGGTGACCGTCGTGCTCCGATGGCCGACCAGCCGCGAAATGTCCTCGATGGGGATGCCGTGATCAGACAGCACCGACACGAAGCTGTGCCGCATCTCCCGCGGCGCCCACTCGGCCCCGACGAGGCCGGCCTTGTCGAGCACCTTGCGGAAGTCCCGCCGCACGTTGCCAGCCGACAGCGGGCGGCCGCTCTGGGTGCAGAAGACCAGCTCGTGCGCGGCCGGTGCGTCGCCATCGGCATCGTCCTGGTGCTCCTGGAGCCGCTTGAGCGCCTCGACGCAGATGTAGGGGAGCTTGAGGGTGCGGCGGGACCTCCTGGTCTTGGTGTCGCCCTTCTTGCGGACAGACCGCCAGACGTACATCGCGTAGGCGTCGTGCTCCCATCCCGCCTCCCGGACGGGGACCCATCGTGAGGCGCTCTCCACGTAGGCGACGACGTGGTCCCATGTGAGCGCGCGCATTTCCTCCGTGCGGGCTCCGGTGGTCAGGGAAAGGGCGATGTAGGCCGCAATTCGGGGTTCTGCTTTCCGGGCCGCTTCGAGCACTGCCTTGGCTTGTGTCAGGTTCAGTGCTTTGGACGGGCGGCCTTCACGTCCTTCCGGGACGTCGCATAGGTCGACGACGTTGCGCCGCACCTTGTCTTGGGCCATGGCCTTGCGCACCGAACGGCTCAAGATGGAGTGGATCAGCTTGAGTGAGCGCGTGCTGAGGTCCTTGGATTTCGTGGTGAGCCAGGTGTCCACGTCCTCGGCCGACAGCTCTCGGAGCTTGCGGGCGCCCAGGGCCGGGATGACGTGCGTCTCGGCGAACGTGCGGTTCATCTCCACGGTGCGCTCTGATCGGCCGCTGAGGCCGTGCTGCAGCCAGTACTCCACGGCTTCGGCGACGGTGTAGTTCGCCGGCTCTGATGGCAAGCCGTCCTCGTGGTCGCGCAGCACCTTGCGGAGGGCCTGCTTCGCCGCGGTCTTGGTCTTGCCGCTGCCCCTGCGGACGATGCGCTTGCCCTGCGGGGTGTAGCCGACGGTCACCGAGGCGATCCAGCGCTGCCGGCGCTTGTCCCAGTACAGCCCGCCATCTCCCTGAGGTCGGCGCTTCTTCTTGGGAGCGTTCGCGTCGTCGGGCTCGTCCGGGGTGGTGGCAGTGGTTCTGGGCATGGTGATCTCCTTCGAGTCCTCGTCACGCTGAGTGGCGGTGGCTGGGTACGGGAGCGGCTCTGGACGGGTGGAGACGTGGCAGAAATGCAGAACAATTGATTTCTCTGCATTCCTTGCAGCGTTGGAGGAGCCCGTCCGGGATTCGGTGCCCGGCGACGGTCACCGTGCGTAGCCGCCCTGAGGTGTGGCTATGAGTCCCTTGAGTCGTCCTCGGGGACGTGTGGGTGGGCCTCGTAGACGGCGGCTGGCGTACGGCCGGGGCCGTTGGCGCGTGGCGCGGTGGGGAGCCGTCTGATCCAGCCGTGAGCCTCCAGGACGCGTAGGCCCGGCTCGGTGTCGGCGACCTTGCGGAAGCGGGGGCGGAGAGCTCGGACGGCGTCACTGGCGCTGAATCGTTGGGTGTTGGTGCGGGTGATCCAGTCGCGTAGGGCGCGGGCGTCGGCCAGGTCGGGGTCGGCGCCGATGAGGTCGTAGGCAGCTTGGGCGTGGGTGAGGAAGTAGTCGCCGATCTGGCGGGCGCAGGCGAAGGTCTCGGCGGTGATCGGGCGGTTCCAGGTGCCGCGATGGTGGTGGGCGAGGTGGAGCAGGCCAGCGATGCGGACGACGGCGCCGGGGAACTTGCCGCCCCAGTCGGGCATGTGGGCCAGGTCGTTGCCGGGGCGAAAGCGTGGCTCGGTTTCGCGCAGCAGGTCTTGGACGACGCTGAGGCCAGCTTCGGTGAAGGTGAGGGTGATCGGTTCGGGGATGTCGTGCAGTCGGGTGATGAGGCCGGTGAGGGTGTCGGTGTAGGTCTGGGCGATGTTTGCGGGGATCAGTTCGGGGCTGGCGTCGCGGTAGCCGAGCAGTGAGGCCGGGACGGAGTAAAGCAGGCGTCCGAGGAGGCCCTGGCCGCGGAATTGCGGGGTGTCGGCGAGGCCGGCCAGGACGTCGGGTTGGGTGCAGATGCCGAGGGTGACGTGTGCGGACTCGATGATTTCTGAGGGCCGCCCGACGCGGTCGATGCGCATTCCTTCGCCGGCGTGGCCGTGCTTGAGGACGGCGAAGTTGGGTGCGCCGCTGTAGCGGCCGGCGGCGATCGAGAAGATCTCTCCCTCTGGGGAAAGCACGGCCATCCGCCCGCCCTGCTGCGCGAGCTGGGAGGTCAGGACTTCGGGGGTGGCGTCGTCGGAGAACAGCCGCGGTTCGGCCGGTATCTGCAGCTCTTGGAGGCGTTCGGCGGCGATGCGCGCGTCGGCCAGGTGCTGCTCGCGGACGACGGCGTCAACGGCGTTGATCGCGGCCTTCTCTGCCTTCTCCATGTCGGCCTCGGCGACGCGCCGCTGGATGGCGATGTCGGTGATGTAGGGCTGGGCCTGGTCGCGGAGCCTTGCCTCGGCGGCGCGGATCGGTGCGGTGATGGCCGCGAAGACTTCTGACTTGCGGTTGCCGGGGCCGAGCGCGATGACGGTGAACAGGTTGGTCGGCTCTCGCCAGCCGCGCGCCTGGACCCAGACCTTTCCGCCGGCGGTGACGGCGAGGACGGCCAGGGCCAGGCACCCGGCGAGGTCGGGTGGGGTCTGGGTTTGTTCGGCCAGGCGGGCGGCGTATTCGGCGAGCCAGTCCGGCAGCATCGGCAACGGGAAGGCCGGTAGCTCGCGGGCGGCCTCAAGCGGTGTGGGTGTCGGCCAGCCTCGGGTGTCCGGGGCGGTGATTTCCTGGACGGCCGAGGTGACCGAGGCGCGCAGGTCGAGGGCGTCGCCGCCTGCGGCCTGGTGGCCGAGCTGGGTGAGGTGGATCCCGGTCATCGCGACGGTGCGGGCGTAGGCGAGATCGGCGACCCGGTGGGCGTAGTAGCCGGCCTGGGCGGAGGACACCGTGTCCTGGATGAGGGTGTGCAGGTAGGGGCCGCCGCCGACCTTGGTGAGTCGGCGCGGGCCGAGTTCTGCTGCGACGGCGGTCGGTTCGCAGGGGTCGCCGCGGTCGGCCAGGTCGCAGACGGCCTGCCAGATCTCTTGATGGGCGGGCCGGTAGAACTCGCTGCCGTCCAGGACCTCGCGGGCGTCGACCACGGCCCGGGCCGAGAGCATCATCGCCCCGAGGACCTGGCATTCGGCCGCGAGGTCGTGGGGGAGTGAGCGGGTGGGTTCCTGGTCGTCCTGGCCGCCGTCGACGACGCGCAGCGGAGGCTTGGTCATCGGGTGGCCGTCCTTGGCGCGTGGCGTCGCGTGCGCGGGCAGGCGCGGGCAGATCTCATTGGTTTTCCTCCGCGGCGAAGACGTGGCCGATGCGAGCGGTGAGAGAAGCGGGTCGGGTGTGACTTGGCGGGCCGAGAAGGGGCCCGGGCCGCGTGCATGGCGGCCCGGGCCCGGTGTTGCTTCTCGGGCGCCTCCCGGGCGGGGCGGCGGGTCAGTCGCGGCGGCGGTCGCGGACCTGGAGCGCGCCGACGACTTCGGCCAGCGCCTCGGCGGTGATCCGCATGCCCTCGTGGGCCTTGTCGAGCATTTCCTGGGGGACCCAGTAGTCCAGGGCCGTGGAGTCGAGCACGTCGGTCAGCTGGCTGTGGGCGTGGTCGATGGTGGCGACCAGGACCGCCAGGTGCGGCCGCCGCATGTCCAGCGTGTCCTCGTACAGCGCGTCCAGGCGCTCGCTCAGGTCGGGCAGGTGCAGGGCCGCCAGGGTGTGACCGGCGTTCTCCGCACCCTCCTGCAGCAGTCGTGCTGCCAGCTCCGTGACGCCTTGGGCGTCGATCTCCAGACTCTCCAGCAGCGAAGTGTTCTCGGACATGTGCCTCTCCTTCGGAATGGACGGGGGCCGGCTAGAGCCCCCGCCCGGGTTGGGTTGATCTCTGGTCTGGTCAGTGGCCGCGGGCCTTGGCCAGCGCGGCAGCCAGGCCGTCCGGGCCGATCAGCACGTCGCGGGCCTTGGAGCCCTCGGCCGGGCCCACGACGGCCAGGCGTTCCATCTGCTCCATCAGCCGGCCGGCCTTGGCGAAGCCGACGCGGAGCTTGCGCTGGAGCATGGAGGTCGATCCGAACTGGGTGGACACCACCAGCTCGATCGCCTGCGCGAGCAGCTCGGCCTCGCCGTCGGTGCCCGCACCGGCGAGGTCCTGGCCCTCGTGCTCGTCGTTGTCGTCGCCGTCAGCCACTGCCGCGGGGTCGTCGTCGGCGGCCTCGGGGACGAGTTCCCAGCCGCCGGCGGCGGACGGGCGAGTGGTGCCGGACTTCACCAGGGCGCCCATGTGCCGGTACACGGTGGGCCTGCTGATCCCGGCGGCCTCGCCGAGCTCCTCCCACCCGAGCGGGCCACCGCCGGCGGCCGCCAGGATGTTGACGAGCTGCTCGGGCATCGTCGGCGCGGGCTCTGGATCGGGCTCAGCGGCCGCCATGGGGGCGGCGTCCAAGCCGGCCTCGTCCGGCGCTTCGGGCGGTTCTGGGACGGCGGCAAAGGCCGTCTCGTACGGAGTCTCGTCGGTCGCGGCAGCCTCGGCGGGGAGAGGCTCGGCGGCCAGGGCGCCAACCTGGCGCTTGCATGTCGCAACGACGCGGTTGATCTCCTTGTCGAAGACGTAGGCGTTCTGCAGCCGCACTGGGAGGCTGGCGCCCGTCGGCAGGAACAGCGCGTCTCCCTGGCCGAGGAGCTTCTCGGCGCCGGGTTGGTCGATGATGACGCGGGAGTCGGCCAGGGATGAGGTGGCGAACGCCAGCCGGGACGGCACGTTGGCTTTGATCAGTCCGGTGACGACGTCGACGCTGGGCCGCTGGGTAGCAAGGACCAGGTGGATTCCGGCGGCGCGGGCGAGCTGGGTGATGCGCACGATGCAGTCTTCGACGTCCTTGGGAGCGACCATCATCAGGTCGGCCAGCTCGTCCACGATCACCAGCAGGTAGGGCAGCGCCTCAGCGCGCCTGCCTTCCCGGTCCTTGATCTTTCCGGCGGCGGCCGCGGCGTTGTACTCGTCGATGTTGCGGACGCTCGCGGCCTGCAGCTCGTCGTAACGGCGGTCCATCTCGCCGGTGACCCAGGCCAGGGCCTCGGCGGCCTTGCGAGGGTTGGTGATGATCGGGGTGAGCAGGTGCGGCACGCCGGCGTAGGCGGTCAGCTCCACGCGCTTGGGGTCGATGAGGATCATCCGGACCTCGGACGGAGTGGCCCGCATCAGGATCGAGACGATGAGGCCGTTGATGCAGGTCGACTTGCCCGCGCCGGTCGCGCCGCCGATCAGGATGTGGGGCATCTTGGCCAGGTTGGCCAGCACCGTGCGGCCTTCCACGTCCTTGCCCAACCCGACGATCAGCGGGTGCCGCTCGGCGAGCGCGGCCGCCGAGCGCAGCACATCACCAAGCCGCACCAGATCCTTGGCGGCGTTGGGGATCTCCACGCCGATCACGGACTTGCCGGGGACCGGCGCCAGGATCCGCAGAGACGGTGCCCGGGTGGCTAGGGCCATGGTCTTGTGCAGGCCGGTGACCTTCTCGACCTTCACGCCCGGCGCGGGCGCGATCTCGTACTGGGTGACCGTGGGCCCGCGGGTGTGCCCGGTGACCTTGGCGTCCACCTTGTGATCGGCCAGGACCTTGGTGAGCTGCTGGCGGATCCGCTCGGCCTCGCGGTCACCACCCGGCGCCGGCGGCTGGGACTTCAGGATGCCGTCCTCAGGCAGGCAGTACCGAGGCGCGTCCTCGCCCTGTCCGCCGGGCTCGGCCAGCACCGGCACGCCTCCGGGCGGCGTGTCGTCGGAGGCGGTCGGCTGGCTCGGAGCGGGCGGGCCGGCAGCCGCGGTGATGTCCTCGCCTGGGCCGTCGTCGGCCTGGCCCTCCTCGAGGTGCCGCTCAGCCTCGGCGCGCCGACCGAGCCACCACGCGCCCACCAGACCGGCCAGCGCCAGGGCGCCGACCATGAGCGGCATCCGCATCAGGGCCTGCCAGCCGACAAACGCCACCACGGCCGAGCCGCCGCCGCGCGCCCACCGGATCCGAGCCCGCGTGGCGTTGATCTGAACCGCGGTCGGCGCGGCGTCCTCGTCCTCGACGCGGCCGCGCGGAGCACGGTGCGTGCGGTCGCCGCGGCGACGCTCACGAACCGCCTCGCGGGCCTGCAGGCGCTCCTCCTCCTGGCGGGCCTCGGCCTCCGCGTGGAGCCGCTCGGCGGTCCGCTCCGCCAGCTCCTCCTCGCTCAAGTCCGCCGCGGTAACCCACGCCCACCAATCCCCGCGCGCGACGCGAGCACCGAGGGCGATCCGGGCGCTCTGCCGGGCCGCCCATCCCCTCGCCTCGGGCGCCGGCGCTTCTTTCACGGCCTCCGAAGGCGTGACGTCGTCGCCGTAGGGAGAGACGGGCGGGGGCTCGTCACGCTCGCGCCAGCGCTGGACGGCATCGCGGACCACGTCCAGGACGCCGGCACGATAACGGCTCGGTGCCTCAGACAGCTGAGCAGGCTTGGTCAGGTCCACGGGCTCAGAGCGGTCGGCCGGGTCCTCGTTGGGCGGCTGCACGATCACGGCCGATCTCCTTGCAGGGTCGTCATGTGGTCGATCTGGCGGGCCAGGACGGCGGCGATCTCCTCGGCGAGCCGCTCTGCCTCGGCCTCGGGGACGTCGCGGATAGCGGCGCGCCACTGGTCCCACGCGACTGCGGCGCGGGCCGGTGCGGTGGTGGCTGCAGCGCGCTTGGCGGCGAAGTGCTCCCGGCGGTTGTCGGCGCGCCGGCGCGCCTGGCGAAGCTCACGCGCCGTAGCAGGCCGAGCCGGGACGGCGTCCGGGTCGAAAGTCATCGGAGCTCCCTCCACGGGTGTCCAATCAGGTCCTTGAGTGGGGCTGTCTCAGAAGGGACTCGTGCGCGCGCATACGCGCGCACCTTGGGGCGTGTCAAGAGGGGCCGAGACATTGCTGAGACGGGCCGGTGAGACGCTGCCGTGAGACGGGGCCTCTTCCCTGGGTGGGGCGGCGGCGCGGGATCGCGCCTCGCGCCGCCGCCGCTCACCGTCAGTCACGTGCGGGCCAGGGCCCGGCAGCGTCGGCATGGAGGGCCGCCGGGGCTATCGGCCGCCGGTGCCCGTGCCGCCGCCGGTGGTGGTGACGGTGCTGAACATCGTCTGCAGGCCGGTGCCCAGGCTCGCCGAGACCTGGCGCGCCATCAGCCCGAACAGGCTCCCCGCCAGCAGCACGCCGGCGACGAACGAGGCCACCACGTGCGTGGGGCGGGCCTTCTTGTGCTTGAGGATGTACCAGAGGAACCCGCCGATCACCAGGATCGTGATCGTGCCGCCCTCGGCCTCGCCCGGGAACTGCGCCGGCGCCTGCGGGGCCTGCGCCGGCTCGGCCAGCACCAGCGCCGTGGACTGCTCGGCGGGGATCGCCGGGGTACCGGCCGCCTGGACGGCGGCCAGCGCTCCGGCGTCGATGACGGTGAATGCCACCATTGGAAGCTCCTTCGGAAATGGGTGGATCTCCGTGGGAGCGGGGCCGGTCCGGCTAGGGGCCGACCCCGCGTCTTACCTGCTCAGCGGGCGGGCGTGGTGAACTCGCCGTGATCGGAGCACCGCCAGAGGTCCTTGCTCTGACCGGTGCCGCCCTCGCGGCCGTCGTAGGTGACGTTCTCGGCGCTACCGCAGGTCGGGCAGCACTCCTTGTCGCCGCTCACTTGCCGCTCCGCTGGTTGTCGTAGGCGTCCCGCACGCTCTGCGGTTCGCCCCTGGACGCGGATCCACCGCCGCTAGTGGCGGTTCCGCCGCTGCTGCTGCGCTGATCGGACATACTGGGACCTGCCTCTCTTGAGGTGGCCTCGCCGGTTCTCTTTCCACGGATGTCGGCGGGGCCTTTTGCTGGGCACGGGCGGGTTGCCCGTGCCGGGTCGTGCGTTACGCGCTCTCGCTCAGCCGGGCGACCGCAGCCAGACCAAGGCGTCAGAGTTGGCGCAGTCCGACAGCAGCGGGGACGGGACCGGCGTGGCGCTTTCGGTCGGCATCACCGCGCTCCTCCCGCCAGGACGGTCAGCGGGCGGGTGGCGTCGGACGCGGCGTCCCCTGCGTCCTTGCTGGCGTTCTCGGCCAGCGCGGCCATGACGCGCTTGGCGCGGTCGTAGCCGATCCCGAGGGCGTCCTTGACGGCCCGTACGCCGGGCTCGATCTCGCCCCGGGCGAGCAGCTCGGCCAACTGGTCCTGCAGCTCCTCGTCAGTGCGGTCCCGGCTGGTCTTGGGTGCGGGCTTGGCGGCCTCGGGAACCGGCACGCCCTTGTTCGGACGGCGCTTGCGAGGCGTTTCCGGCGCCTGCTGTCCGTCCCGGTCACTACCGGTTCGTGCGGTGGCCTTCGGCGCGTCCTGCCGACCGCTCTCGGAGGAATCACCGGTCGTCGGGTGCGCGATGACGGGCAGCGCGGCCCGCTTCCCGCGCGAGATCGGCCAAGCGATCGGCGGGACCTCGTCCAGGCACTCCGAAGCGTCCTCGGAGGTGTTCTCGGCGTCGTCGCCCGGCGCGTCCTCGGCGGGGATGTTCGCGGGCCGGCGCAGGTCCATCGCGGCCAGCCGCGGGACCTCCTGGCCGTCGCTGTCGTGCCAGGGGTCGGCGTCGCTGATCGACCCATCGATGATCCCGATCAGGTGCGCCACCAGCGCAGCGCCCACCGGGCCGATCGCATGCGCGAACATCGCGCCCGGCACCGCCCATCCCGACACGTGCGGGCCGTCGCCGGCCGGAATCGCGGCCACCAGGTTGAGGAAGATCGAGGTGGTCAGGCAGCCCGCGGCGATCTTCTCGGCCGATGCCGACAGCTTCCCGCCAGAGGTGGCCAGGCGAGCGCGGACCACGATGATCCAGCACACCACCCCGATCAGCAGAGCCTCCAGGCCCCACAGCACCCACCACACCGGGCTGTGCGAGGTCACCGACATCAGCCGGGCCGCGCCCTGCTGCACACCGGTCGTGCTCCACAACCCGAACCCGACCAGCAGCGGAACCAGGATCACCAGGTTCCGCGAGCGCAGCCGCTCCAACCGCAGCGCCCGGGCCTCACCCGACCGCGCCATCAGCGACCGGACCCGCGTCCGCTCACCGGACGCACGGAACTCCCGATACATCCGCGCCAGCTCGGCCTCCGCCTGGACGTCGGCCTCACGCTCGGCGCGCGCCAGCTCGGCCAGCCGCGACTCCGTCGCCACCTCCGCCCGCGCCCGCCCGTGCCCGGCTTCGGCACGCGCACGCTCCAGCTCGTCCGCCCGCCGCGCGGCCGCCAGCTCCCGCTCGCGCCCAAGCTCCCGGGCCAGCTCCTCCGGGCTCACCGACTCGCCGCCGGCCGCCCGCCTCGTCAGAGTCGTCATCGCGACCGCCCTCCCTCCAGGACGTCCAGGACCGGCCCGACCGCGTGATTCAGCTCGGCGACCAGGCCCCCAACCGCCCGCCGGGCCCGCTCCTCAACACCGTCGTCCGACGTCTCGGGCGCCGCCGGCAACCGGTCGACCGGCACCGGGAAGGTCAGCGCGAGGCCGGCCTGCAGGAATGGGTACGCGCTCACGTCTTGCTCGGTGGGGTCGACGAAGTCGTAGCCGTCGCCGCGCAGCTCGGTGGGCCAGTCCCGCCAGCGGCGGCCGCCCTGCCACTCCCGTGACCGGGCCAGCACCGCCGGCCAGGGGGCCACCAGGTTCACCACCGCGATCAGCGACCCGTCCCACCCGCTCCGCTCGACCCGGGCGCTCAGCACCCGCGAGTGGTAGCCGACGTAGCCGGGGGACATCACCGGCCCGACCGCCGTCCGCCAGGCCGCCGCCGCGAACGCCACGCGCCTGCTCGACGGCTCCTCCCACGTCCCGTCCCAGCACTCGGCGAACGAACCGTCCAGCCGGGCACGGACGTAGGCGCCGTAACGGGAGACGCCGTCACCGGCGTACTCCCGGTCGTACTCCCCATCGACCCGAAACGGGGCCGCCGAGGTGTCAGAATGAGAGCTCATCGGGTTGGACCTCCAAGGTCCGATCAAGGCCCTCGTCAGGCGGTTGCGTCGCCATGACGAGGGCCGCTCTACGCTTCGGGGCTCTTCAGCCGCGCCTGCAGATAGGCGCGCACGTTCCGCGAGGCACCCCGGCACCGATACGCCGGCGACACCTCCACCAGGTCGAACACCCTGGCCAGCGCCTCAGCACCGGCCAGAACCTCCTCCGGCAACCCGACCAGCCGGATCCGCAGACCCGACCCGGACGCCGAACCAGCGACCGCGGGCACCACAGCCAGGTCGGCGACGGGCTCGCCGTGAGCGCCAGCCATCAGCCGGCCTCGCTCTCCAGCAGCGCGATGTACTCGGCGATCGCCGAACCCGGGATCCGCCGCGAACGGCCCTCCCGAACCGACCGCAGCCGACCCGACCGGATCAGCTCATAGATCACCGACCGCGACAGCGACAGCAACTCCATCGCCTCACCGACCCGATACAACCGCGCCGGCGACGCCGACTTCGCGACATCCGTAGTCGTGATGGTCATTGGGCTTGGACCTCCCATACCGCCCCGGCCGCAGGACCGACCAAACCGGGACACACGTGTCCACTAGCGTCCGGCTGGACACCTAGACGTCTAGATGAGTACGGGGAGAACCGTGCCACGACTCGTCTAGACGAGTCAAGCGCTACCGGGCAGGAAGCTCGTACGAGAGGACGTAGGCGTCACTCGACATGACCGTGTCGCAGACCTCGACGGGGCGTCCGTCCTGGTCAAATGCCGTCCGCACCAGGTGGAACACCGGAACACCGGGGGCGAGCTTCAGAGCCCGGGCCTCGTCCCGCAGCGGCATGCGAGCCCGGATCTCTTCGGTGAAGTGATCGAGACGATGGCCGAGCTCCTCAAGCCGGGCATAGATGCCACCAGGTCCGCTGTTGGGCTGCGTGATCTGCGAGCCGCGGGCGATCGAGGCAGGGATGTAGGAGGTCGCCGTCTCGACCGGGTGCCCGCTGAGCAGATACCGCCGAGCCCGTACGATCACCAGCTCGTCGCCGGCGAGGTTCAGCTTCGCGGCCACCTCGGGCGCCGGCTTGCTCTCCTGGATCTCGATGGAGTCGACCGACGGCTTGACGCCGGCCTCCTCGGCCTCGGCGATGAAGGCGGCCTTGCCCTGTTCGCGATGGTGACGAGCAAAGCGGTCAGAAGCCAGCCGGCGCACAGGCGGCCGCGACCGAACGAACACACCCTTGCCGTGCTCGGCGACCGTCAGGCCCTCGCTCTGCAGGATCTGCAGTGCATGCCGCACCGTCATCCGGGCAACGTCGTAGTGCCCGATGAGCTGGCTCTCAGACGGAAGCTTCTCGCCCGGCCCGAGCTCCTTGCTGTCGATTGCCGCACGCAGATGGTCCGCGATTTGCTTGAAGACCGGCCGATCGCTCGTCGCATCCAGATCCGGCAACCCCAGCTCGCCCACCTGCAGCCAACTCCTCAACTCGTACGTACGTGTACTAGCGTGAGTCTATTAGCCGGACCTCCTCAAAGGAGCTTGCGTGATGTCCGACAGTCGCCACTCCGTCAGCGTGGCGGGCGTCGTCGTCGACGACCAGGGCCGCGCCCTCCTGATCCAGCGCCGAGACAACGGCCACTGGGAAGCACCGGGCGGCATCCTGGAGCAAGACGAGGACATCATCACGGGCCTCCGCCGCGAGGTCCAGGAGGAGACCGGCCTAGAGGTAACCCCGCTCGCCCTGACCGGCGTCTACAAGAACATGCCCCGCGGCATCGTCGCCCTGGTCTTCCGCTGCAAGGCCGACGCCGGCTCCCTACGAGAGTCCGACGAAACCTCCGCCTTCCGCTGGGTCACAGCCGACGAGGTAACCGAGCTGGCCGACGAAGCCTTCGCCATCCGAGTCCAAGACGCCCTGGCTACCTACCCAACCGTCCCCGTCCGCCAACACGATGGTGTTTCTGTCCTTGGCCACTTCCGTCAATGATGAGCGTCGGTTCACAGGAACCAGCCCCAGCCGGAGCCATCAGGGCGCAGGTAAATCCGTGTCTGTCCGGGATTCGAAGCCAGAACCGCCAGCCTCTGAGGCGGTCCTCTACTGGCGTACAGCACTCGCCCGCTCACCACTCCTACCGGTCTCCGAGGGCTTGGGCTCGGTAAAGCCGACGGGTTTGCCTGACTAGTAAACGAATTTGCAGTTCCACCGCGAAATTCTCTCTGCCCTGCGAGAACCCTTCAGATTTCGGGTTTCTAGGCCCGTATTCGGCCACTCACAAAGATCAACCAAAGCAAGCGTACTCGCTGAATGCCTTACGCGCAGCCTAGGAGACGGCATCCGGACAGTTACCGCGGGGATGGAAGTTACGGTGAGGGCGATTCCTGCTAGCTTCCCGAAGCCTGCAAGGGGCCCTGGGTGTTGTCGGCCCCCACTACGCCATGTTCGCCGAGCAAATTAAAGAAGAACGTCCGGAGCATCGATTTGGCGGCAGCTTTGTCATCAGTCAGCTCGTGCCCGCCGAACCGGTAAACCTCGTATCCAGCGAGCCGCAGCCGCCGGTCCTCGGCAACCATGTCCGAGTACAGGCGAGGGGTTGCTATATAACGGTGCCCATCGTGGTCGTCAGGGTCGGGCACTCCGTAGTGCTGCTGGCCATCCACTTCCAGGACGATGCGAACACCATTGGGTAGCAGCATGAGGAAGTCCATGCGCTCACGCTCAAGAACGTCATCCTCGCCTGCGCGCTGGCGTTCCAGCCGGGTCGACGGGTCATAGTGCAGGTACACCTGCGGTAGCAGGGCCGGGAAAAGCGCGCCAGCGGGGGTGACAGGGAAGTATGTGCAGTACGTCTGGAGCAGTAGCCCCTCGGGCTCGCTGCCCAGGGAAGCACACAGCCTCTTATAGAGGTCGCGGCCTACGTCTTCGTCGTTGGCATCGACCAGCGATCTCTCGGACCGCCACCAGTCGATCAGGTCACGCCACGTGAGGCCTGAGGGACCGAGCGGACGGTCGTAGAACAGGCACGTGTGGGCGTTCCTGGTTACCTCCACGACGTTGTTGATGGCGTCCCGCAGCACGATGCGCGGCTTGTAGCCGCTAGAGGCGAAAATGACGTTCTTGAGTTCACCATCCACGCCGCGGATCGACGTTGCGTCCTCGGCGTCCTCAATCTGCGCCAGAATCGGTCTGAACAATTCTCGTAGATAGCCCCGCCGGGCCGCCCAACTGTAGCTCATCCCCTCGCTGCGCCAGTAGTCCCCGAACGACTCGAAGTCGTAGAACGGCGGGCTAAACTCGAAGCTGAGCCGATTCAGCAGCACCTTCAAAGTTCTTAGGACCAGCGCGATCTGCTCGTTGTCTAGCTGATTGGCCGTGGCACTGGTGCCGTACTCGCGCAGCTCGTCCCAGGCGAGCCGAATCAGACCATACGCGGCCTCTCGGTCCGGCACCTCTTCCAGGGGCGACCTGCGCAGGCGCTCGATCACGTCGGAGTCGAGGACGAGAACCTTCCTCGCCTGGCCGAATCCTGTGCCGACGGGGGTAGCCCACGGGTCGTCGGGGCCAAGAGCGGCGGCCTGAATCTCCGGCTCGATGAAGAAGTCGCCAGGCTTCATGACCCAAGTATCGCCGTAGACACCGACAGAAGAGGGCCTATCGGTCGAGATGTACCTGGTTCGCAAGATCCCTAACGGACAGGGTTAACGACCAGGGCTCTGGTTCGGTTACACGTCCCTGCTCATACCAGTCACGGCGACGATCTTCACTAGCTCTTCGAACTCCTTGAACCGGACAACCTCCGTCGATCTTGAGAACGCATCCGGGAAGCGGCGAGGCCTGGGGAGGCGCGACGTGTCTCGCTGTCGTTGGTGTCTGGGCTTCCGTCGCATGTTGCAGGGGAGATCGTCGAGCACAGTGACCATGACCATCTACGCTCACGGGGCGCTGGATGAGAGCGGCGGGCTCAGCCGTACGAATGGTGAGACGGTGTGGCAAGTATTCTAGCGGTGGATGGGTCTTCTGACCTGCGAGGCTCTGGGCAGCGCGGTCTTTTAGTCAGTGGGATTCCACCATTCGGTTTCGGGGTCGTCGGCGATTCTGATGTCATCCGCGTGCGAGACGAGCTCGCTCTCGAGTCCTGCAGCATCCAATTCGTCGCGGTTCTCCAACCGGAGTTCGCAACATCCGCACACGAATCGACTCACCTTCAGGTAGGCGGTGACTCCTAGGATAGTTGTGTTGTATCCGTCCTCGCCATCAGATTCTACGTCTTCGTCCGGTTCGTAACTAACCTGTCCGATGTAACTGGCGTTCTCTTCGCCACATACGGGACAGGTAACTGCGGCCATCCTCTCCGATTCCATAATTACCCTAAAGGCCTGTGCTTGCCGTGCGAGCATCACGGAGCCGCGCTCGTACTCGGGGATCCGCGCTAGGATCTCTTCGATTCTGAGCTTGGCGGCAGCCATCCGATGCTTGACATCGCGCTGTATCTCATTGAGGGATTGAGAAATCAGCGAATCCACCAAATCACTATGACGTCCCCAGCGCACGTGTTCCGGAACAGAGAGCGCCTCGAACAGTTCGTTGCTAACACGCAGTGCGGCGACTAGGATCTCTTTTGTCGCTTTCTCGTCAAGGAAGCCAGTATGCACGACGCCGTCCCGAATGTTGATGAGATCGTTGATTCGTTCTGGAGTCATAAAGTTGGGAATAATCTTCTTTAGGCGCTCAATAGCTTCCCGGGCGCTAATTGTCCGGGGAAACTTTTTCGCTGCCTTGTCTCCGTGTCCCGTCAGATGCAACAAAGAGTCCAATGACCCGTTACGCAGTTCAACCAAGAGCGCCGGGTTCATGTTGCAGAGATATGTCTTACTCAGATGCTCCAAGCTAATGGCAGCGTTTACAAGGATCACTCTGGTGTCGTTTTCGGTGTACGCCTTGAGTGCTCGGTTAGCGAAGTCCAGGGCTGAGTCGAGGAGGAGTTCACGGTTGACGGTGGTCACCATGCAAAGAGTAGTTACTTCCTCGAACGATGGCTATGCCATTTGTCCCGGCTGTCGCACTCGTCAGCTAGCCACATCCTCACCCCCTGGGCTGCCAACCTAGTAGGGCTGGTTACATGGGCGGGCCGGTGGCCGAAGTGGGCTTGTTGTCGCAGGTGGGACAGCGTCCGGTCCATCAGGCCAGGAGGGGTGACTTTTCGGTAACGCGGCACTGGTGGCCGTCCCATCGGCCGGCGGTCCAGAGCGGTGCGCTGGGTAGTGACCGGCAGCAGCGTGGTGTCGGCGCCAGCCGGAACGTCCCGTGGTGGCCGTAGCCCTGTTCGGCCATGGCCAGCAACCCGCGAGCTACGCACGGCAAGCAGTCACCGTCTTGGGCGGACCCAGCTGGTCTCATATCCCGAAGCGCTGATGTCAGAGTGACAGATGAGGCATCTGGGGCGCTCTCATCCTCGGCCATGGCGTTTCCACGAACCGTCTACTAAGACTGACGTGGTGCGGGAGACTATGAGGATGGAAGGCAACGCAGATGAGTGGGTAGCCCGCCATGAAGAAGTTCAGCGTCTACTTTCAGCGGATCGTCGATCATTTCGTGCTCTTGCTGAAGCCAGGTGCGCGAAGGATTCTCGGCTTCTAGGAGCGGCCTACCGTATGAGGGACGGCATCTGGCTGTGGTACCGCGGCCAACGTCTAACTCCAGAGGAAGCTCAGCGAGAATCGCACGCAAACGCTGCAGCCGAGTTTGAGGCGCTCACTGAAGATGGATTCTCTCAACAAGAGGCGTGGGAGATGACGTTGGGCATAGTAGAAGGGGAATCATTTTGTTCTCCAACAAGGAGTGCCTACGACTCTCAAGGCGTCGTTAATCTAGGGAGCCAGGCATTCATGAAAACATGCTACCTAGAGTCCTCGTTGGCCGACATCAGGAAAGTGGACCGTGTCCTAAGGGGTGAATTTTCCAGTTGCCCAAGATGTCGCCTAACTTATATTATAGAATACTCGGCCATGAGTTATGCCTCAGGGAAGAGTATTGTAGATAGATCGCGCTCCGCCATCATAATTACGCCTGGTAGGGTAGTGCCTTCTGGTGCCAAGCCTCAATACAATGCAGCCCTTCACTACGGAATGATCCACTCTTGGCAAGCCACGCCTTGGATGCTGATATGAGCACAAGTGAGGGGGATGAAAATTGCTGACTCCGGATCGACGAAAAAACGAAGTGCGCAGATACCTTCAAAGGAGCAGGAAGAGGCTTCGAAGTGCAGTGGAGGCTCGGTGTCCAAATGACGGAAGACTTCTTGCGGCAGTCTATCCAATCCGGAATGAATTTTGGGTATGGCATACCGGTGAGAGGTATACGCCGCAGCAGGTGAGCGAAGAAATTGATGACCTCACCTTTGAAGTGTCGAGCACCTCGGCCGATTCTGTCGAAACCGATAATGGATCTAGAACCTTCCCGGATGATGTGTATAAACTTAACGATCCGCTCAATACTTATAAAGCTTACACAAGTGAGCAGATATGTGCGGCATACCCTTCTGGTCCTCTAGCTAGTTGTCGAAAGTGTCGAGCCACCTATGCAATAGATCCGCTCGCAATGGAGTATGCGACCGGCGAGCACGTAGTGGGTGGCTATAAAGAAAAGGGATTAGTTTACCCTGCGCGCGTGGTGTATGTTGGTGATGCCAACTTCACTCCAGATGATCAAGATGAGCTTCCCTGGAACATCGCGGCTGCGATGACCCCCGAGGCTGTGGCATCATGGAGTACACAACAGAACACCTCTCAGCGCGTACGTGGCTCGTCGAACAGTTCCGTGGAGTAGCGCAGCACGGACTAGACCCAAGGAGGGTCTGTTCGGCATGTCCACACTCCCCATGGCTGCGGCCATCCTGGCGGGCGGCGCGATGTTGGCGGTGGTTCTTATCGCCACCTGGGTCGGTTTCCTGTACCACAGGGCGCTTCGGCTTCCTCAGCGTGAGCAGGAGCATGCGCAGCGCGTATTGAGTGAGCTCACGGAGTTGCTGACGGTTGTGGTCGACCTCGGCCGTTCCAAAGAGCAGGAACAGGTTAAGCCTTCCCGGCGCAGCAAGCGCAGAGAGATCAGTTGACCCTGTCCGTCTTTCCGTGAGATTGCGCCCGCTCGACTCGGCGGGACCGGCCCGAAGGCCGCATGTTCGCCGAGCCGAGCGGGCCGCTGGCGGCGGGGAGCGGCGCCCTTGAGGACGTGGCGATAGTCCTCCTCGGACCTTGGCGTTCAAAGGCTGGGTGCCGGTGGTGGTGCCTCGGAGGACGATGACGCTGGCGGACGGTCGGCTCCGGGCGATCCGTACGTGATGAGGGCCTGGCGTCCCGTCTGCAAGGTCGCGCGAGTGAGTGTCTAACTGAGTGACAGTCCAAGTGGACGTCGGTGGACGTTGGTGGGCTGTGGGGTACCGCTGTGCAGGGCGGGAGTTGCGTTAGGCCGCGATGAGCTTGGCTTACAAGCGAGTGGCCGCAGGTTCGAAACCTGCCGCGCCCACCAGCCAGAAGACCCCGTTTCCAAGATCGGAAACGGGGTCTCGTGCCATTAGCGTGCCATTAGCCCACGATCGCGAGCGCTCCGGCCGCCCCATCGTCGTCATCCGGGTCGGCTTTGTTGATCTTGTCGTCCATCGCTCGGGCGATCGCCCGGTTACCGCCCGCCGTCCGGTGCTGGTAGATCAGCGCGGCCCGCACGCTGTCATGCCCCATCCGCTCCATGAGGTCGCGCAGCGTCGCACCGGACTCGGCCGCGAAGGTGTTTCCGGTGTGTCGGAGGTCGTGAAAGTGCAGGTGAGGAACGCCCAGCTTGGCCACCGCCTCACCCCACTTGGACGCCCGCCGGAAGTTCGCCCGCCGCAGGACCCCGCCGCGCTTGCCGGTGAAGATCAGCGCTTCGGGTTCCGAGCCGGTGAAGTTGCCGAGATGCCGCCGCAGCTCCGGAATGATCGCTTGGGGGAGTGTCACCGTCCGCAGGTCGCCCGCGACTTGGGCGGCCCGATGATCAGCTCACCGGTGTCCAACGCCACTTGCGCTTGCCGGACGGTGGCCGTCCCGGCGCCGACTCAAGGGGCGGCAGCGCTTGGGGGCTGCGCGGTCCCGCGACAGGCCGCCCCGAGCGTGCCGCGTGGGCGCCGGTCACCGGACGGCCGCGCCGAGCCCCGCATCGCGCGCCGTCACCCCGTTTGCCAAGCATCGGCGGTCAGGGGGCTGCGCCGCCGCCAAGCTGCTACCGGTGGCCGGCGTCAGCGCAACTGCACTGACCTCGGCATAGGTCACATCGACCATTGATGCAGCTGGAGCACTTGCCGTAGCCGTTACCCATCGAGCCTCCTTTCTCCACTCCCAAGTCTGCGGCGGGTCACCGGTGCCGGGCGGCGGTGGGCCCTGTGTGGAGTAGCTGATCACGCACAGCTATTTTGGGCCTGGGGAGCTTTTGGAGAAGGTCGGTCGCAAAGGTAAGGCGGGAGGGGAAGCCCCTCCCGCCTCTGTTTGGGTGAATGGCGCGATGTCAGGTGACATCTCCACATGCCGCCTTCGACCAGACGTCGAACAGGCGGCCTGCCGAACCGCCGACCGGCCCGATGACGTCCCGCAGGGTCTCAGGCGCCGGAGGCCGAGCGTCCTCCACCGCGGATACCGCGAGCGCGGCGTCATCGATGGTGGACGAACAGACCGTGAGCAGATAGTCGGGAACCTCCAGCGCGGGATCTGTGCACCCCACGAGAGGTGTGCCCACGGCGGCGATCAGGGGGAACGCCGTTCCCGGAATCCCGATCGTCGCCTCAGCCCGTGCCGAGGCGCTCAGCGACGGAACCTGGCTGATCTCATACCGGGCCCACAACGCGGGGTTCTCCCTTGGGTGCAGACCGACCATGATCCGTTTACCGTTCGTCCGCAGTTGCTCCGCGGCCGCCAGCAGGAGAGCGGTGCCGTGCGCCGCTTCCCCGGTCGCGTCGGGGCGGGTGACGCTCGTCAGGACCAATACCAGCCCCGGCTCGGGCACCCGCTCCGGCAGATCATCGGTCTGCGGGGAGCCGACGACGGTCACCGTCCCCCGCCTCGTACCGAGATGGTCGGCGAACGCATCGGCCGCCGCCGGTGACGCGGCGGTGATCGTCTGCAGCCGCGGGCGCAACACCCGGGCGCCAACGGCTTGCCGCGGCCCCAGATAGGCGAGCCCGCTGGCGGTCAGGGGCAGCCTCGGAAACCGACCGGCGACCTCCACCGGCCAGTCCCCGGCTCCGGCGACCACGAGCAGGTCAGCGGCCGGAGCCGTTTGTGGTGTCGCGGTCGGCACCGGATCCCCGGGGTTGATCCGCGACTTGTCAGGCACCACCTGAGTCAGCTTCCAGCCGCGGCGTTCGGCCTCGGCGAGCAGCGGCTGCACGTGGTAGGTGGCCCAGGGCTCATTCGTCGCTATCAACACCTGAAGCGCTTCGTTCGCCCTGGTACATGGGGAGCGTGACATGGCATTTCCTCTCTTTTGGACAGAGCGACCCCACTTTGAGGCCGCGTATTCAACCGTCAGCGAAGTCGCCGGGAACGCCACAGGGAGTGGAGCAGTGCGTGCTGTGACGGCCTGAACGGCCGTCGTCTTCACCCTCCGGCTCCAGGTCGCGAGGCAGCGGCAACGTGCTCAAGTTCAGCGCGGACGTCCAGAAGGACACGGCGCCGGAAGGCCGGTCACACCGAGCACGGGGAAGCCGAGTCTGGGCAGCGCCCCAGCATCTCGGGGACATGCCGGTGCGCCCCGACCAAGCGACCTTCCGGACGTCCGCACCCGTCTGCATTGCCGCGATGACCCGGTTCGCGCACGCTCGACCTACTCGGCGTCGCCGTACGACTCGTACGCCAGGAATTCGCCGAACTCGTCCGCGAGCCATCTGGGATTGCCCCAGCAGCCGCCGTTCTCGGGCGAACCCTCGTAGTCGATCTCGAGGCCACTGCCCTCCCGGTCCTCCATCATCCCGAGCCGCCGGTTCCTGCTGTACAGGAAGAGTGTGACGCTGACGTCAGAGTTCCCGTCCTGAACGAGCTGGCCCCCCATTATTCCTTCCCAGCACAATTGGAAGCCGGTGCCCTGTGGGGGCGCACTGCGGATATTCACGCAGAACTCCAACCCCTCGTCCTCCAGGAAACAGGTGTCCGTGGGCTCTACGAGCTCGATCGGCTCTTGCAGGAACGTGCTCAGTTCTGCGACGAGCCTGTTGATCACGCCCAGGCGGGGATCATCTCTGCCGGTCACCCGGTATGCCTCCCGAACCGACGATGAAGGTGGCGCTGCCTACCCTGAGCGTAGGGCGGCCGCGCCCGGTGACGCGAGGCGATTGGACGTCCTGAGCGGTTGTGGGGTGTGCCGGTCTCAGGACGGTACTTACTGACGCCCGTGATCAGCGCGGGCGCCTACGCAAAGGAGATCGATCCTCATGAAGCCTCTCTTACCCAGTGCCGCCATCGCCATCGCGGTTGTTGGCCTCGGCGGCATCCTCGGCGGTGTTCTCGGTGGCGGTCCGGTCGGCGTCATGGCCGGCTTCGTCGGCGCCTTTGTCGGCGGCCTTGTCAGCGGCGCGGTCGTCAACGACGAGTTGTCGAACGTCATCAGCGGCGCCGCGTGGTCGGTCGCCTGCACCGGCGCCCGTGTCATCGGCGGCACCGCCGCCGCCTTCATCGCCGGTGTCCTGAGCAGCGTCATGGGCATCGTCGCCGTACTCGCCGTCATCAGCGGCGGCGTCTTGGTCGGTGCCGTCAGTGGCTATGTCGTCAGCGGTGTCGTCCACGGCATCGTCCGCCTGCGGCGTCACTAGCTCGCCTCCAGGGCCGCATGGTGCCCTGCGGGTGTAGCGGGGACGGCTCACCAGGTCGGCCCCGACAGTGTCTGGTCCCGTGGCAGAAGCCACGGGACCAAACTCTTTTGGGAGCTCAAGATCTTCATCGGCCGGCCGGGCCCGGTGAGGTCCGTGGGCTTGACGTCGGGGCATGTGCTCCGGGTTGTGCGGGGGGCGGAGCGCAGGACGGTACTTGCAGACGCTCGTGATCACCACGGGTGCCTACGCAAAGGAGACCGATCCCGTGAAGCTTCGCTTTCCCCTTACCGGCATCGTCCTCGGTGTCATCGGCGGCCTCGCCCTCGGCGGCGCCGTGGGTGGCGTTCTCGGGGGCGGTTCGGCCGGTGTCGTCGCAGGCGTCGTCGCCGTCGTGATCGGCGTTCTCTTCGCTGACACGACAGCCGGTGACGAGTCGTGGAACGTCATCAGCGGCGTCGCCAGGGGCATCGCTTACACCGTCGCCTGGGGTATCGGCGGCGCCATGGCCGTCGGAGCAGGCGGCGTCCTGACGGGCGCTTTGGGCGGCTTCGGCGGCTTCCTCGGTGGAGTTGTCGGCGGCGTTGCCGGTGGCTTCTTCGGTGGGGGCGTCGGCGGCTTCCTCGTTCGCGGTGTCGTCCACGGCGCCGTCCGTCTGAAGGGTCGCTAGCTCGCCCGCAGGGCTTGCACGCCCTGCGGAAGTGCAATCGGGGGACGGCTCACGAGGCCGGCCCCGGCTGTCGACTGGTCCCGTGGCTGAAGCCACGGGACCAGGTCTTTTCAGCTGATCTCCTTGATGACGGCGTTGCCGGCGGCGGCGGCGCGGGAGTAGAAGGCGCGGACGGTGTCGAAGGTGTTCGCGAGGACGCCGTGCTCCACCATGTCCCAGGCTTCGCCGCTCAGTAGGCGTCCCCAGCCCTCGAAGGAGTAGGGCTGGGTCTCTTTCAGGAACGCGTGGCGGTCACGGATCAGCGCGTCGCGGTCCAGGTCGCGTAGGAAGGCGTCCACCGCGCGCACCTGGCCGGGGCGCAGGAGGCGTGGGACGCGCAGGAGGGAGCCTTCGCCGGTCGCGTTCATGACCAGGCCGCCCATCACCACGTCGCAGGCGGGCGGATCTCCGGAGGTGTGCTCGTAGTCCTCGTTCGGGAGGCCGGTCAGCAGGACGTGCAGGGCGTCCCAGGCGCGGTGGGTGTCTATCTCTTCGAGCTTGCACAGGGCGCCGGACGGGTCGTAGCCGAGCTCGGTGGGCAGGTCGTCCCAGATGTTCCGTAGCCGCCCGAGGCCCGCGTGCAGGCCGTGCGGATGATCGAGCAGGGCCGCGACCTCGGCGCCGTCGTACCTGGTCAGCCACATCCAGTAACCCATGGGCCTCCAGTCTCACACGGCGGGCCGTGGGCGCGGATCATGCCAGGGTGACGTGCATGCCGCCCTCGGCCAGGACTTCGAGGGTCGCGGTGAACAGGTCCCAGGGCCGGCCCTCGGGGATCAGGCCTTGGGACAGGTGCGCGCGGGCGGTCGAGGCGTCGTTCCAGAGCAGGGTGGCGGGGAACGTGTAGCCGAAATCGCCGTTCAGACAGTCGGCCAGGGCGTCCAGGCAGCCGCCGAAGTAGCCGCCCGGGCCGTTCACGGCCTCGCCGAGTGCCAGGTAGAGGCCCGGTTCGTCGGTGATGTGCCGGCCGTCGAGTACGTAGGCGTGCCCCGGTGGGCGGTCGGGGTAGCGCCAGCCGCGTTCTCGGACGAGGTCGAGCCAGGCGGCACGGCGTCGGGTGTCGAGGCCGGCCCAGGCGCCCTCGGCTTCCGGGGGGCCGGTGAACCAGCGCTCCCAGAGGGGGCGTGCGTATTCGGGAACGGGCGTGAAGCTCGCCGCGACGAGTTCGAGGTCGACCAGGTCCGATCCATGCCAGGTGCTGATCTTGGGCCACAGCACGTGTTCGGCCAGCGGGACGCCGTGGTCGTCTCGTATCTCCAGGACGGCCTCTCCCAGATCCAGCGCACGGCGGGTGCCCTTGTTCAGAGCCGCTCGCAGTCGTTCGCTGGGAACGAGGTTCCGCAGGACGAGTGGGGGCGCCGCCTGCCCGTCCGGAACGATGCGGACGAACTCACAGCAGGAGCCCAGCCATTCGTGACCGTTGTGCACTCGGATCGGGCCCGTATAGGCCTCGGGTGGGCCGTGGTAGTCGTCCAGGCCGGTGAGCACGAGGCCGTCCGGAAACTGCCGTGCGCTCTTGGCGTCCTCCAGAAGCCAGGGGTCGAGAGCGTCGTCGGTCGGTACCAGCCACACCCGGCTGCCGAGCCAGTGCGGAAGCTCGGCGCGTTCTGGGACCCAGTCGAAGAGCTCGTACGTGCCGCGTCGGGGGTTCCCGAAGAGCCCGTCCACCGTGGGGCAGGTTCCCCAGACGTGGCCGTGCTCCGAGTCGGTCAGCGTGTACCGCCCGGGACGGGCGCCGTTCTGGAGCACGGCGAAGATCATGCCCCGCCCCGGGCCTCGCGTCGACGGCTTTTCCCGGGGCGGGCGTGCGGCGGGGTCAGGCGTCCCGGCCGTAGCGGGCGGCTATCTCTTCGGAGCTGGACCAGCGGGAGTAGGCGGGGGACTGGGGCCAGCCTTCGGGGACGTCCTGCCATTCTTCCTGGCGGCCGTAGGGGAGCAGGTCGATCAGGGGGAAGGAGTGGCTGAGCTGCTCGGTGCCCCGGCCGCTGGTGTGCCAGGTGCGGTAGACGGTGTCGCCGTCGCGCAGGAAGACGTTGACGGCGAAGCCGCCGCCGGGAGGGGCGTCCACGTCGGAGCCGAAGGAGCTGTTCGCGGTGGAGTACCAGGTCATCTCGTTGCCGACGCGCTTCCTGTAGGCCAGGGCCTCGTCGATCGGGCCCTGGGTGACGATGACGAAGCGGGCGTCGTAGGCGTCCAGGAACCCCAGCCGGGTGTACTGGGACGTGAAGCCCGTGCAGCCCGGGCACTGCCACTCCTCGCCGGGGAACCACATGTGGTTGTAGACGATCAGCTGGGACCGGCCGTCGAAGATCTCGGCCAGGCTGACCGGGCCCTCCTCGCCTTCCAGGGTGTAGTCGGGCATCTCGACCATCGGCAGCCGGCGGCGCTGCGCGGCGATCGCGTCGAGTTCGCGGGTCGCGGCCTTCTCGCGGGCGCGCAGCTCGCCGAGGTGGCGTTGCCAGGTCTCGGTGTCGACGACGGGTGGTAGTGCCTTGGCGGTCATGGCTCCTCCAGGGTTCGCGGGGTCTCGATGTGTGGACTCCGCTCGGTCGCCGAACTCATCGCGACGAAGGCCATGGTTCGCCCCCGCGGACCATGGCCTTCGTGGTCGATCGGTCATGGACGCAGGTAGTGGCCCGGGCGGTAGTGGATGAAGGACGGGGTCGTGGGGTGCTGGCCGGGCTCGGGGTCTGTGTCGAACACCGTCTGGGCGTCAGAGGCGAGCGTGGCGGCGAAGCGGTTGAGCGCCGCCGGCCGGGTGTCCGGCCAGTGGGCGGTGTCCATCCGGGTGAGGAGTGCTTGCAGCGCCGCGATTTCTTCTGAGGCGGTGAAGGAGCAGTGGTAGCCGCGGTCGACGTAGAGCTGCCTCAGGTTCGCCGGGTTGCGGACGTGGGTGGCGTACCAGCGCTGGTTCTCCGGCGGGACGTTGCCGTCACCTGTCGAGTGCAGGGTGACGACGGGCCAGGGCGTGCGGCCGGACGGGGTGCCGTAGTGGCCGAGGTAGCGCACGGCGGCGGGGTCCGCCTTGATGCGCGGTGCCGCGTTCAAGCGCGCGAGGTCGTCGCGGAGGTTCAGACCGGCCTCGCGGTAGGCGCGCTTCACGAGGGCCTTCTGGCTGGAGCGGGCGAAGAGGGTCCGGTAGTCCACGCCGGTGTTCCAGGACGGGTTCCCGCCGGCGAGCTTCTCGATGTCGGTGCGGTTGGCGCCCCAGAAGGCGCCCCGGTCGTAGGCGGCGTAGTAGACCTGCTGTTCCACCTGGCCGGCGACCGTGTCCGGTGCGGGCGCCCGGGACGTGTAACGGCCGGGGATGTCCGCGAGGGCGGCGGCGAGGGCGAGGCGGGCGCGCCCGCCGGGGTCGGCCAGGGCGGTTCCGAGGGCGCGGCGGGCGGCGGAGGTGTTGGCCTGTGGGTCCTTGATCCGCACCAGCTCCAGGTCGGGCGCCAGAAGGGTCTTGACCGCGTAGTTGGTGTCGAGGGCGCTGTTGAAGTGGCCCGTCGTGCCGCCGAGCACTCCGCAGAGGGAGGCCACGCCGGCGAAGCGGCCGGGGTTGCGTTCGGCCAGGAGCACCGAGGTCAGGCCGCCGGCGGAGGAGCCGGTGGAGACGGTGCGCCTGGGCTTCCCGACGTTCGCGGTGAACCAGTCGAGCAGGTCGATCTGGTCCTTCAGCCCGGACTCGACCACGCCCCAGCCGCGCGGCACGCGGAACTGGGAGGCCGCGAGCGCGTACCCGTGGTCGAGCAGCCACTGCCGGGTGGCGGGGTGGTTCGTCAGCGAGATCTCCGAGGGCGCCGGGTAGTCGAGGCTGTAGGCGCCGTGGCTCCACAGCAGCAGTGTCCCGTTCCAGCGGGCGGGGACCTCGACGCGGTAGGGGACTCCGTCGATGTCGCCCTCGCGAACGGTCGTGCCGTCGTCGGCGCGGACGGGGAGGGCGACCGCGGTCAGGGCGGCGAGCACCATCAGCGGAACGGTGCGGCAGAAGAGGCGGAGTCGATTCATGACCCGCACCTTCCACGACGTTCCGGGCCGGGTGCAATGATTTCAGAAATAGGTTAAATGTCGTATTGTCCGATCCATGCTCCGGCTCTGGCTCGACTATGAGGACCTCACCCGGATTCGCATCACCCCAGGCCTCTCGCCGCTCGCCCAGACCGTTCTCGGCGCCCAGGCCCTGCGCGGCGTCGGGCCGGAGCCGATTCC
Source organism: Actinomadura sp. NPDC048955 (assembly GCF_040649435.1). Classification (NCBI taxonomy): domain Bacteria; kingdom Bacillati; phylum Actinomycetota; class Actinomycetes; order Streptosporangiales; family Thermomonosporaceae; genus Actinomadura; species Actinomadura sp. NPDC048955. The sequence continues at coordinate 114,764 of NZ_JBEZJI010000013.1, forward strand.
CGGCGGGTGGCGCTCGCGGACGCGCGCCAGGCTCACCGGCCCGTCCCGCCTGCTGCTCGATCTGGTGCCGTCCGGCCGCTGGGTCCCCGACTTCCTGACGCCGTACACGCTCGTGCCGGGGTTCGAACCGGAGCTCGACGCCGTCGCCTCGACGCCCGTGCGGCGGATCCGCGACGAGCTGGAGCGGTCGTACGGCCCGCGGCCGCCGGTCCCGTGGCTGCCCCGCCTCGCGGGCGGCGACGGGGAGACCATGCGGACGCTGGTCCGCGGGCTCAGCGACTTCCACCGGGTCGCGCTGGCGGACGCGTGGTCCGGCCTCAGCGACCACCTGTGCGCGGAGGCGTCCCGCCACGCCCGGACGATGGCCCGCGACGGGATCGGCGGGCTGCTCGGGAGCCTGCACCCCGCCGTCCGCTGGACGTCCCCGGTCCTGGAGATCGAGACGTTGCGCGACGGGGACGTGCACCTCGGCGGGCGCGGGCTCCTTCTCATGCCCTCGGTGTTCGTGACCGGCCCGCGCGTCATGGTCGCCGGCGACGGCCCGGCGACGGTGGTGGTCCCCTCGTCCCGGCCGCTCAGCGGCGCGGGCGACACGCTGCCGCAGGTGTTCGGCCGGACCCGCGCCGCCGTGATCCGGCTGGTCGGCGCGGACGGGGAGCTCACGACGGGGACGCTGGCGGCCCGGCTCGGGGTCAGCGCGGCGTCCGCCTCCCAGCACGCCACCGCGCTGCGCGGCGCGGGTCTGCTCACCAGCGAGCGCCGGGGCAAGACGGTCCATCACGCGCTGACGCCGCTCGGCGAGCGGTTCCTGCGCGGCGGAGAGTGACAGGACCCCGCTCCCGTTCAGGTCGGCGAACGACGCGGGAGCGGGGTCCTCGCGGCGGTGTCAGCAGAGGCCGCGCGGGTTCGACGTCCGGCACCTGTTGTCGACGAAGCGGTTGGTCCTGCTGCCGCTCCTGTCGACCAGGTCGAACGGCGCGTTGCCCTTGACGAGGTTGCGCTTGACCAGGTTGTGGCGGGCGGGCTGGCCCTTCGGGCTCGGGAACAGCACGATGCCGCCGGAGTAGGGCAGCGTGCCCCGGTTGCCGAGCACGGCGTTCTGCTCGATCCCGTTGTGATCGCCGCCGAAGACGAGGATGCCGGTGCCGCCGAGCGGCGGGACCTCCTCGTGCTGCGGGCAGGACCGGTTGTTCTTCCAGACCTTGTTCATCCAGAGCCTGGCTTCGCCCTGGCCGCCCTTCTGGTCGTCGTTGACGAGCGCGGCGCCGACGCAGTTGCCGACGAGGTGGTTCTTCCAGACGGCGACGCTGCGGGCGTGCCGGATCAGCAGGCCGAGCGCGTTGCCCGAGGCATGGTTGTAGGCGACGACGGTGCCGCGGGCGTCCTCGATGTCGCCGACGTAGAGGCCCGCCTCGACGGAGTTGTCGATGGCCCGGTTCTTGACGAAGCGGCCGCGGGTCGAGTGGAACTCCGTGATGCCGTAGGCGCCGTTCCGGGTGGCGAGGACGCGTTCGACGGTCAGGCGGTCGGTGTACATGCCGTACACGCCGCTCTCCTTGAAGCCCCGGACGGTCAGGTTCAGGATGGAGACGCCCTTGACCAGGTGCTTCGGGCGGCCGACCACGCAGATGCCCATGCCGGCCGCGCCGGCCTTGGCGCAGCGGTCCTTGTGACCCGGGTGGAGCACGGTCCTGTCGCCGTCCCCCTGGATGGTCAGGCGCTTGCGGACGAGGACGCCGCCGTCGTAGGCCCCGGTCTTGAGCCGGATGACGTCGCCGGGCCGTGCGTGGTCGACGGCTTTCTGGATCGAGTGGCCCGGCCACACGATGTGGATCCGCCTGCCCTTCCCGCCCTCGGCCGCGTGCCCGGCCGGCGCGAAGGATGCCAGCCCCGCCAGCGCGACGGCCGTACCGAGCGAGGCCGCGAGAGTCCGCCTCATCCTTTTCCCCCGTTCTCTGCTTCACGATGAGGACGCGCCGAAGCGGCGCGTCCCCGCTCATCTTGAACAGAAGAGAAGGCGCGGCCGGGTGTGGGAGGAGTAAAGAAACTTCCGAGGGTTTCGGATAGTGGGTGAGATGCGCCCAATAAAAGCTGCGACGCCATTGCATTAGACGTTAAATGTCGATTTGCGGCGATTGGAGGTATTTCCGGGCGGCGGCCGGAGCCGAGTCCGGGCGGTGTGAGCAACGTCTCAGCAGGTCATCTCGCGTGTTACACGCCGTTCACAAACGGGCAACAGATGCGAAATGCCCGGTTGGCACGTTCTGTGAGGCCGAACCCGCAAGGCCCGGCAGCGAACGAAGGGACCGACGTTGAGCTACAAGGCCGAGTACATCTGGATCGACGGAACCGAGCCGACCGCACGGCTGCGGTCGAAGACGAGGATCCTCGCCGACGGGGCCGACCTGCCGGACTGGGGGTTCGACGGGTCCAGCACGAACCAGGCGCCCGGCGACCACTCGGACTGCGTGCTGAAGCCGGTCTTCTCCTGCCCGGACCCGATCCGCGGGGGTGACAACAAGCTTGTGCTGTGCGAGGTGTACCTCGTGGACGGCACGCCCCACGAGACCAACACCCGGGCCAAGCTGCGGCCCGTGGCGGAGCAGTTCGAGGCGCAGGACTCCTGGTACGGCATCGAGCAGGAGTACACCTTCTTCAAGGACGGTCGCCCGCTCGGCTTCCCGGAGCGCGGCTACCCGGCCCCGCAGGGCTTCTACTACTGCGGCGTGGGCTCGGACGAGGTGTTCGGCCGCGACATCGTCGAGCAGCACATGGACGCCTGCCTGGCGGCGGGGCTGAAGATCTCCGGCATCAACGCCGAGGTCATGCCCGGCCAGTGGGAGTTCCAGATCGGCCCGGCGGGGACGATCGAGGTCGGCGACCACCTGTGGATCGCCCGGTGGCTGCTCTACCGCATCGCCGAGGAGCACGACGTGTCCGCCACGCTCGACCCGAAGCCGGTCGAGGGCGACTGGAACGGCGCCGGCGCGCACACCAACTTCTCGACCAAGGCCATGCGCGAGGGCTACGACGCGATCATCGCGGCGTGCGAGGCGCTCGCCGAGAAGGCGCAGGAGCACGTCGCCGGGTACGGCGCCGACATCGAGCGGCGGCTGACCGGCATGCACGAGACGGCCCCGTGGAGCGAGTTCAGCTACGGCGTGTCGGACCGCGGCGCCTCGGTGCGGATCCCGTGGCAGGTCGAGGTGGACAAGAAGGGCTACATCGAGGACCGCCGCCCGAACGCCAACGTCGACCCGTACGTGGTGACCCGCCTGATCACGGGCACCTGCTGCGCGGCGCTGGAGAAGGCCGGCCTGGTCTGACGGGACCCGGCGGACGACGGCGGACCCTGACGGATCCCCGGGAGGCGCGGCCTCCCGGGGATCCGCCGTGTTCTGCCATACGGGGGAACGCGGCCAAACATCTGCAAAATGGTGAGGTTGGACGAATTCCTCCCTGCGGCGCCGGGTAACACTCCTACGTTCGCACCGGGGGAGGGAACATGCCCGACTCATCCTTCGGGCGGAACTCCGGTGGCCTGCCGGGCAGGCACGCCGGCCGCCCGGCGCCACGGCCGTGGGAACGCTCGTTCCGCTGCCCTTCCGCGGCGCGGCGGCGGCCGACGGAGGCACCGCCCAGACGGTACGAGGACTTCGTCGCGCTGCACGAGGAGATATCCAGGGAAGGCTCCGGCGCTCCGCTGCGCCCGTTGTGGTGGACGGGGGTGTCCGCCGCGCTCGTCGGCGGCGGCCTGGCGTTCGCGGTGACGATCGGCCTGCGGTCGGCGTTCGGCGTCGAGGTGCCGGTGTTCGCGGGCGGGCACACCGCCGCGGCGCCCGCCGCGACGAGCTACGCCCTGTGCGCCGCGGCGGCGACGATCCAGGCCACCGCGCTGATGCACCTGCTGCTGTCGTCGTCGGCGCGCCCGGTGCGGGCGTTCGCCTGGATCGGCGGCATCGCGGTGGCGCTGCTGGCGATCCTGCCGCTCACGCTGCACGCCCGGCTCGACGCGGCGCTCGCCACGTCCGCGATCAACCTGGCCGGCGGGTCGGCCGTGGTGGCGCTGCTGTGCGCGGTGGTCGCGGCGACGTCCCGGGAGCTCCCGTGGGACGGGCCGTTCAGACGCGGCCGACCGTGATCGTCAGCGGGCCGGGCGCCGCCGAGGAGACGACCCGGACGTGCCGCAGCCGCCGCCACACCTGCACGTCCACCGGCTCGTCCGGCGCCAGCAGCCGCAGCTCGCGGTGCATCCCGGAGAAGCCGAGGCACAGCGAGACGTCCCAGGTCCCGCGCGGCAGCGGATCGTCGATGAACGCCCGCGTCGCGGGCACCGCGGCCCGGTAGCCGAGCCGGTGCGGACGCTCCTCCAGCATCGCGATGACCTGGTAGACGTGCCGCGAGCGCCGCTCGGTCAGGAGCAGCGACCCGGAGATCGGCATGCCGGCCCGCCGCAGGTCGAGATGCCCGCTGACGACGACCTCCTCGCGCTCCTCGTTCCAGCCCAGCGCGTCCGCGGCGACGGATCCGGCGACGTGCGGGCGGCCGCCGACGTCGATCGCGAGGACGCCGCCGGCGCCGAAGTAGGCGATCACCGTGCAGGAGCCGGGCAGGAACCGCCGCCGGGGCGAGGCGTCCAGGCCGGGCGCCCGGCCCGGGCCGAGCGGGACGACGGAGGTCTCCATCGGCGCGCCGACCGACAGGCTCACGTCCCACAGCCCGCCGGGCAGCGGGTGCCCGCCGACGAGGGTCGCGACGTCGACCTCCGCCTCGAACGCGATGCGCCCGTCCCGCCTGTGGTGCGAGGCGGGGACGCGCAGCAGGCCGTCGCCGCCGCGCTCGCGCAGCAGCACTTCGAGCTCGCGGACGGCTCCGTCGGGTTTGAGGGTGCCGGCCAGCCGCAGCGCCGACCCCGCCCAGCCGATCTCCGTCAGAACAGGATCTGGCATCGCCGCCTCCGCCCGCCCGTCGCCGTCCACCCACGCCCTTCCCCGCGAGCGGCGGCCGAACCGGGGTCAGGGCACGACGGTCACGGGCCACCGCCCCGCCTTGACCAGGCGGACGGCGACCGACCCGATGAGCCGGTGCCCCGCCTGCGCCGACGCGCCGACGACGACGGCGTCCGCGCGGGACTCGTCGGCGACGCGGGCGAGCACGGCGTAGGCGTCGCCCAGTTCGGTGACGAGGTCGTAGCGGACCTGCTCGCGCCCGGCGGCGGCCTCCAGCTCGCGGCGGATCTGCGCGGAGATCTCCTCGGCGGTCTCGCGCAGCGCGGCGGCACCGCCCGGGGTGAGGGTGCCCATCGACGCGACCGGCGAGACGTGCACGACGACGAGCCGGGCGCCGGCGCGGCGCGCGAGGCCCCAGGCGTAGGCGCCGGCGCGCAGCGACGTCTCGGAGCCGTCCACCCCCGCCACGATCACCTTCGGTCCGTCGACGCCGTACTCGAACGGTCTCATGTGATCACCACGGGCCCAGCGTAATCGGCGGGTCAGGGCCGGGCGAACCGGGCCAGAAGGTCGTCGAGGCCGAGGACGCCCGTGCCGAGCGCCGCGTACATCGCGTCGACGTCGCCGTAGCCGAGGTCGCGGGCGACGGCCAGCGAGTCGCCGCGCGCCTCGGCGGCCAGCAGGTCGACGCCGCGCGCCGCCAGCGCCCGGACGAGGCGGCGCCGGCCGGCCTCGGCGTCCTCCTCGGCGCGGCGCAGCGCGAGCCGCTGCTGGATGTGGACGCGGGCGGGCACCGACACGGCGAAGCCGAGCCAGTCCTCGGTCGGGGAGCCGGCCGGGTCGGTGAGGATCCGCACGACGTTGCCGCTGCGGATCTGCACCGACATGGGCGCGAGCCGCCCGTTGACGACGGCGCCGATGCAGCGGTCGCCGGTGCCGGGGCCGAGCGCGTAGGCGAAGTCGAGCGCGGTCGCGCCCACGGGCAGCGGGACGAGGTCGCCGCGGGTGGTGAACGCGGCGACGTTGCCGGCGGCGAGGTCGGCGCGCAGCCGGTCCAGGAACTCGGCGGACGGGGAGCCGGACTGCCAGGCCAGCAGCCGGCTCAGCCACACCAGGTCGCGGCGCTCGGCGACGGTGGGGCCGGTGTCGCGGCCCGCGTCCCTGATGTGCGCGACGATGCCGTACTCGGCGACCGGGTGCATCGCCTCGCTGCGGATGATCACCTCGAACGGGTCGCCGTCCGGGCTGATCACCCGGGTGTGCAGGGACCGGTACAGGTTGTCCTTGGGCGTCGCGATGAAGTCGCGGACCTGCCCGGCCACCGGGTGCAGCGCGGCGTGCACGGCCCCGAGCGCGATGTAGCAGTCGCTCTCCGCGCCGTCCACCACCAGCAGGAGCCGCGCCGCCTCGCAGGGCCGCAGCCCGGCCAGGCCGCCGCCGAACGACTGGTGCACCGCGTACAGGTGGGACGGCCGGACCTCCACCCGCGCCCTGACCCGGTGCTCGGCGAGCGAGGGGCGCAGCAGCGCCGTCGCGGGCCCGAACGTGCGGTCCGCCAGGCTCAGCGCCGCCCGGACGGCGCGCCGCGTCTCCTCGTGCGCGCAGGGGTCGCGGGCGGCGAAGGCGAGATCGTCCATCTCCCGCTTGAGGACGTGGATGCCGAGCCGCTCCGCGAACGGGACCAGCAGCTCGTGGGACGCCTGCGCGTAGGGGGCGCGCTTGTGCTCGGGCTGGTGGCGCAGGGTCCGCAGGTTGTGCAGCCGGTCCGCCAGCTTGATCACCAGCACCCGCAGGTCGGCCGCCGCGGCCAGCACGATCTTGCGGAACGTCTCGGCCTCGGCGCGATCGCCCCAGCGGCTGCCGTCCAGCTTGGTGACGCCGTCGACCAGCACCGCGATCTCGTCGCCGAAGTCGGCGCGGACCTCCCCGAGCGTGTACGGGGTGTCCTCGACGGTGTCGTGCAGGAGCGCGGCGACCAGGGTCGTGGTGTCCAGCCCCATGCCGGCGAGGATCAGCGCGACGGCCAGCGGATGGGTGATGTACGGGGCGCCGGACTTGCGGAGCTGCCCGCGGTGCATCCGCTCGGCGACCGCGTACCCGCGCAGCAGTTCGGCCTCGGCGGCCCCCGCGAGGGGGCCGCCCGGGTGGGCGGCGCGATGGGCGGCGAGCAGGGGGGCGAGGGCGGCCCGCACGGGGTCCGGGCCGCCGCCCGCCTCCTCCCGCCGCCGCGCCGGGAGGCGGAACCGTCCCGTCGCCGGATTGAGCGTCGCCATCGCGCCCCCGCCTGGCCCGTCCGCGGCACACCGCCACGGACTGTGATCGCCATTATGCGCGATGTGGCCGCGCGGGGGCGAGACCCTGGCCGGGGCCACCTCCGGCCCCCTCCGCGCGTCAAGGGACGTTCCAATCTCCTTAGCCGTGCCGCCATCAACGCGTCCCCGGGTGTGTCGCCTCCGTGATCGAGGCGTCGCCGACCGTAGTGTTGCGCACCGTTGTTGCGAGCCGCGCCGGTCACGCGCCGGGCCGCGCGGGACGTCGGGGGGCTGGGCATGGCGGGCAGGGACGGGCGGGACGGAGGCCGGGGCGAGCGGCCCCCGATCGAGATCATCGGGGTCTCCCCGTTCGGCCGGCCGGCGCCCCATCTCGCCGTCGCCGTCGCGCGCGCGGGCGGCACCGGCGTGCTCGACCTCGGCGCCGACCGGGCGGCCGGGCTGGCCGCCCTCGCCGACGCCGGCCGCTGGTGGGAGGGCCCGTTCGGCGTCCGCGTGCCCGCCGGGTGCCGGATCGAGCCGGACGAGGTCCCCGAGACCGCCACGACGGTCATGGTCGACGCGCCCGTGCTGGTGGACGAGGGGGCGCAGGGGACGGACGTCGCCGGGTTCGCCCGCGGGCGCCGCCTCCTGGTGGAGGTCGTGGGCCCGGACGAGGCCGCCGCCGCGATCGCCGCGGCCCGGGAGATCACCGGCGACGTGGGGCTCGTCGCGCGGGGCCGCGAGGCGGGCGGGCGCGTCGGCGAGCTGACCACCTTCGTGCTGCTCCAGCACCTCCTGGCGGACATGGATCGCCTGGGCGGCACGGCCGTCCCCGTGTACGCGGCGGGCGGGATCGGGCCGCACTCCGCCGCGGCGGCGGTCGCCGGGGGCGCGGCCGGTGTCGTCCTGGACGTCCAGCTCGCGCTGGTCCGCGAGGCGGAGCAGCCCGCCGGCGTCGCGGCCAGGCTGGCGGCGATGGACGGCACCGAGACGGAGGTCGTCGACGGGTACCACCGGGAATCCGGCGTCCCGGAGAACGGGCGGCGCCCGCTGCCCGTGGGGCAGGACGCGCCGCTCGCCGCCGCGCTCGCCGAGCGGTACAGGACGGCCGGGGGAGTGGTGCGGGCCGTCCGGGAGCAGATCGAGCTGCACCTGCGGGCCGCCGTGCGGTCCGAGCCGCTCGCGCCGCGTTCCGGGCCGGCCGTCGTGCAGGGCCCCATGACGCAGGTCAGCGACACCTCCGCGTTCGCCGGCGCGGTCGCGCAGGACGGCGGCCTGCCGTTCCTCGCGCTCGCCCTGATGGACCCCGGCCGGGTGCGTGAGCTGCTGCGCGAGACCGCCGACCGGCTCGGCGGGCGTCCCTGGGGCGTCGGCGTCCTCGGGATCGCGCCGCCGGAGCTGCGGGAGGCCCAGCTCGCCGCGATCCGCGAGGCCGCCCCGCCCTACGCGATCATCGCGGGCGGCGGCCCGGCGCAGGCCGCGGCGCTGGAGGCCGCCGGGACCAGCACCTACCTGCACGCCCGGTCCCCGGAGCTGCTGGACCGGTTCCTCGCCGAGGGCGCCCGCAGGTTCGTGTTCGAGGGAGGGGAGTGCGGCGGCCATGTCGGGCCGCGCGCGAGCTTCCCACTGTGGGACGCGCAGGCCGAGCGGCTCGCGGCGTTCGGCGGCGACCCGCGCGAGCTGTCGCTGATGTTCGCGGGCGGCGTGCACGACGCCCGTTCCGCGGCGATGGTCGCCGCGCTCGCCGGGCCGCTGGCCGAGCGCGGCGCCGACGTCCGCGTGCTGATGGGCACCGCGTACCTGTTCACCGCCGAGGCCGTCGCGGCCGGCGCGATCCTGCCGGGCTTCCAGGACGTCGCGCTCGCCTGCCGCGGGACGGCCCTGCTGGAGACCTCGCCCGGCCTCTCCACCCGCTGCGCGCCCACCCCCTACGTCCGGACGTTCGAGGAGACCCGCCGCGAGCTGGAGCAGGTCGGCACGCCGCGACGGGAGGTGTGGCGGCGCCTGGAGAAGCTGAACCTCAGCCGCCTGCGCGTCGCGAGCAAGGGCCTGCGCCGCGACACGCCGGTGGACGCCGGCGTCCAGCGCGCCGACGGCCTCTACATGATCGGGCAGGTCGCCGCGCTGCGGACGGCCACGACCCGGATCGCCGACCTGCACGCGCAGGTCACCTCCGGCGCGACCGCCTTCCTGGCCGCCCGCGCGGCCGAGCTGGGCGCGGCCGGGCCCGCGGCGGCCGCGGGCGGGGCCCGCCCGGCCGACATCGCGGTCATCGGCATGGGCTGCGTCTTCCCGGGGGCGCGCGACACCGGGCGGTACTGGGCGAACATCGTCGGCGGCGCCGACGCGGTCACCGAGGTCGCCCGCTGGGACCCGGAGATCCACTACTCGCCGTCCGGGGAGGGCGCGACGCCCTCGAAGTGGGGCGGCTTCGTCCCCGACGTCCCGTTCGACGCGCGGGCCCACGGGATCGCGCCCGGCGCGCTCGGCGGCGTCGACCCGATCCAGCTGCTCTCGCTGGAGGTCGCGTCCCGGGCGCTGGCCGACGCGGGGTACGCCGACCGCCCGTTCGACCGGTCCCGGACGTCGGTGGTCTTCGGCGCGGCGGGGGGCGGCGACCTCGGCACCGCGTACGCGATGCGCGCGACGCTCCCGTCCTACTACGGCGCGGTGCCCCCGGGCCTGGACGAGCGGCTGCCGCGCCCGACCGGGGACTCCCTGCCCGGCGTCCTCACCGGCGTCATCGCCGGCCGGATCGCGAACCGGCTCGACCTCGGCGGCGCGCACCACACGGTGGACGCCGGGGGCGCCGCGTCGCTGGCCGCGCTCGACGCCGCCTGCAAGGAGCTCGCCGCCGGGACCAGCGACATGGTGCTGTGCGGCGGCGCCGACCTGCGCACCGGTATCCAGGACCACCTGCTGCTCGCCTCGGCGGGCGCGCTGTCCCCGTCCGGGCGCTGCGCCGCGTTCGACTCGTCCGCCGACGGCGTCGCGCTCGGCGAGGGCGTCGGGTGCGTGGTCCTCAAGCGCCTCGCGGACGCCGAACGCGACGGCGACCGGATCTACGCGGTGGTCAAGTCGGTGGCCGGGGCCGGCGGCGGCCGCGCCGCCGACCTCGCCTCGCCGCAGCTCGAAGGGCAGCGCCGCGCTCTGGAGCGCGCCTACGAGCGCGCGGGCGTGCCGCCCGCGTCCGTGGGGCTCGTCGAGGCGCACGGCTCCGGCGCCGAGGCGGACGACGGGACGGAGCTGGCGGCGCTCGCCTCGGTGTTCGCCGGGGCCGCGCCGGGAAGCGTCGCGCTCGGGTCGGTGAAGTCGCAGATCGGGCACACCGGATGCGCCGCGGGCCTCGCCGGACTCATCAAGACCGCGTACGCGCTCCACACGGGCGTCCTGCCGGGGACGCTGCACCTCGCCCGGCCGAATCCGGAATGGGCGCCGGACGGCCCGTTCGCGTTCGGCGGCGCCGCCCGGCCGTGGGCCGCCGCACCGGGCGAACGGTATGCGGGGCTGAGCGGCTTCGGCGTCGGCGGCGCGCACTTCCACGCCGTCCTCGCCGGCTACGACGGCGCCCCCGAGCCGGTGTCCGGGCTCGACGAGTGGCCGGCCGAGCTGTTCCTGATCCGCGGAGCCGACCGCTCCGCCGCCCGCGCCGGGATCGACCGGCTCTCGGCGCTGCTGCCCGGCGGGCCCCGGCTGCGCGACCTCGCCAGGACCGCCGCCTCGTTCGAAGGCCCGGTGCAGGTGGCCCTGGTCGCCTCAAGCCTTGAGGACCTCGGGGCCAAACTCGCGCTCGCGGCCACGTTCCGCCCGGCGCCGGGCGTCTTCCCCGCCTGCGGCGAGCCGGGGCAGGTCGCGTTCCTCTTCCCAGGGCAGGGCAGCCAGCGGCCCGGAATGCTCGCGGACCTCTTCGTCGCGTTCCCCCGCCTGCAGCGCCTGCTGCGGCACGCCGGGGGACGGTACGCGGCCGCGATGTTCCCGCCCGCGGCGTTCACCCGGTCCGAGTCCCGCCGCCACCGGGCGGAGATCGCCGACGCGCGGACCGCGGAGCCCGCGCTCGGCATCGCCGGGCTGGCCGTCCACCGGCTGCTGACCGCGGTCGGCGTGCACCCCGACCTCGCCGCCGGGCACGGCTGCGGCGAGCTCGTCGCGCTCTGCGCGGCCGGGGTGTTCGACGACGCCGACATGATCGGCCTGAGCGCCGCGCGCGCCGGGGCGGTCCTGGCGGCGGCCGGCCCCGGCGCGGGCGCGGCGGTGGCCGCGGCGCCGGACCGGGTGCGCGCGGCGCTGGCGGAGATCGGCGACGTCGCCGTGACCCACCACAACGCGCCCCGCCACGTCATGATCGCCGGAACCTCGGCGGGGCTGGACCGCGCGCTGGGCGTCCTGTCGGACGCGGGCCTGCGGGCCGAGCGGACACCGGTCGCGTGCGCGGCCCACGGCCCGCTCGCGTCCGCCGCGTCGGCGGACCTACGCGCGGAGCTGCTCGGCCGCGACCTACGCTCGCCCGCGTTCCCGGTCTGGTCGAACGCGACGGCGGCGCCCTACGACACCGACCCGTCCGAGCTGGCCGCCACCCTCGCGGGGCAGCTCGCCGCGCCCGTCCTCTTCGCCGAGCAGATCGAGGCGATGTACGCGGCGGGCGCCCGCACCTTCGTCGAGGCGGGCCCCGGACGGGTCCTCACCGGCCTCGTCGACGCGATCCTCGGGGACCGGCCGCACACCGCCGTGAGCTGCGACGCGCCCGGCGGCAACGCCCTGGCGGGGCTGCTGGGCGCGCTGGCCGAGCTGGCCGCCGCGGGCGTCCCGGTCGACCCGCTGCCCCTGTTCGCCGGGCGCGACGCCCGCCCGCTCTCCGGCGAGCCCGCCCCGGCGCCCGGGTGGATCGTCAACGGCCATCTCGTCCGCACCGCCGACGGCGGGTACCCGGCGAGCGGGCTCCGGCCCGCCGAGCGCATCGAGGGGCCCGGGCCGGGCGGCTCGGAGGCCGCCGTCCTGGAGTACCTGCGCGCCGGCCGCGAGGTCATCGCCGCGCAGCGCGAGGTGGTCCTGCGGCACCTGGCGTCCCCGGCGGGACGGGACGCGGCGGCGCGGTCCGTCCCCGCGCCCCGTCCCGTCCTGCCGGGGGAGACGCTGCCGGACGGGAAGCCGGCGCAGGACGCGCCGGAGGAGCGGCCGGCCGCCGGCGGCGCGCGGGACGTGCACGCCGCCGCCGGCGCCGTGATCCGCGCCCGCACCGGCGAGGACCGCAAGGACGCGCCCGCCGAGCCGCCGCGCCCCGCCGTCCCGGAGCCCGCCGTCCCCGAGCCCGCCGCGCCCGAACCCGGGCCCCGCCCGTCGCGGCCCGCGCATGTGGGGACCGCGGACCTGTCCGGCAGCCGTCCCGCGCCGCGGCTGGCGCGGCAGGTCCCGCGGATCGTGGAGCTGGCCGCGCTGCCCGCGCCGCCGGAGTCCGGGACGGGGTTCGCGGGCAGGCGGTTCCTGATCGTGGACGACGCGTGCGGTGTCGCGCTCGAACTGGCCGACCTGCTGGAGCGGCACGGCGCGCAGGTGCGCGTCCCGCCGGACGTCGACGGGCCCTGCGACGGGCTCGTCCATCTGGCGGCGCTGCGGCCGGGGGCCGCGCGCGTCCTGCCGCAGGCGTTCGGCGGCGTCCGGCGGGCGCTGGCCGGCGGGCTGCGCTGGCTGGTCTTCGCGAGCGGCGCCGGCGGGACGTTCGGGCACCGGTTCGACGGCGGCGCCGTCGGGGACCCCGGGCCGGGAGCGGGCCTGGGCGGGCTGGCCCGGACCATCGCGCGCGAGTACCCGGAGGTGCTCGTCCGCGCGCTGGACGTCGACACCAAGGACACCCCGCGCGCGATCGCGCAGCGGATCCTGGCCGAGCTGCTGACCGCCGAGGCGCCGGTCGTCGTCGGGCACGAGGGCGGCCGCCGCAACGCCCTGGACCTGATCCCGGCCGGACCGCCCGGCGGGCAGGCGGCCGACAAGCCGCGCCTCGAAGCGGACGGCGTCGTCCTGCTGACCGGGGGCGCGCGGGGCGCCACCGCGCGGGTCGCTCTGGAGTTCGCCCGGACGAGCGGATGCCACATCGAGCTGGTGGGCCGCACCCCCGAGCCCGTGGGGGAGCCGGAGTTCCCGGACGCCGAGGACGAGGCCGGGCTGCGGCGGGCGCTCGTGGCGCACGGCGAGGAGCAGCCCGCCGAGATCGAGGCGACGGTCCGCCGGCTCCTCGCCGAGCGCGAGATCCGCCGGACCCTCGCGGCCCTGGGCGAGCACGCCGCCTCCGTGCGGTACCACGCGGCGGACGTGCGGAGGCCGGGCGCCGTGCGGGCCGTGGTGGACGACGTCTACCGGCGGCACCAGCGGCTGGACGGGGTCGTCCACGGCGCCGGCCTCGCCGGGGACCGCCTCGTCCGCGACACCTCGCCCGAGTCGTTCGCGCGGGTGTACCAGACGAAGGTGGACGGCGCCGCCGCGCTCGTCCAGGCGGTCCGTCCCGGCCTGGGGTTCTTCGTGGTCCTCGGCGGCATCGCCGGCGTGCGCGGCGACCCCGGGCAGGCCGGCTGCGCGGCGGCCGGCGACGCGTGCGGCGCGCTCGCGCACGTGTGGCGGAGGCGGCTGCGCGGGCGGGTCCTCGTCGCCGACTGGGGCCCCTGGGCGGGCGGCGCGGTGCCGCCCGAGCAGGCGCGCGAGCACGCGCGGTGCGGCGTCGGGCCGATCGACCCGGACGCGGGGGCGGCCGCGCTGCTCAGGGAGATCGCGCACGGGGACGAGACGCGGGTCGTGCTGACCGGGACCGTCCGGTGAGCGAGGCGGCGGAGCCGATCGCGATCGTCGGTGCCGGGGCGGTGTTCCCCGGCGCGGGCTCGGCGGCCGAACTGTGGCGCAACGTCCTCGACGGGGTCGACGCGATCGGCGACGTCCCGCCCGGCCGCTGGGACCCGGAGCTCTATTACGACCCCGGCGCGTACGGGCGGGAGCCGGAGGGCGACCGGTTCTACTGCCGGCGCGGAGGGTTCGTCGACGAGCTGGCCACCGTCGACCCGGCCAGGTTCGGCATCGTCCCGGCGGCGGTGCGGGGCATGGAGCCCGACCACCTGCTGGCGCTGCGCGCGGCCGGGGACGCGATCGCGGACGCGGGCGGCGCCGACCGGCTGCCCGACCGGGCCCGGATCGGCGTCGTGTTCGGGCGCGGCGGTTACATCACCCCGGGCGTGGCGCGGTTCGACCAGCGGGTCAGGACGTCCCACCAGGTCGCCGGGATCCTCGGCGAGCTGGTGCCCGAGCTGGGGCCGCGGCGGCTGGCGGAGATCCGCCGGGCGTTCTGCGACCGGCTGGGCCCCGACGAGCCGGACGCCTCGGCCGGGCTGCTGCCGAGCTTCGCCGCGGCCCGCGTCGCCGACCGGTTCGACCTGCGCGGCCCGGCCTACACGCTGGACGCGGCGTGCGCGTCGTCGCTGCTCGCCGTCGAGCACGCCGTGCGGGCGCTGCGCGGCGGGCAGGCCGACGCGATGCTGGCGGGCGGCGTCCACCACGCGCACCACGCCACCGTGTGGGGCGTCTTCAGCCGGCTCCGCGCGCTGAGCCCGAGCGAGACGATCCGGCCGTTCGACCGGGCCGCCGACGGGACGCTCCTGTCGGAGGGGACGGGCGTCGTCCTGCTCAAGCGGCTGTCGGACGCCCGGCGGGCCGGGGACCGCGTCCACGCGGTGATCCTGGGCGCCGGGTCGTCCAGCGACGGCCGCGCCGCGAGCCTCCTGAGCCCGCTGGTGGACGGGCAGGTCCTCGCGGTCGAGCGGGCGTGGCGGGACGCGGGCCTGGACCCGGCCGCGCCCGGCGCGGTGGGGCTGATCGAGGCGCACGGCTCGGGCGCTCCGGCGGGCGACGAGGCGGAGCTGGCGACGCTGCGCCGGGTCTTCGGCACGGCCGGCCCGCAGATCGGCCTCGGCACGGTCAAGTCGATGATCGGGCACGCGATGCCGGCCGCGGGGATCGCCGGGCTGCTCAAGGCCGCGTTCGCGCTGCGCGACGGCGTCCTGCCGCCGACGCTGCACGTCGACGACCCGCATCCGGCGCTGGAGGGCGGCCGGCTGCGGCTCGTCCGGGAGGCCGCGGAGTGGGCCCGGGACGGCGGCGGCCCCCGCAGGGCGGCGGTCAACGCGTTCGGGTTCGGCGGCGCCAACGCGCACGTGGTCCTGGAGGAGCCGCCCGCCGCCCGCAGGCCCCGGCGGCGCAGGCTCGACGCGCCGCACTCCGACGAGGGCGTCCTGCGGCTGGCGGCCCGCACGACCGAGGAACTGTCCAAGGCCCTGGCCGCCCCCGACGAGGAGCTTCTCGCCGGGATCCGCGACGACGTCCCCGACCTGCCGTGCCGTCTCGCCATCGTCGGCCCCACAGCGCGCAGGCTCGACCTGGCGCGGGCCCTCGTCCAGCGCGGAACCGCCTGGCGGGGCCGCAGCGACGTGTGGTTCTCGCCCCGCCCCCTCCTCGCGGACGGCGGGCGGCTGGCGTTCCTGTACCCCGGTTTCGAGGCCGCCTTCGACCCGCGGGTGGACGACGTCGCCGCGCACTTCGGCATGCCGGCGCCCGCGCTGACCGGCCGCACGGACCTGGTCGGGCACGCCGCCGACGTGCTCCGCGCCGGCCGGCTGCTGACCGCGGCCCTCGGCAGGCTCGGCGTCGAACCCGACGTCGCGGCGGGCCACAGCCTTGGCGAGTGGACGGCGATGACCGCCGCCGGGGTCTGCGACGCGGACGCGGTCGAGGCGCTCCTCGGCGCCCTCGACGGCGAGGCACTGGACGTCCCCGACGTCGCGTACGCGGCGCTCGGCTGCGGCGCGGCCCGGGCGCAGGAGGCCGTGGGCGGTCGGTCCGGCGTCGTCGTCAGCCACGACAACTGCCCGCACCAGTCGGTGGTGTGCGGCCCGGCCGGGGAGGTCCGCGAGGTCCTGGGCCGGCTCGCCTCCGAAGGGGTGCTCGGCCGGGAGCTGCCGTTCCGGTCGGGGTTCCACACCCCGCTCGCCGAGGCGTACGAGAAGCAGGTGCGGCGCGCGTTCGAGGCGCTGGAGATCCGCGAGCCCCGCCTCCCGCTGTGGTCGGCGACGACGGTCGCGCCGTTCCCGCGCCGCCCCGCCGAGGTCCGCGAGCTGGTCGCGCGCCACCTGCTGGAGCCCGTCCGGTTCAGCGAGCTGGTCGAGGAGCTGCACGGCGCGGCGCACGTGCGGGCGTTCGTGCAGGTCGGGCCGGGCGGCCTCACCGAGTTCGTCGCCGACCGCCTCGGCGGCCGCGAGCACCTCGCGATCGCCGTCAGCGTGCCGAAGCGCGACGGGATGGCGCAGCTCCGCCGCGTCGTCGCCGCGCTGTGGACCGAGGGCTACGGCGCGTCCTCGCCGCCCGCGCCCTCCGCGACGGGCATGCGCCTGGACCTCGGGACGCCGCTGGTCAGGCTGGACGGCGCGGTGGAGCCCATCCGGCTCGGCCGGGGAACGCCGCCGTTGCCGGCGGACGATCCCGTGCTGGCCGAACTGGAGGCCCTGCTCGACGACGCGACGAGCGGTGCGCAGTCGGTCCTGGAGGCGCTCGGCGGCGGACCTCCGCTGCCGCCCGTCCCGGGCGAGGACGTCTCGCCGGTGGCGGCCGAGCTGAACGTCTCCCGCGTCTTCTCGGTCGAGTCGATGCCGTGGCTGCGCGACCACTGCCTCGTCCCGCAGCCCCCCGACTGGCCGGACATGTCGGACAGATTCCCGATCGTTCCGCTGGCGGGGCTGCTGGAGGTCATGGCCGAGACCGCCCGCGAGCTGCTGCCGGACCTGGTCGTCGTCGGGTTCGAGAACGTCCGCGCGGTCCGCTGGCTCGTCGCGGCCCCGGCGACCGCCGCCGACATCCGTGCCTACCTCATCGAGTCGGCCGGGCGGCCCCGCAAGGTGAAGGTCGTCGTCAACGGCCACGCCGACGGGACGGTCCTGCTCGCCGAGCGCTTCGCGGCACCGCCCCAGCCGGACCGCACGCCGCTGAGCATCGAAGGGCCGCCCATCGTCACCGCCGAACGCCTCTACGAGGAACGCTGGATGCACCACGGCCCGCTCTTCCGCGGCGTCACCGAGATCACGGCGCTCGCGGAGGACGGGGTGCGGGCCGTCCTGACCTCGCTGCCCACACCGGGTGCGCTCATGGACGGCGCAGGGCAGCTCTGCGCCCACTGGCTCCAGGTGTACGGCGACACCAACCAGACCGTCTCCCCCGTGGGGATCGAGCGTGTCGCCCTCTACGGGCCCACGCCGTCCCCGGGGGAAGACCTGGACACGACCATCTGGAACCAGTCCCTCACCGACACCACCATGCGCTGCTCAGCGGAGATGGTCACGGAGAACGGATCGGTGTGGGGACGCGTCGACGGATGGACCACCCACCGCTTCTACACCGACGAGGCGCTCTGGCGGATGAAGTTCACCCCCGAGGTGTCCGGAACAGGTGAGCCGCAGCCCGGCGGCTGGTGCCTGGCCCGCAAGCGGTGGGACGGCACCGCGTCCCGCGACCTGCTGATGCGCCAGTACCTCTGCGCCGCCGAGCGCGCCGAGTACGAGGCCCTCCCGCCGTTCGCACAGGGGCCCTGGCTGCTCGGACGGATCGCGGCGAAGGACGCCGTCCGCGACCACCTGTGGCGCGACGGCCACGGGCCGCTGTTCCCCGCCGAGCTCGCCGTCCAGGACGGCCCGGCCGTGACAGGGCCGTTCGAGGAGCCGCTCGCCCTCGCGATCGCCTCGGACGCCGACCTGGGCGTGGCCCTGGTCAGGTCCGGCCGCGAACCGGCGGGCATCGGCCTCGCAGCCATCGGGGAGGGCGCGCGGATCCGCGCGGCCAAGCAGGCGGTTCTCCAGGCGGTCCTGCGGGAAAGGGAGCCCGGGCCGGACCGCCTCGAACTGGTCGTGACCGTCGCCGACGCCGAACGGCTCCTGATCGCGGCGAACGGCACGGTCACCACGGTGGAGACCCGCGAACTCGAAGGACACGTCGTGGCCTGGACGGCCGCGTCCGGCACGGCGGACATGGAGGAGGCACGCGCATGAGCGACGTCGACCAGGCCCGGAGGCCGGGCGGAGGCGGGCGGTGAGCGCCCGCCGTGTCCGCGTCCCGTCTCTGCTGGGCGACCCCGGGGTGGCGCGGGCGTGCAGCCCGTCGCGCCGCTTCCTGTTCGCGGTCCCGCCCCTCGACGGGCACGTCACCGCGGTCACCGCGGTCGCCGCCGAGCTCGCCCGCCGCGGCCACAAGGTCGCCTGGACGGGGCACCGCGCGTCCCTCGAACCCCGGCTGCGCCCCCGCTCGCGGATCTTCAGCGCCCTCGGCGACGAGGACGCGGCGCGCCTGCGCGACGCCCGCCTCCGGGCCCACGGCCCCGCCGACCCCCGCTTCTGGGAGGAGTTCCTCGTCCCCCTGGGCCACGCGATGATGCCCGGCGTCGAGACGGCGCTCGACCGGTTCCGCCCGGACGTGGTGGTCGGCGACCAGCTCGCCCTCGCCGCGCCCGTCGCCGCCCGCCGCCGCGAGATCCCGTGGGCCACGGCCGCGGCGACGCCGGCCGAGTTCACCCGCCCGCTCGCCGACCGGCCGGAGGACGAGCGGCGGGTGCGCGAGCGGATCGGCGCGTTCCAGCTCGACCACGGCATCGACGACCTGCTCGACCTGCGCTTCTCCGACCACCTCGTCCTGGTGTTCTCCACCGGGGCGCTGCTCGGCGACGTCTCCATCTTCCCCGACCACTTCGCCTTCGTCGGGCCCGTCCTCGGCCGTCCCGCGCCGAGCGCGTTCCCGTGGGACCGGCTGGACGGGCGCCCCGCCCTGCTCGTCTCGCTCGACACCGCCGACGACCCGTCACGGGAGCGGTTCTTCCGGGTCGCGGCCGAGACCGTCCGCGAGATGGACGTCCAGGCGGTCTTCGCGGCGCCGCCCGCTCTGGTGGGGGACGTGCCCCCGAACGTCCTCGTCCGCGGGCAGGTCCCCCGGCTCAAGCTCCTCGAACGGATGTCGGCGGTCGTCTGCGACGGCGGCTACGGCGCCGTGTGCGAGTCGCTGGCCCACGGCGTCCCGCTGGTGGCCGCGCCGATCCGGGACGACCAGCCGATCATCGCGGGAATGGTGGAGGAGGCGGGCGCGGGGACCGCGGTCCCGTTCGACGGGGTCCGGCCGGACGAGCTGCGTGCCGCCCTCACGACCGTCCTGGCCGACGGCGCGCACCGCGCCGCCGCCGGGCGCGTCCGGGACTCCTTCGCCGCGGCGGGAGGCGCCGCCGAGGCCGCCGACCACCTGGAGAAACTGGCCTGACCCGCGCGGCGGCGCGCGCCGCCTCACCCCGCCGCCGGCCCGGTGTCCGGAACGCTCCATACTTTCGACCATGACGGAACGACGCGCGATCCTCAGCGGCTCGACGTTCGAGGAGCGGATCGGCTACGCCCGCGCCGTGGTGGACGGCGACCGGGTGCACGTCTCGGGCACCACCGGGTTCGACTACGCCACCATGACGATCTCCGAGGACGTGGTGGAGCAGGCCGAGCAGTGCCTCCGCAACATCGGGGCCGCGCTCGCGGAGGCGGACTGCACGTTCGCCGACGTGGTGCGGGTCCGGTACCTGCTGCCCGACCGCGCCGACTTCGAGCCCTGCTGGCCGGTGCTGCGGCGCCGCTTCGGCGACGTGCGGCCGGCCGCGACGATGCTCGTGTGCGGGCTCGCCGACCCCCGCATGAAGATCGAGATCGAGGTCGACGCGCGGAGGGCGAGCGTTTAGGGCGCGGCTAGCCGGCGGGGGTGTAGGAGTCGATCAGGCCGCCGAGGGCGCCGAGGGCCGACGTCGCCTCGCGGAGGCGGTCGGGCCAGTCCGGGTCGGTGCGCAGGGCGCCCACCGCGGTCTCCAGCGCCCGGGACGAACCCCACACCGCGACGTCGCGGGCGGCGAGGTCGCGCTGGTCGCGTTCCCACCAGGCGCTGACGGCGCGGTACTGCTCGGCGAGCGTGTCACCGGGAATCGCGCGCCCGTAGCGGCTCTCCCACTGCCCGCTCAGAGGGTGGCGCCCGCCGTCGGGGGACCTTCGCCGCGCCTCGCCGAGCTCCTCCAGGACGAGGCACCAGCGGTACGGGGCGGCGAAGAACTCCGTCTCGTCGTCGGCGCACGTGGCGCCCCGCAACATCCCGGCCAGATGGTCGGCCAGCCCGGCGGAGGCGGCGCGGGACGCGACGGCCGCGTCCACCACGTGCGAAATGGCGCAGTCGCGGATCCGGGGCGGCAGCCCGTCCAGGACCGAGAGGGCCGGGTACGGGGAGCCCCAGCCGGTCAGATGGGCGGCGGCGGCGATCTCCGCCCACATCACCAGTTCGGGACGGTCGGACAGGGCCCGCTGGGCGGTGCGCATGTCCCGCAGCGTGCAGGGGGAGTCGCGGCAGTCCGTCCCGCACGTCCCGCTGCGGGGGGTGACCAGCGCGCGGGGCGAGGCCGTCGGCGGTGCGGCCTCCTCCAGGTGCGAGCCGTCCGGCATCCGGACCAGGTGCGGGTAGTCCATGCCGTCGGTGAACACCGCGCCCTCGCCTGGCGTCAGCGTGACGAGGAACTGCGACTGGGCCTCGGTGATGTTCATCGTGGCGCCGACCGCGTCCCGGTCGTCCTTCGCGGGCAGCCGGTGGACGATCTTGACGGCGGTGTTCTTGATGACGTCCGGGACGAGCTTGGAGGGGATCTGCTCCGCCACGATCAGCCCCTCCCCGTACGCGCGGATCTCCGCCAGCAGGCTCGCGAACGTCTCCACGGCGTGCGACGCGGGCCCGGCCTGCTCGCTGCGGCGCAGCAGCCGGTGCGCCTCCTCGAACACGCTGAGGTGCCGCAGCCCGGACGGGGCGCCCTGCCGCTGCCGCAGCCGCAGGTGCTCGACCAGCCGGACCAGGACGGTGCCCATCAGGAACGCCTTGTCGCGGTCGTCCCCGACGTCCTCGATCTCCAGGACGACGTTGCGGGCGAGCAGCGCGTCGAAGTCGATGGGGTGGCCGCCCTCGAAGAACCGCCCGGTCGTGCCGAGCCGCAGGCTGGACAGCCGGACCCGGATGAAGCCGCGCACGTTGTCGGTGATCTCCTGGCCGTAGCCGATCTCGTCGACGACCTGCTCGGCGGTGGCCTGCAGGTCGGCCAGCGTCGGGTAGCGCGGCGCGGCGCCCGGCGCGGCCGGCTCGCCGAGCGCGAGGTCCCAGCCGAGCCGCTCGTAGCAGCGGGTCAGCGCCGCCGCGAGCACCTGCGGGAACGGCTCGTCGGCCTCGAACGCCGCGAGGAACAGGGCGCGGACGAGGTCGGCGTGGGTCTGCAGCGGGAACGGCCGCCCGTCCGGCCCGGTCGCCGGTTCGAGCGGGTTGATCCCGGCCGCGATCGCCTCCGCGTCCCCCGGGCGGATCGTGACGACCTCCGCGTCCGGGAGCCGCGCCGCCATCAGCCGGTACTCCGCCTTCGCGGGCTCGACCACCAGCCACGGCAGCCCCGCCCCCGACGCGGCCGCGAGCAGCGACCGGACGGTCTGCGACTTGCCGGCGCCGGTCGCGCCGCACACGAACGTGTGCCGGTTCAGGCTCGACAGCGGCAGCGAGATCGGGCCCACGTCGCGGCGGTTGCGGTCCAGGACCCGTCCCAGGCCGACCCCGGTGCCCGGCGACTCGGGCGTGACGTCGAAGTCCGGCCGCATCACGAACCGGACCCCGGCGACCTCCCGGACGGGCGGCCGCGCGAGCGCCGCGACGAGCTGCGTGCTCGCCTCGAACGGCCCGGCCGCGCCCGGGACCAGCGCGTACGGCAGGCGGCCGAGGTCCGCCGACGCGCACACCAGCGCCGCGACGCGCGCCGCGGCCTGGGGCGTCGCCGCCCCCGCCGCCAGATGCACCCGCCAGAGGCCGGACGTGGCGGCCTGGCGCAGCTCCCGATGCCGCTTCTCCATCCGCAGGGCCGCGACGGAGTCCTCCGGCGACAGCTCCGCCATCGACCGGGCGCGCTGCTGCCGGTCGGCGAGGTCGTCGGCGAGGCGCCGCGCCTCGTCCGGGTCGACGGGCTCGGCGACCAGCATCCAGGCGAACGGCTGCATCCACACCGAGAGCAGGCCGTCCTCCAGGGACGGGCGCGCGGGCTCCTCCGGCGGCGGATCCTCCACCAGGAGCCCGTCGGCGATGCCGCCGATGCTCACCCAGTGGGCCATCGAGTCCTCGCCGATGCCCTGGGGCAGCAGGGTCCCGCGTCCGCCCGCCGGGAGGCTGAGGGTCGCGGCGGACCCGTCGCGGTCGGCGACGAGCCCGTCCCCGCCGACGAACACCTCCGTGGGGCCGAACGCCTCAGCGCGGCGCCAGCCGACGAGCACCGGGTCCTTGCCCGCGTGGTAGGCCGACACCAGTGCCGCGAGCCGCTGGTCGCGCCACTCGTCCCGTCCGTCCGTCTCGTCCGGGCGGGGGACCTCCATCAGCCGGCACACCGGAAGGCCGCGCACGACGTCCCACATGGTCAGCCGCGCCGACGGGCCGGGCCGGACATTTTCGCGATCTCGCCTCGGTCCAAGGTCATGAGCAGTCAGGCTATTGAGCAAGGAGCCCTTTGGGAAGGCCGTTTCCTCACGGAGGGACTGACAAGTTACATGTCAATCTGCTTGGGTTATTTGCGGCATACCGAGCGGGACG
The DNA here is from genome assembly GCF_040649435.1 of Actinomadura sp. NPDC048955. NCBI lineage: Bacteria > Bacillati > Actinomycetota > Actinomycetes > Streptosporangiales > Thermomonosporaceae > Actinomadura > Actinomadura sp. NPDC048955. The sequence goes on from NZ_JBEZJI010000013.1 coordinate 137,646, forward strand.
GGACGGGCGTGACGATCGCGCCGGCAACCGGACGGGACGGGGGTTCAGATCGTGAGGGGCAGTCCGGTCGACCATGGAGGATTGCTGTCGCGCCGCGAACGGCTCTTCAGCCCGGATCCACGCCTGGGCTGGGTGTTCCGCGACCGCTGGTGGTTCCTGAGCCCCTTCCCGGACGCGCCGCCCCAGCAGCAGGCGCTGCCCGACTACCTCGCGCGCCGGGTCGTGGAGACCGACCAGGCCGCGCAGCGGAGGCTGAACCGGACGCTTCCGGTGAGCGCGGGGATCGCGATGATCCTCGTGCTCTTCGCCGCCTGCTCGATGAGCAGCGCCGAGGGCCTCTCGATCGGCTCGCTGCTGCTGGCCGCCATCGCCCTCGGCCCCGGCGCGCTGCTGACCTGGTGGGCCGTGCGGCAGCGGCAGAGCGCCCGGCAGGCCCACGACCTCGCCCAGCAGCAGATCATCAGCGGCTACCAGGAACAGGCCCGGCAGTGGCACGCGCGCAAGCAGGCGCACGACGCCGCGGAGCGCGCACGGCTGGACGACCTGCCCGAGTGGGGCGCGGCCCCGCGCCCCGGCCGCCGCCTGGACGTGTTCGGCGGGACGCTGTGGGCGTGGGAGGCGCTGCTCACCACGTACGGGACGTCCACCCTGGCCGTCCAGCCGCTGCTCGTGCTCGACCTCTCCCGCGAGGTCGTCAGCCGCGAACTGGTCGAGCTGGCCCAGGCGGCGTGGATGGGCGTGGACGCGCAGCTGCTGCCCAGCCGCCAGGCCTCGTCCAGCCTGCTGGCCGACATGTCGCCCCGTGACCTCGTGGACGCGATCGTCGAGTCCATGCACGGCGGCACGCCCGACGCCGCGCGCGCCGACCGCAGCATGGACGACCGGATCCTCACCAAGGTCTGCGGCGCGCTCGGCGACGACGTCACGCTCGCCCGGATCGCGGCCGCCCTGCGCGCCCTGATGGGCGAGCCCGACGACGACGGCGCGCTGACCCGCGAGGAGCGGCGCCACATCACGAACGAGCTGTTCACCGTGGAGTACCGGCGGCAGACCCACGCGAACCTGTCGCGGATCGAGTCCTACGTCCACCCCCTCGAAGACCTCGGCACGTCGCCGGACCGGAAGGAGGGCGCCGGCTACCTGACCTGCATCGCGCTCGACAGCCATGCCCGCAACGTCCGCTCCGAGCTGCTGACCGACCTCGTCGTCCAGTGGGTGACGCACCGCATCACCGCGTCGCAGGCCTCCACGCCCGCCCTCGTCGTCGCCGGCGCGGACGAGCTCGCCCGCCGCCACCTGGAACGGCTCTCGGACGCCTGCGAGCGGCGCGGCGTCCCGCTGACCCTGCTGTTCCGGCGGCTGCGGGAGACGTCCGCGGAGATGATCGGCGGCGGCGCCGTCGCGTTCATGCGGCTCGGCAACCACGAGGACGCGTCCCGCGCCGCCGACTTCATCGGGCGCGACCACCGCTTCGTCCTGTCGCAGATCACGAAGAACGTCGGCGGGAACGAGTCCCACACCACCACCGAGACCGAGGGCACGGGCGACTCCGAGACCCACAGCACCAGCCGCACGATCGGGACGTCCCGCAACTGGGGGACGAACCGCTCGTCCGGCACCACCTACTCGGGCGGCGAGATGTTCGGGCTGTTCCCCGACCGCTCGACGTCCCACCAGCGCGGCAGCAACCGGGGCGGGTCCACCAGCACCAGCGACACCGAGGGCACCTCCACCTCCACCTCGCGGAACTGGTCGGCCGCCTACTCCTTCGCGGAGGGGACGAACTGGAGCGACGCCGACACCACGCAGCGCGTGTACGAGTACGCCGTCGAACCCGTCACCCTCCAGCACCTGCCCGACCACGCCCTGCTGCTGGTCCAGTCGGTGCCCGGCCGCGGCCGCACGATCACACCCGTCGAATGCGACCCGGCCATCATCACGCTGGACCGCGTCACCACCGGCCCCCTCCCGGACCCGCCGCCCCCGCGGCAGGCGCTCCCCGCCCCGAACACGGAGCAGACGGCGCCCGATCCCGTCCCGCGTTCCCAGCAGTGGGGCGCGCCGCCCGCCCCTCAGTGGGCCGCGCCGACGACGCAGCCCCCGCCGAGGGCGCCCCTTTCGACCCGGCCGGGCCCGCCGCCCGGCCAGCAGAGCGGCCCGCGGCCGCCCGACGACCCGCGCCAGGGGCCGCCGCCGCTGTTCGGCGGGAGGAGCTGACCGGGCTCAGCCGAGCCGGCGGCGGAGGCCCTGCGCCCGCCGGACGAGGGAGAGCGGCAGCCCGTCGCGCTGGTGCTCGATGCGGTGCTCCACGGCCGCGACCAGATCCGCGCCGAACCCCATGCGCACCGCCGCCGCGTCCGCCCTCGCCTCGCCTCCGGCGCTGAGCAGGCGCGCGCCCAGCGAGGCGGCGTGGGCGAGCGCGGCCGGCACCGCCACCAGCGCCGTCACCACCGCGGCGACGGCGGCCAGCAGGAACACCCCCAGGAAGCCGATCGGCCGGTGCCACTCGACGGCCCGCTTCCACATCGGGCCGATCGGGGCCCACGCCGTGCGCAGCGCCCACCGCAGCGTCCGGTTCGGCAGCGTCACCTGCGCGTGGACGAACGCGGGCACCGCCCGCCACCCCTGGAGATGCCCCAGCTCGTGGGCGAGGACGGCGGCGAGGTGCCCGGGCGGCAGCGAGCGCGCCGAATGCGACGTGACCGCCACCGTGCGCGCCGACGGCCGGCACGCGTTCAGCCCGTCCGACTCGACGATCACGACCCGGTAGCCGCTGACACCGGCGTGCTGCTGCACGTAGCGCCACGCGTGCTCCAGCCGTGCGCGCTCGTCGCCGTCCGGCTCCCGGTAGCCGTACGAGCGCGCGGCGCTGAGGGGCGCCAGCAGCAGGAGCGCCCACGCGGCGAACACCGACACCGCGCCCCACAGGGGCCAGAGGGACCCCGCCCCGAACGCGACGGCGGCGACCAGGCCACCTTCGGCCGCCACGACCAGCCCGATCGCGATACCGGCCCGCCCGGACGGCGTCCCCTGCGGCCGCCCCGGCGGAAGAAAACGCGGCACCGGCCCGTCCGCCTGCCGCGGCGCCGGAGGTTGCGGCGCAGGAGACTTCCGCGGACCTGGTGAAGGAGGCGCGGACGCCTCCATCCGAGCCTCCTGCAAGGGCGGCCGGGCAGCCTGCGGCGGGACGCGCCCGCCCCCGAGCCGCGGCGGCTGCGCAGACCGCGACGAGGCCGACGACGCAGGCACGCCCCGCCCCTGAGAAGGCCCAGGCCAAGACCCCGGCGCCTGATAAGGAGGCGCCGTGGCCGCCGCTGGCGGTGGTGTGTGGTGCCGGGCCGGGGGAGGTGGTGTGCGGGGCTCGCTGAGGCTTGCTGGTGGCTTTGCTGGGACTTCCGCCGAGGGGGGTTGGGGAGGAGCCGCGGGACGTGGTGGTTCCGGCGGCTGGGAGGGCGTGAGAGGCCGCTGTGGTGTGCGGGAGGCGCCGAGGCTCGGCGGCGGAGGCGTCGGTGGTTCGGGCCGGGCCTCTTGCGGAGGCGACTGCGAAGCAGACGGCGTCTCGGCCGGAGGCGGCGAGGGCTGAGGCGTGGACGCGAAGCGGGGCGGCTCGGGCGGTGAAAGCGGCGGCTGCAGTGTTGCCGGTGTTTCCGGCTGAGCTTGCGCTGGGGGAGGTGGTGGTGGCGGCGCGACGGCTGTCGGCCCGGGCCTTTGCGGGCGTGGGGCGGGGGCGGGTGGAGGGTCGGCGCTCAGCGAGGCGCGGCGGCGGGCGCGGGAGTCGTAGCGGCGCGACTGGTCGGTCCAGGTCTGGCCGTCCCAGTAGCGCTCGCGGCCCATCCACTCTGGATCTGGGTACCACCCAGGTGGTGTGCTCACCGGAACCCCGCCTCCCTAAGGAACCGTTCAAGGCTTGCGCACGCGCCGACACAGCGTCAACACGACGGTCACAGCTTGGGGGTGAACGGGCGGCGATGGGTGGGATCGTCCGGCTCGGCGAGGCCGCGCAGGGCCGTCTCGACGAGCTCGATCCCCTGGAGGAGGGAGACGAGGCGCGCGCCCTCGCGGCGGTAGGCCTCCAGGACGGACTCCACGCCGTGCGGGGGGACGACGTCCCCGAGATCGACGCGGGCGGTGCGGAAGCCCTCCCGGGCCGCCTCCACGGACGCGTGGACGTGGTGGCGGGCCATGCGGGCGAGGGCGATGGGGTAGCGGCGCAGGACGCCGTAGCGCCGGTACTCGGGCGGGACGAGTTCCAGCAGCCAGGCGAGCGCCGTGTCCACGAAGCGGTCGGTGCCCGGTGGATGCACCTGCGAGGGCCAGCCGGGCGGAACGTAGGTGCTCACGAGGGCAGGATAACCCGGATTCGAACCTATGTTCGAGAGCGTTCCGGCGCGGTCATCCGGCCGGCGGGTTGCGCCGGATCCGGATCTTGCCGGACTCCAGGTCGTCGCGGACGCTGCCGGATCCGGTCTGCTCGTGGTCGTCCTGGCGCAGCACCTTCTGCCGCTCCTGCTCCTCCTGCTTGACCTTCTTGGAGCCCTCGAAGGCGGAGGCGAGATCCTCGAACATGCCGCCACCGAAACCGGCGCCGGTCTCGCCGTCCCCCCGGATGGCCCCCATCAGGGACGACTTGCCCGTCCCCTCGCGGGGCCACTCGATGGTCTCCGGCTCGGCCGCCTCCGGGCGGTTGCCCATCGGACGGCCCTTGACGCGCTTGCGGCGGCGAAAGGGTGGCTTCACACACTCTCCAACGCGATGAGTCTCCAGAATGATCCCAGCAGACATTCAGGTTACGAACGACCACCGGGTGGGAGAACCGGTGAAATCTCCCTGGCGGAGCCCGAACACCGACTGTGGCCGCACCGCGACGGTGGCGTTCACCTCCGGATCCAGGAAATCGACACGATAGCGCGTGGCGTACTTGGAGTTGACCAGGTCGATGAACCGCTGCAACTCGCGCAGTTCGGTGACGATTTCGGCGCGCCCCTCGATGACCACGGGGTTCTCGGCCTCCTCGGTGGTGACCGTGACCTGCGGGTTCAGCCGCAGGTTCACCATCTTGCGGGACGGCACCGCGCTGCTGAACAGCAGTGCCTCTCCCGACCAGGCGCCCCAGACCGGCATGGAGTGCGGACGTCCGTCCGGCCGCACCGTGCACACCCAGAAGTTGCGGGCGGCCCGTAGCCGCTCCACGGCCCAGGACCACGGCAGCAGGCCGCTCCCCTCATGGGGTCCCTGGATGCCGTAACCCGGCATGTACGGACGTTCCGCCTTTGGTTCGACGGGTCGGACGGGCTGGATGGGCTCCGGTTCCGCGGCGGCGCCGGCGGCCGACATGGCGTTCCTCCCTCGGTCGTGCACTGTCCCGTCCCATATCGTTACAGACCTTGGCGTCTCGGGGTGACGCTCGGTGGCTCGTTGGGAGCGGCCAGGCGCGGTAGCCTGCGGGACGTGCGCCTATCCCATGTCATCTCCGCTCTGGAGGAGCTCTATCCACCCGCGTGGGCGGAGTCCTGGGACGCCGTCGGCCTCGTCTGCGGCGACCCCGCCCAGGACGTGGGACGGGTGCTGTTCGCGGTCGACCCCGTCGCCGCCGTGATCGACGAGGCGCTGGAGTGGGAGGCCGACCTCGTGGTCACCCACCATCCGCTGCTGTTGCGCGGGGTGCACTCGGTCGCCGCCACCACGCCCAAGGGCCGGCTCGTCCACCGCATGATCACGAACGGGATCGCGCTGCACACCGCGCACACCAATGCCGACCGGGCCGTCCCGGGCGTGTCGGACGCGCTGGCGCGGGCCGTCGGCCTCACCGGCGAGCTGCGCCCGATGGTCCCCGCCGACGACGACCCGCGCCGCGGGCTCGGCCGGATCGGGGAGCTGGACGAGGCGGTCGCGCTGCGGGAGTTCACCCGGCGCGCCGCCGCCGGGCTGCCGTCCACCGCGTGGGGCGTGCGGGCGGCCGGCGACCCGGACCGTCCCGTCCGCACCGTCGCGGTCTGCGGCGGCGCCGGCGACTCCCTGCTCGGCACCGCCCAGGCGGCCGGTGTCGACGCCTACCTCACCGCCGACCTGCGGCACCATCCCGCGTCGGAGTTCGCCGAGCAAGGCGGCCCGGCCCTGGTGGACGCCGCGCACTGGGCGACCGAGTGGCCCTGGCTCGCCGACGCCGAGCGGCGCCTGGCCGGGTCGTCCCCGGAAGCGGGCAAGTTGGAGACACGGGTGTCCACGCTCGTCACCGACGCGTGGACCCTTCACGACGAAGGAGCAAAGTGAAAGCCGCACCGCAAGCCCAGCTTCGCCTGATCGACCTGCAGGACCTCGACAGCTCCCTCGACCGGCTGGCGCACCGCCGCCGCACCCTGCCCGAGCTGGCGGAGATCGAGCGGCTGGAGGGCCGGCTGACCGAGCTGCGCGACGCGATCGTGGCGGCCGAGACGGAGGTCGGCGACCTGCGGCGGGAGCAGAAGAAGGCCGAGCAGGACGTCGACCAGGTCCGCACCCGCGCCGACCGCGACCAGAAGCGGCTCGACTCGGGGCAGGTGACCTCGGCCAAGGACCTCAGCAGCCTGCAGACCGAGATCGAGTCGCTGCACCGCCGCCAGTCCGACCTGGAGGAGGTCGTGCTGGAGATCATGGAGCGGACCGAGGAGGCCGAGGGCCGCGTCGCCGCGCTGAACGCCGAGCGGACCGGCGCGCAGGACGAGCTGGCCGCGCTGTCCGAGCGCCGCGACGCCGCCCAGCGCGACATCGACGACGAGGCCGGGACGTCGAGCGCCGCGCGCACCGCCGTGGCCAAGGACGTCCCCGACGACCTGCTCGGCCTCTACGAGAAGCTGCGCGGCCAGTTCGGCGGCGTCGGCGCGGCCAAGCTGTACCGCGGCGCCTGCCAGGGCTGCCACCTCGCGCTGAACACCGTCGACCTGAACCGCATCCGGGCCGCCGCCGAGGACGAGGTCATCCGCTGCGAGGAGTGCCGCCGCATCCTCGTCCGGACGCCCGAGTCGGGTCTGTGAGCGCCGGCCGGAAGCTGGTCGTCGAGGCGGACGGCGGTTCGCGCGGCAACCCCGGTCCCGCCGGGTACGGGGCGCTCGTCCGCGACGCGCTGACCGGCGAGGTGCTCGCGGAGGTCGCCGAGTCGATCGGGCACGCCACCAACAACGTCGCCGAGTACCGGGGGCTGATCGCCGGGCTCGCGGCGGCCGCCGGGGTCGACCCGTCCGCCCGCGTCGAGGTCCGGATGGACTCCAAGCTCGTCGTGGAGCAGATGTCGGGCCGCTGGAAGATCAAGCACCCGGACATGGTGCCGCTGGCGCTGGAGGCCCGCGAGCTGGCCGCCACGCTGGGCTCGGTGTCCTACGGCTGGATCCCGCGGGCCCGCAACGCGCACGCCGACCGGCTGGCCAACGAGGCCATGGACGCCGCCGCCCGCGGGGAGCACTGGACCCGCAAGGTCGAGGAGGCGCCGCGGGAGCCCGATCCGCCGCCCCGGCCCGCCTCGTCCACCCCGACGACGACGCTCCTCCTGCGGCACGGCGAGACGCCCCTGTCGATCGAGAAGCGCTTCGCCGGGATCGGCGACGTCCCCCTGACGCCGCACGGCCTCGCCCAGGCCCGCGCCGCCGCCCTCGCCCTCAAGGACCGGGGGATCGACGCGATCGTCACCTCGCCCCTGTCCCGCTGCCGCGACACCGCCGCCGAGGTCGCCGCCGTCACCGGCCTGGAGGTCCGGGTCGAGGACGGCTTCCGCGAGACCGACTTCGGCGACTGGGAAGGGCTCACGTTCGCCGAGGCCGGCAAGGGCTGGCCGGCCGAGCTGAAGGCGTGGCTGGCCGACCCCGAGGCCGCCCCTCCCGGCGGGGAGAGCTTCGCCCAGGTGTCCCGCCGCGTCCGCACGGCCCTGGACAAGCTGAAGGTCCGCTACCGCGAGCAGACGGTCCTGGTCGTCTCGCACGTCACCCCGATCAAGCTCCTCGTCAAGGACGCCCTGGGCGCGCCCATGCCGTCCCTGTACCGGATGCACCTCGACGTGGCGGCGCTGTCGTCCATCGACTGGTACGCCGACGGCCCGGCGACCCTGCGTGCCTTCAACGACACCCACCACCTACCTGCCTGACCACTGTCCTCCCGGTCCCGGCCGCCTACCCTGCGACCAGGGAGGGACCGTGACCACGAACATCCCGCCGGACGGGCCGAGGCTTCCGCGCCGCTGGTACAACGTCGTCCCGGACCTGCCCGCGCCGCCGCCCCCGCCGCTGCACCCGGGGACGCGCGAGCCGGTCGGGCCGGACGACCTGGCGCCGCTGTTCCCCGCGGACCTCATCGCCCAGGAGGTCACCGGCGAGCGGTACGTCGACATCCCCGAGCGGGTCCGCGACGTCTACCGCCTCTGGCGCCCGACACCGCTGATCCGGGCGCGCCGCCTCGAACGCGCCCTCGGCACCCCCGCCCGCATCTACGTCAAGTACGAGGGCGTCTCACCCGTCGGCTCGCACAAACCGAACACGGCCGTCCCGCAGGTGTACTACAACGCGCGGCAGGGCGTCCGCCGCCTGACGAGCGAGACCGGCGCCGGCCAGTGGGGGAGCGCCCTCGCCTTCGCCTGCGCCCAGTTCGGCCTGGACTGCGAGATCTGGATGGTGCGCGCCTCCTACGACCAGAAGCCGTACCGCCGGTCGATGATGGAGCTGTACGGCGCCCGCGTGCACGCCAGCCCGTCACCGCTCACCTCGTCCGGCGCGGCGATCCTCGCGGACGACCCGGACTCGCCCGGCTCCCTCGGCATCGCCATCAGCGAGGCCGTCGAGTCCGCAGCCCCCGAGGACACCCGCTACGCGCTCGGCAGCGTCCTCAACCACGTCCTCATGCACCAGACCGTCATCGGCGAGGAGGCACTCGAACAGCTGGCCATCGCCGGCGAGACCCCCGATCTGATCGTCGGCTGCACCGGCGGCGGCTCCAACTTCGCCGGCCTGTTCTTCCCCTTCCTCCGCGAGAAGCTCCGGGGCCGTATGGACCCCGTCATCCGCGCCGTGGAACCCGCCGCCTGCCCGTCCTTCACCCGCGGCCGCTACGCCTACGACTTCGCGGACACCGCCGGCTCCGCGCCCCTGCTCAAGATGCACACGCTCGGACACGGCTTCGTCCCCGACCCCGTCCACGCGGGCGGCCTCCGCTACCACGGCATGGCGCCGCTGCTTTCCCACATGTACGAGCTGGGCGTCTTCGAAGCGACCGCCAAACCCCAGCGCGAATGCTTCGAGGCCGGCGTCCTGTTCGCCCGCACGGAGGGCATCGTTCCGGCTCCCGAACCCACCCATGCCCTGGCCGCCGCCGTCGAAGAGGCCCGCCGCTGCTCCGAGACGGGCGAGCCCAAGGTCATCCTGACCGCCCTGTGCGGCCACGGCCACTTCGACATGGCCGCCTACGACCACTACCTGTCCGGCCGGATGCGGGACCACAACGTCCCCGGCACCCGGCTGCGCGAGTCCCTGAACGCCCTCCCGCAGGTTCGCGAGTCCCCCCGCGCACCCGCTAATCTTGGTGGACGGCGGACGAGCCGGCCGGACGGCCGCGTCGGGGAGCGATCCCCGTCGAGGAAAGTCCGGGCTCCACAGGGCAGGGTGGTCGGTAACGCCGACCCGGGGTGACCCGCGGGACAGTGCCACAGAAAGCAGACCGCCACCGGTCCGCCGGTGGTAAGGGTGAAACGGTGAGGTAAGAGCTCACCAGCGCCCACGGTGACGTGGGCGGCTAGGTAAACCCCACCCGGAGCAAGGTCAAGAAGGGGCCCCGCAAGAGGCCCCGCGCAGGTGCCTGAGGGCGGCCCGCCCGAGCCTGCGGGTAGACCGCTGGAGACCGCCGGCAACGGCGGCCCGAGATGGATGGCCGTCACCCGCCGCCCCGCAAGGGACGACGGACACAAAACCCGGCTTACAGGCCGACTCGTCCGCCTCCGAGTTCTCCCCCCAGAGCGACCGCGGCTCTATGCCGCGGCGGACGGCCGGGCGCGGGTGCGGTAGGCGCCGGCGCCCGAGGCGACCGCCGCCACAGTGAAGAGCGCGCACGCGGCCGACGACCTTCCCAGGTTCTGGAACGGCTGTACGTCAGCCGGGCTGCCGGGGTCGTAGGCGACCTCGACCTGGGCTCCCGGCCTGGCGGATCCAGGCCAGCCGCGCCGCCTTTCTTCGGCCTTCACCCTGCTGCCGTCGCCCGTCGTGAACTGGACGACGAGGTGGCCGGAGGAGCGGTTACCGCTGACGTCCAGTACCTGCGCCGTCGCTCGCGCCCTGCCTGCCTGTCCTGCCCACGCGGCTACCGTGCCACCGATCCAGACGACTGAAAGCAGGCCCGTGACGGAAGCGATGATGATGCATGCGACGTGGACCGGGCGATAGCGGCGCGAACGCTCCCTCGACATGAGGTCATGATCGCAGGCCGTTCTGAGCCGCACCGCACTCCGGTGCCGGGGCGCCGGCGGTTCCCCTGAAAGGCCGACTCGTCCGCCCTGTGTCACACCGGCCCCGCGCCGGACGACGACCGGGCCGTCCGGGAGCCACGGCGGGGAGGTGGGGCCCGGTGGTGGCCGGGCCCCTGTGGTGCTGTGTCGAAGACGCCGTCCAGACCCGTTGTGCTGGTCTGCGCGGCGTCCGTGGGTGGCTCGCGTACCGCCTAGGGACGGATCATCTTCGTTCCGTCGGGGTACGTGGTGGTCTTCCCGTCGGGGCTGACGGTGACCCGCTCGCCGCCGGAGCTGCGCGTGAAGCTCACGGCGTTCGGCTTTCCGGCGTCGGACGACGCACCGGCCTCCGGCCGGACCAGCTTCACTCCGTCGCCGAACTCGACCGTCTTCCCGTCGTCGCTGACGGTGACCAGTTCACCGCCGGGACCGCGGTCGAAGCTGAGCATCTTCTTGGTCATGACCGAACCTCCTCGGTTGTGCTCGGGCCGCGGTCCTCGTCCGCGGCCATGAACCTTGCACCGCTACCGTCCGGGAACACCGGTCCCCGGCAACCGCCGAATCGTGCGCCGGCCGCTCGGTGGCCGACGGGTTGGGGACAGAGACTCTCCCGAAACAGGTCATGGGACACAGAGGGTTTCATACGGGGCGCTTACCGTGCTGGTAAGAGCTGATCGCCCTGATCGGTGACGGCGGCGGGACCGGGGTGCTGGAGTCCCGTGGAGAGGAGCGATGATGATCGTCATCGTGTTCGTGGCCCTTGTGCTCGCCGGGGTGCTGGGGAGCCTGGTGTACCTGTGGGACTTCTCGCGCGCCAGCCGGCGCGACGCGCTGTTCCTGCCGGCGACCGACCGGCGCGCGCGGCGGGCGCGCAAGGTCACGGGGATGTACGTGCGCAGCTCCACGCGCGACGAGGACGAGCTCGTCGGGCGCTGGTAGAGCCGGGGCGCGGGTCGTCCTGCCGGGGGACGACCCGCGCCTTCGTCAGGTGAGCGACCGGCTCCGCGGCGCCTCGTCCGGGACGGGGACGAAGGCGCCGCCCGCCGGGTCGAAGACCTCGACGGTGGCGGAGCCGAGGTCGAGGTAGAGGCCGACCAGCTCGATGTCGCCGGACTCGACCCGCTCCCGGAGCCACGGGTAGGTCAGCAGGTTGTCGAGCTGCTGCATCACGTTGATCTTGCAGAGGCGGGCGAGGGGCTGCTCGTCGCCGGGCTGGTCCTCGGCGAGGAAGCGGGCGAGGCTGTGGTTGCCGTGCTTCAGCCAGCGCGACAGGCCCTCCAGGTGCTCGACCTCGGTGCCGCCGGCGAGCAGCGCGGCCATCGCACCGCAGTTGGAGTGGCCGCAGACCGTGATCGTCTTGATGTCCAGGACGTTGACGGCGTACTCGACCGTGGCCGCCACCGAGTCGTCGGGCGTCCGGGAGCCGTGCCGGGGGACGAGCGCGCCGACGTTGCGGTTGATGAACAGGTCGCCGGGGCCGCTCGCGGTGATGATGTTGGGCACGATGCGCGAGTCGACGCAGGTGATGAACAGATGCTGGGGTTTCTGCTCCATCGCCAGCTCGGCCATGATCGGACGTACGAGCGGGGCCGTGCGCCCGTGGTACTCGCGGACGCCGTTCAGCAGGACGTTCGCGGGGGACATCTCGGGTGCGTCCAGCTCGGTCTCGGGCCGCCGCCGCCGGTTGGACCAGGGGGCCCACCAGCGGGCCGGGGGCGGAGTCTTGGCCGGTTGGGACATATCGCCTGTCACAGCTCTTTCATACCAAGCCTCGTGAACCTCGTCGATGTCGACCCTCCCCCCTTGGCGTTCGTGGGCGAGCCGCCACCGGTGGACGGCGTCGAACGCGGCGTGGTCCATGAAGTCGACGTTGAGGTCCAGGTCGACGCTGCCGTCCGCCGGGATCTGCTGCAGAGCGCGCGCCACGCGGGGGACGCCGAGGAAGGTGAACGTGCCCTCGACGACCACGTGCCAGCGGGGCGGGGCGGGGGCGTCGCCGGGGGCGGGCACGAGCTGCTCCGTCCGGACCGACAGCCGGGTGAGCCGGCGCAGGGCGAGCACCGCCATGACCCCGATGCCGAGCAGGACGCCCTCGCCGAGCCCGAACAGCACGACACCGCCGAGGGTGACGAAGTAGGCGGGCGCCTCGCGGTGGTGGCGCAGGGCGCGGACCCGGGACAGGTCGGCGAGCCGGACGCCGAGCACGACCAGCAGCGCGGCGAGCGCCGCCAGCGGGACCTGTTCGATGAGCGGCCCGCAGGCCAGGGCGAGGACGAGGACCCAGACGCCGTGCAGGATGGGCGACAGCCTGGTGCGGCCGCCCGCCTCGATGTTGGCGGTGCTGCGGACGATCACGCCGGTGATCGGCAGCCCGCCGAGCACGCCGGAGACGGCGTTCGCGGCGCCCTGGCCGAGCAGGTCCCGGTCGAGGTCGGCGGACGGGACGCCCGCCGGGCGGGAGCGGTCGACCGCGACGCTGCACAGCAGGGACTCCACGGCCGCCACGAGCGCCACGGAGATGACCGCGCCGGTGATACCGAACAGTGTCCCCTGGGGCATGACGGGGAGGCTCCAGCCGTCCAGCAGCGAGGACGGCAGGTCGACGCGCGGCACCCGCCAGTCGAGGGCCCAGGCGAGGGCGGTGGCCAGGGCGACGGCGGGCAAAGGGCCAGGAACAAGGCGAAGCGGCCCGCTCTTGGGCAGCCGGGCCCAGCCCAGCACGACGAGCACGGTCAGCCCGGCCACCAGCGCGGAATGCGAGTGCGACTGCGAGAGCTGGCCCGGCAGCTCGCGCAGGTTCGCGACGGCCGACTGCTGGGGACTGCCGCCGAGGACCACGTGGACCTGGGCGAGGACGATGACGACGCCGACCCCGGCGAGCATGCCGTGCACGACGGCGGGGGAGACGGCGAGGGCGGCTCGCGCGACCCGGCTCGCGCCGAGCACGATCTGCACGAGCCCGGCGAGCATGGTGATCGTGCAGGTGGCGCGCCAGCCGTAGGTCTGCACGAGGCCGGCGACGAGGACGGTGAGCCCGGCGGCGGGGCCGCTGACCTGGAGCGGCGAGCCGCCGATCAGGCCGGCGACGATGCCGCCGACGACGGCGGCGATCAGCCCGGCCGCGACGGGTGCGCCGGAGGCGACGGCGATGCCCAGCGAGAGCGGGATCGCGACGAGGAAGACGACGAACGAGGCGAGCAGATCTCGCCGGAGCGTGGATACGTTCGGTGGCCTAAAAGTCACACATCGTATTCAATCATGTGCGCGGGGGGTTCCCCAGGACGCGACGAGGGCCGCCGGACGGATCCGGCGGCCCTCGGTCGGGTGCGCTGAGGTCAGCGGCGGTAGTTCTCCCAGTCGTCGGCGGGCTGGTTCGAGCCGTACGGGGGGTTGTCGTTCTGCTGGCCGCCCTGCGGGTAGCCGCCCTGCTGCGGAGTGCCCCCGTAGTAGCCGGACCCGTACGCCTGTGTGGCGTTCGGGTCGGCGTAGCCGCCGGTGCCCTGGTCGTGCGGCGCGGCCAGCGGGTCGCCGCCGTTGTAGCTGCTGCCGCTGAAGTCGCCGTACGCTCCGGAGCCTCCGGAACCGCTCTCGGTGCCGCCGCCGAACCCGCCGAGCGGGTCGTCGTAGCGCTGCGAATCGCCGTAGGCGGGGGCGGTCGGGTAGCCGTCGTTCTGCTGGCCCTGCCCGTATCCGGGCGGCGCGCCGATCCCGGAGTCGTAGCCCTGGCCGGGGCCCGCGCCGGTGTCGTAGCCGCCCTGCTGCCCGCCTGACGGCCACGGGCCCGTGTTGCCCGTGCTCGGTGCGCCGGACGAGGTCGTCCCGTAGGAGCCGGTGCCGAGAGGGTCGCCCAGCGGGTCGTTCAGAGAGCCGCCGTAGGAGCCGCCCGTCTCGGACGGGGAGGGCGGGCCCGACCGCTGCCGGTCGGACTGGATGCGCTGGAGAAGCTCGTCCACGGTCGGGAGCTTGTGGCCGTCGGTGTCGGAGCCGCCGCCGTGGGCCGCCGGGGCGGCGGGTGCGGCGGGCGCGGGCGGCGCGGGGGGAGCGGGCGGCGCGGGGGGAGCGGGCGGCGCGGGCGGCTCCTCGGGACGGCCGATGGGCAGCCCGAGCGGGTCGCTGCCGAGCGCCCCGCCGGGACCGGACGAGCCGAGCGGCAGGTCGTAGTCCTGGCGGCCTCCGGGCGGCGGGCCCGCGGCCGGACGGCCGCCGAGCGGGTCGGAGTTGTAGTCGCCGTAGGACGGCTCCTGAGAGCCGTACTGGGGCTGCTCGGGGACGCCGTACTGCGGCTGGTCCCCGCCGTACTGGTCCTGACCGCCCCCGTACTGGTCCTGGCCCCCGCCGTACTGCTCCTGGCCGCCGCCGTACTGGTCTTGGCCTCCATAGGAGGAGGAGTCGCCGGGGCTGTAGTCGGAGGCGCCGTACGCGGGCTGAGGCTCCTGGCCGCCGTAGACCGGCTGGTCGGGCGCGCCGAGGCCGAAGGGATTCTGCGGGCCGGAGGCGCCGGGGCCGCCGGGGCCGCCCGGTCCGGCCAGGTCGGTCGGGATGGGGTCGAGCGACGTCGCGCCCGGGTCGCCGCCCGGGAACGGTGAGCCGCCCTGGAACCCGCCGGGGCCGTGGGGCGTCTGCTGCGGCCCGGTGCCGCCGCCGAGGCCGTTGAGGACGGTGCCGTCGGGGCCCAGGGAGACGGGCTGGGTGAGCCCGGGCGGCTCGATGGCCGGCTGCTCGGGCGGGGGGGCCTGCTGCGCGTTCAGCGGGTCGGCGGCCGGGTCGCTCTCGGGCCGCGCGCCGCCCTCGTCGTGCTGCCAGGGGAACTTGGGCTTGTCGAAGGTGATCGTCGCCCAGTAGTCGTCGTCCTCCATCTCGTCCGACGCCTGGCCCGGAGGCGGGGGCGGCGGAGCGGACGGGCCCGGTGCGGCGGTCGGAGCGGCGAGCGGGCCGCCGCCGGGACCGGCGACGCGGCGGTCGGGAACGGGCTCGGGGGCGCGGTCGTAGCCGCCGTCGTAGCCCTCGTCGTACCCGGGGCCGTACTCCTCCGGACCGCTCATCTGCTCCTGAGGTGGAGGGATCCCCCGGCGGCCGCGCGGCTGCTTCTGCGGCTCGTCGTCCATCCAGTCGTCGTCGTCATCGCCTCCCGCCCTGCTGGCCCGCAGGCCGAGGGCCACGAGGACGACCACGAGGACGACGACCACAATGAGGCCGAAGACCACGATGTAAGAAGTCATGCCACCACCCAATGCCTTGGCCCGGCGAGAGTCGCCAGCGCGGACCGCGGGTCCGTCCCGATTGTCGCCAGCGTCCGGATAGTCACGGGTTTCCGCCGCCTTGGCTTAGCCCGATTCTCTCCGACCGCTATGACCGTTGTCACACCCTTCGCGCACATTTACCCTCACACGGCGCATGCCGATCGGCCAACTCCGCCGGTCCGCACGCCCCTGACGGCTCCGGCCCCCGCGGGGTCCGCCCCGACCCTGTGCTCTCAGGCTCCACGGTCAACGCGCCTGCTCGCCGCCGAAGTTCCCGGTGATCCGCCCGCGCCCCACCGTGTGCTCGGCGATCGCGGGGAGCGAGTCCTTCAGAGCCGCGCCGTTCTGGAACGGTGCCGGATGGTCCAGCGCGTAGATGCTGAACCGGTACCGATGCTTCTCTCCCTTGGGCGGGCACGGGGGCGCGTAACCCGCCTTCTTGCCTGTGGTCAAGCCTTCGACGGTCCCGTCGAGCCGGGCGCCTTCGACCAGTTCGTTCACGGTTCCGTCGATGCCCGCGATCACCCAGTGGACCTTGGCGCCGCCGGAGGCGTCGGGGTCGTCCATCACGATCGCGAACGACCGGGTGCCGGCCGGCGTGCCCGACCACCGGAGCGGCGGGGTCTTGCCCTGCCCGCCAGGGTACGTCGTGCAGCCGTATCTCGGGGGCAACTCGCGCCCATCGCGGAAGACCGGGCTGGTCACGGTGAACCACTCCGACAGTTCCGCGCTCTTGTTCTGGGGCTGGCCGATCAGCCCGCAGCCGCTCAGCGCCCCGGCGAGCGCGAGCGCGCCCGCCGCGGCCATGACCGGACGCCGGTCTCTGCTCATCATCGATACGCTCCCGGGCGAGATCGTACGCCGCGCGCCGCCGGATCGCCGTCAACTCGGCCCCCGCTTGTCGGCCCCGTGCGTCCCGCCGCCGGCGCCCCCTTCCTCGTCCGCCCCAACCTTAGGGGTTTTCCGGGGGTGGGACGGGCCGTTCGTGCCGCCTCCGGGCGGCGCCGCCCGGCGCGGTGCCCTGTGATGTTCGTCATGCGTGTATTGCTGCGATCCACCCCACTTTTGGGCAAGGAGTGGCGGGTTTCACACCCGTTTCGGGCTCATCCTTTGCCGTAACGGGAAGTTCGGCGGTTCTTTCGTGGTTTTCGATTGGTGAACGGCACGTTCCATCCGCTAGTTTGTGAATGTCTTCACAAGCCGACCGTGACATTGGAGGGCCGCAATGGCCAGGACCGCCCAGGGGACCCCCGGCGCTCCCCACATCCTCATCGTGGGTGGCGGCTATGTGGGCATGTACACCGCTCTTCGCCTGCAGAAGAAGCTGAAGCGGGAGCTGCGGAGGGGCGAGGTCAGGGTCACCGTCGTCGACCCCAACTCGTACATGACGTACCAGCCGTTCCTGCCCGAGGCCGCCGCCGGGAACATCTCCCCGCGGCACGTCGTCGTCCCGCTGCGCCGGGTGCTGCCGAAGTGCACCGTCCGCAAGGCGCGCGTGACCGAACTGAACCACGACGAGCGATGGGCGATCGTCCAGCCCCTGGCCGGGCCGCCGGAGCGGATCACCTACGACTACCTGGTCATGGCGGCCGGCGCGGTGCCGCGGCTCCTGCCGATCCCCGGGCTGGCCGAGAACGGCATCAGCCTCAAGACCGTCGGCGAGGCCATCCACCTGCGCAACCACGTCCTGGAGCAGCTGGAGATCGCCGAGTCGACCGACGACGTTGAGCTGCGCCGCAAGGCGCTGACCTTCGTGTTCGTCGGCGGCGGGTTCGCCGGCGTCGAGGCGGTCGCCGAGCTCGAGGACATGACCCGCGACGCCACCAAGTACATGCGCAAGGTCACGCCGCAGGACCTGCGGTTCGTCCTGGTCGAGGCGACCGACCGCATCCTGCCCGAGGTCGGCCCCGACATGGGCAAGTGGACCGCCGAGCAGCTGCGCGGCCGCGGCATCGCGGTGAAGATGAGCACCTTCCTCCAGTCGGCGGTGGACGGCCAGATCGAGCTGTCGGACGGCAGCAGCTTCCCGGCAGGCACCCTCGTGTGGAACGCGGGCGTCAAGCCGTCGCCCGTCGTGCGCAACGGCGACCTGCCGGTGGACGAGCGCGGCCGCGTGAAGGGCACCGAGTACCTCACCATCGAGGGCCTCGTCCGCGCCTTCACCGCGGGCGACAACGCGGCGATCCCCGACCTCACCGAGGACGGCATGTTCTGCCCGCCGAACGCCCAGCACGCCGTCCGCCAGGCCAAGCTGCTCGGCGACAACATCGTCCGGTCGATGCGCGGCAAGACGCTCAAGCCCTACGTGCACGGCAACCTCGGCGCCGTCGCGGGCCTCGGCCTGCACAAGGGCGTGGCCAACCCCCTCGGCATCAAGCTCAAGGGCTGGCCCGCGTGGTTCTTCCACCGCAGCTACCACGGCGCGATGGTCCCGACCTTCAACCGCAAGATCCGCGTCATCGCGGACTGGACGCTCGCGCTCTTCCTCAAGCGCGAGACCGTCTCGCTCGCGACCATCGAGCAGCCGCGCGCCGACTTCGAGCTCGCGGCCCTCGACGACGGCAAGGCGAAGGCCAAGGCCAAGGCCGACCAGAACGCGGTCTGACCCGTTACGCGCGACGCCCCGGCGGTCATCCGACCGCCGGGGCGTTTCCCGTTCTCGGGACGCTTCTCGTGCGCCGCCTCTCAGGCGCGCTGCTTGAAGGCGCGGAGCGACAGGGGCGCGAAGACCAGCGAGATGCCGGCCCCCCACGCGAGCGCGATCCAGGCGTGCTCCAGGACGGGGCCGCCGACCAGCAGGCCACGCATCGCCTCGACCAGTTGCGTGACCGGGCTGTTGTCCATGATGTAGGCCAGCCAGCCGGGGATGCCCTTCGTGGACGGGATGAACGCGGTGCTGAGGAAGCTCAGCGGGAAGATCACCACGAAGCCGAAGATCTGCACCTTCTCCGGCTCGTTGACCTTCATCGCGATGAAGACCGACGTCCAGGAGAACAGGACCGCGAAGGCCAGCAGCAGCAGGAAGGCGCCGACCACCGCCAGCACGTTCGTCTCCACCCGGAAGCCGATGGCGAACCCGACCAGCAGCAGGATCGTCATCGACCACGCCTGCTTGACGGTGTCGGCGATGATCCGTCCCGCGAGCGGGGCGCTGCGCGCGATCGGCAGGCTCCGGAACCGGTCGAACACGCCCTTGGTGATGTCGGTGTTCAGCCCGAACCCGGTGCTCATCCCGGCGAACAGGGCGTTCTGGGCGATGATGCCGGGGATCACGATCGGCAGGTACGCCTCGACACTGCCCTTCATCGGCGGGCCGAACACGTAGGCGAACAGCAGCACGAACATGATGGGCTGGATCGACAGGTCGAGCAGTTCCATCGGATTGTGCTTGATCTGGACGAGGTTGCGCCAGGCCAGCGTGACCGTGTTGCGCACGGCCGTGCCCGGCGCGACCCGCTTGGACAGGTCCTGCGGCGCGAGCGTCGCGGTGGTCATGCGGAGGCACCTTCCTTGTCGGCCTGCTTCTGCAGTTCGCCGGCCTCGGCGTCGATGTCGTCGGTGTGGTGGCCGGTGAGGGCGAAGAACACCTCGTCCAGGCTGGACTTGCGCAGCGACAGCTCGCCGACGGCGACGCCCGCCTCGTCGAGGCGGCGGACCACGGCCGGCATCAGCTGCGGGTCGGTGATCGGGGCGCTGACCAGGTCGTCGCGGACCTCCGGGACGGCCTCGGCCAGCTCGCCGACGATGCGCTCCACCGTCGCCACGTCGGCCGCGTCGACCGGCCTGACCTCCAGCACCTGCCCGCCGACCTGGGCCTTCAGCATGTCGGACGTGCCGTGCGCGATGGCCTGGCCGCGGTCGATGACGATGATGTCGTCGGCCAGCTGGTCGGCCTCCTCCAGGTACTGCGTGGTGAGCAGCACGGTGACGCCGTCGTCGGTCAGGCCGCGGACGATGTCCCAGAGGCCGTTGCGGCTGCGCGGGTCGAGGCCCGTGGTCGGCTCGTCCAGGAACAGGATCTGCGGGCGCCCGACGAGGCTCGCCGCCAGGTCGAGGCGGCGGCGCATCCCGCCCGAGTACGTCTTGGCGGCGCGCTCGGCGGCGTCGGTCAGCTGGAAGCGCTCCAGCAGCTCGGCGGCGCGCGCCCTGGAGTCGCGGCGCGGGATCCCGAGCAGCCGCCCGATCAGGACGAGGTTCTCGGTGCCGGTCAGCATCTCGTCGACCCCGGCGTACTGGCCGGTGAGCCCGATCAGCTGCCGCACCTTGTGCGCGTCCTTCACCACGTCGAACCCGCCGACCCGCGCGGTGCCGCCGGTCGGCTCGATCAGCGTGGCGAGGATCCGGGTCATGGTCGTCTTGCCGGCGCCGTTCGGCCCCAGCACGCCGAGCACCGTTCCGGCCTCGGCGGTGAGGGAGACGCCGTCCAGCGCCCGGGTCTCACCGAACCGCTTCTCCAGGCCGTCCGCCTGGATCGCGTAGGTCATGGGATCTCCTAGGACTCGGTTGCCGGACGCCGGGGGTCCCCGGCCAGGGGGACCAGCCAAAATAGGCGGAGTCCGGTTCGACATGCATCCAATTTTCTGCCGCCGCCCCAGGCAGAGCGCCGCCGGCGGCGTGAACCACGCCACAAGCTCGCACGCGCCACCGACAATCTCGCACGCGCCACTGACAGAAACGACGCCGCGCCCTGGATCGTGCCGCCGATTCCCCGGAGGTTCCCGCCGCGCGGGGCGGCGGGAGGGGCCCCACGGCGCTCTAGACTCGCGGTGTGACGTCGGTGCGGCGCGGTCGCCGGAGGGACGGCGGGGGGCCGCACCCGCCGCGTCTGCGGCCGCCCGAACACCGTGTCTCGCCTCGCGCGATCGCGCACTGGGCCATCGAGTACCTGCTGCTGTGGGGCCTGGCGTTCGGCCTCGCCCTCGGCGTCGCCGCCTGGGCCGGCGACGCCGGCTGGGACGCGCCGCCCGCCTGGCTGACCGGCCGGATCGGCTGGCTCCCCTACATCGTCGGCGCCGCGGGGCTGCTCATGGTCGCGGTCGCGCCCGTGTGGCGGTACCGCGTCCACCGCTGGGAGGTCAGCTCCGACGTCGTCTACACGCGGACGGGCTGGTTCAGCCGCGAATGGCTGCTGGTGCCCGTCGGGCGCATCCAGACCGTCGACAGCAAGCAGGGCCTGATCGAACGGTTGCTCGGCCTCGCCACCATCGAGGTGAACACCGCCTCCCACACCGGTTCCTCGGAGGTCTCCGGCCTGCCCGTGGCGGTGGCGACGCGCCTCGCCGAAGACCTCGCGCACCGCGCGCACGATCTCCGCGACGACGCCACGTGACCGCACGCCTGCATCCGCTCACCTTCGTGGTCGGCGCCGTCCGCGAGCTCCTCGCCCTCCTCGCCGCCGGCGCGACGGGCCTGCTCGTGGGCGGGCTGTCCACCGCGTTCTACTTCACGCTCGTGGGGCTGGCCTTCGGGCTGATCTTCCACGCCGCGAACTGGGTGACGTTCACCTACGTCCTGCACGAGGACCGCATCGAGTTCCGGCGCGCGCTCGTCGGGCGGTCGGTCAAGAGCATCCCGCGCGACCGGATCCGGGGCGTGGACATCACCGCGTCCCTCCCGCACCGGCTGCTCCGGCTGGCGGTCGTGCACATCGACGCCGGGGCGGACGGCGGCGAGGGGGAGCTGAACGCGGTCTCCCGCACCGAGGCCGAACGGCTGCGCGGCGTCCTGCTCGCCCGGGGCGCCCCGGTCCCGCCCCGGCGCGTCCTCGGCCGGATGCGGCGGCGCTGGTACCTGTACGCCCCGCTGAGCGGCGCCTACCTGCTGACGCCGTTCGCGCTGGCGGGCAGCCTCCTCGGCACCGTCTACAACCTCGGCGACGACCTCGGCCTGATCACGCGGGAGCGCGTGGAGAGCCTCGGCCACGACGTGGTGGGGCTGCCCACCCTCGTGGTCCTGGTGCTCGCCATCCTGACGCTGATCGCCATGCCCGTCATGTCGGTGATCGCCTTCACGCTCTTCAACTGGGACTTCACCGTCCACGAGCGGGACGGGTCCGTCGTCGCCGAGCGCGGGCTCCTCACCCGCCGCAGCGTCTCCCTCGAACGCCGCCGGCTGCGGGGCGTCGAGCTCGCCGACAACCCGTTCGAGCGCGCGGCGGGAGTCGCGCGTCTCGGCGCCCTCATCACCGGCCTTGGGGACGCCGCCCAGCGGGGGCGGCTCCTGCCCGCCGCGCCCCGGGCGGCCGCCGAGGCCCTCGCCGCGCGCGTCGTCGGGAACGTCCCCGGTCCTCTGGCCGCCCACCCTCAGGCCGCGCGGAGCCGCCGCGTCGTCCGCGCGGTGGCGCCCCCGGCCGGCGTCGGCGTCCTGGCCGTCCTCGCGGGGCAGCCCTGGGTCGCGGGCGCGTGCGCGGCGGTCGCCGTCCTCGCCGTGCCGCTGGGGCTGGACCGCTACCGCCAGCTGGGCCATGCCACCGACGGGGACCGGCTCACCGTCCGGTCGGGCTCCCTGCGGCGCCGCCAGGTCGTCGTCGAGCACTCGGCCGTGATCGGCTGGCGGGTCCGCCAGACGCTCTTCCAGCGCAGGCTGGGCCTCGCCACCCTCTTCGCGGCGGTGGGCGCGGGCGACGGGGGCTGCGCGGCGACGGACATGTCCGAAAAGGACGCCGTAGCCCTCGCCGCCGCCATCACCCCCGCGTGGCTGGCCCCGTTCCTGGACGGGCCGCCCGGTGCGGGCGCCGAGCCTATTCGGGCCGGCGGGCACCGAACATGATCTCGTCCCAGGAGGGGACGGAGGCGCGCTTGCCCTTGGCCTTGCGGCGCCGGGCCGGACGCGGCGAGCCCGCGGGCTCGCCGGCCGCCGCGGCGGCCGCGGGCGATCCGGTGGCCGGCTTGTCCTGAGCGGCGGCGGGCATGGTGGGGCGCGTCGCCGGCTTCTTCTTGGCGGGCGGCCGCGAGGGCTGCCGCGCCGGGGCGGCGGGCGTGCTCTCCACGGCGGGCTCGCGCGGCGGGGCGGGCGTGCGGACGGGCGCGGTCTCCCGCTCGTCCTCGGGGACGCGCGGCGCGGAGGCGGCGGGCACCTGCGGCGTCTCGGCGGGCTCGGCCGGTTCCTCCGGCTCCGCCGAGGGGGCGGCCTGTACCGGTTCGGGAGCCTCCACGGCCTCCGGTGCCTCGCCGGCCTCGTGCGCTTCCGCTGCCTCGTGGTCGCCGCCCACCTGCTCCGGAGGAGCCGTCTCGGCCGGTTCGGCCGGTTCGGCGGCGGACGCGTGCTCCGCTTCCCGGACCTCTTCGGCGCCGTCCCCGTCGAGCGCTTCGATCTCCTCGGGAACCGCGGCCTCGTCTTCCGGCTCCTCGGCGGCCTCGACGGGTCGCGCCTCCTCCGCGGCGGCGGCGGCCTCGTCGGCGTTCTCCTCGACGGGCTCGGCGGTCTCGCCGGCCAGGTCGCGCGCGTCCTCGTCGGCCATGCCGGGGGACCCGGCGGGCTCGGCCGTCCCGGACCCGGCGGCGACGCCGGGCGGCTCCTCGCTCTGGACGGGCTTGGCGGCCTCGTCGGCGAGCGCCTCGGCGGAGGGCACCTCCGGGGCCGCCTCCTCGGCCGGCGGGGCGGGACGGGGCGGCTCAGGGGCGCGCACGGCCGGTCGCGGCGGCGTGGCCGCCTCGCGCAGGGAGGGCGGCTCGGCCGCCTCGCGAAAGGCGGGCCTCGGGTCGACCATGCGGCCGCGCTCCACGATGTACGCGCGGGGCTCCGCGGCGCGCAGCGGCTCGGGGGCGCTCTGCTCGGGCTCGGCGGGCAGGCCGCGCGAGGGCAGCCCGCGGCCGCCGGGAGCGGCGTCGCGGTCGCTGGAGACGACCTTCATCGCGGGGCGGCGAGGGACGAGCGGCGTGACGGTGTCGGAGAGCGCGTCGTCGTCGTCCCACTCGACGGAGGTGAGCCGGGCGGCGACCTCGTCCAGCGGGGAGACGTGCCGGCGGCGCGGGTCGAACGTCCACTCGGCGGCGTGCGGGCGGCCGCCCTCGAAGAAGGACAGCCGGACGCGCCAGGTGTTGTCCTCGCACTTCCAGGAGTCCCACTCGACCTCTTCCAGGTCGACGCCGCCGCGGCCGAGGCGCTCCTCGACGGTCTCGCCGAGCGGCGGGCCCGGCGTGGACTCGCCGGGGCGGCGGACGGTGACGCGCTGCGCCTGCTGGGCCATGTATTCGCGTTCCTGCAGGACCGGACCCTCGAACCAGCGGACGCGTTCGACCGGGATGCCCGCCGACTCGGCGATCTCCTCCGCGGTCTCCCCGGACCGGATGCGGGCCTGGATCTCCTTGGGGCGCAAGGGACTCTCCACTTCGATCTCGAACTGGCCGAGGCGGGAGAAGTGCCCACGGACCGCGGCGCGGAGCCGGTCGTCGACGGGCAGGGTGAACCGGGTGCCTCGGCCCGCGGTGGCCAGGACGAGGTACGTACCGTCCTCGCTGACCGCGACGAGGCGCAGCTCCTGCATGCGTGTCCTTCCTGCCCTGTCCAGATGGCACGGAGGACGCCGGACCGCGCGACCGTGCTCTGACCGGTCGGCCGTCCGATGCCCACCGAGGGCGCATGCGTGCCCTTCCCCCGGGTTCCCGAGTCTCTCTTTCGGACACACCTGCTGCCAGCACCGTACCCGGCATGTCCGAACATCGCCGCTCTCGAAGCCCTCTTCACGAGGTCGAAGAGGGCACCTGACCAAGCTTGCCGGTGCCGCGACCGGCGGGGGGCCGCTCTGCTCGATTCTTGTCCATCCTTTTCCACACCGTTCCTGACGGGGCCGCGAAGCTTCCGCCGCCCCGACGTTGCGAGCGTCACGTCGTGGGCAGGAACACCCGCGTCCTCCCGATCAGTTCACTTTCGGGGTGTCCGTGGCGAGAGACAGGGGTGAACAGGGCGATGCCGCGCAAGCTGCCGGATGTGAGCACGACGCAGCTGATCGCGAGTGCGGTGGCGACGGCGGTCGCCGCCCTGGGCGCGTCCTACCTGGGCGTGTACGGGACGATCATCGGAGCGGCGCTGATGAGCGTGATCTCGACGGCGGGGTCGGCGGTCGGCAAGCACTACCTCGACCAGGGCCGCGAGCAGATCAGGGAGATGACGCACCTGCAGTCGGCGGTCCGGCGGCGGGACATGGCCGAGGGGGCGGCGGAGGAGGCGAGGAGCGCCGATCCCACCCGGACCGTGGCGTGGTCCGGCGATCCCGGCGCGACGCGGCTGGACCCCGTGTTCGGCGGGGGCGACCCGAACGCCACGCGGCTCGATCCCGGCGGCGACCCCAACGCCACGCGCCTGGACCCGGCGCAGACGGTGGCCGCCGCGTTCGCCGAGGAGGCGGGCGAGGACGCGGTGCGCCAGGTCGTCCGGCGCTCGGCGTGGCAGAGCACGGTGGAGTGGGCCAGGGCGCACTGGGTGAAGCTGGTGGTCTCCTCGGCGGCGGTGTTCGCGGTCGTCATCGGCGGGATCACGCTCTACGAGGCGAGCACCGGCCAGCCGGTCGGCGGCGGGGGCGGCAAGGGCCTGACCGTCACCAAGGTCCTCGACGGCGGGGGCGGCGGGCGGCCGGCCGACACGCCTTCGCAGAGCCCCTCCGAAGGCACCACCGAGCAGCCCGGCTCCTCGCCGAGCGGCACGCCGACGGGCGGGTCGCCCACCGGAGGGCCGGGCTCGACGGCGCCGCAGCCGTCGTCGGAGCCGACCGAGCGCCCGACGCAGGACCCCACGACCGCGCCGCCGACGACGGCCCCGACGACCCCGGAGGCCCCGGCGACCACCGGAGGCCCGCAGGACGGCGGCCAGGGCGTCCCCACCCCGCAGAGCGGCACCACCCCCGGCGACTGACCACCCCCCGGCCAGCCCAGCACGGCTACTCGCCGAAGATCTGCCTGGTGTAGGGGTTGGCGAAGCGGCGGTCCGGGTCCAGTTCGTCGCGCAGGGCGCGGAAGTCGTCGAACCGGGGGTACACCTTCTGCAGGTAGGCGGCGTCGCGGGTGTGGAGCTTGCCCCAGTGCGGGCGGCCGTCGAGCCCGGTCAGGAGGTCTTCGACGCCGCGGAAGTAGTCCTCGTGCGGGTCGCGGTGGTAGACGTGCACGGCGATGAACGCGCTCGGCCGTCCGTGCGCCATGGACAGCCAGGCGTCCTCGGACGGAAGCAGCCGGACCTCGATGGGGAAGCTGATCCGCCAGTCGCGCTTGGTGAACAGTGAGCGGAGTTCGCGCAGGGCGGGGACGAGCGCCTCGCGCGGGATCCCGTACTCCTGCTCCTTGAAGCGGACCGTGCGAGGGCTGGTGAAGACCTTGTACGAGGTGTCGCTGTATGTGCGGGCCCCGAGTGCCTTGGCGGAGATGCCGTTCACGAAGGGCGCCGACGCGGGTGCCCTGTGGGTGACCCTGTTGACCGCCCCGAAGACGGTGTTGGACAGGAACTGGTCGTCCAGCCAGTGCTTGAACTTCGACAGAGGCTCCGCGGGGCCCTCGACGCGGTTGTTGCGCTTGGTCAGGCAGCCCTCGGTGTGCGGGAACCAGTAGAACTCGAAGTGCTCGTTGGCGGCGTCGAACTCGTCCACGCGCGCGAGCACCTCGTCCCATTTCATCGGGGCCTCCTGCGCGCGCAGGAGGAACGCCGGGACGGTCCGCCAGGTGATGGCGGTGACGACGCCGAGCGCGCCGAGCCCGGCGAGGGCCGCGGCGAACAGGTCGGGACGTTCCTCGCGCGAGCAGTTCGTCATGGTGCCGTCGGCGAGGACGAGTTCCAGGGCGGCGACCTGGGAGGCGAGCCCGGCCGCGTCGCGCCCGGTTCCGTGCGTGGCGGTCTGCAAGGCGCCCGCGACGGTCTGCTCCTGGATGTCGCCCATGTTGGCGAGTGCGAGGCCGTGCTCGTCCAGGACGCGGTTGAACGTGTGCAGCGGCAGGCCCGCCTCGACGGTGACGAGCCCCGTGGCGGTGTCGACGGAGCGGACCGCGGTGAGCGCGGTGGGACGGAGCAGGACGCCCTCGGCGACGGCGGCCCCGGTGAAGGAGTGCCCGGTGCCGGTCATGCGGATCGTGAGGCCGTCGCCGGCGGCCGACCGGACCTCGGCGGCCACCTCGGCGGCGCTGCGCGGCGTGGCGACGCGATGCGGCGTGGCCTGCTGGTTTCCCGCCCAGTTCTGCCACGTCTGGTTGGTCACTGGGGACATGCGGTGACTCTACTCAGGAATCGATCGTGAGGAAAGTTCACATTTTTGGACGGCCCGAGCGGGGGCACAGAGTCGGCGATACCGTACGATCCGGTAACCACGGCAGGCTAACCGTCCGTAGCGAGACTCGTGGGGAAATGTTGTGGCTCCTCCTTCAGCTCCGCGCACCGGCGCGATCGCCGGCGGTGAGGCGCCCGCCGCCCGTCCGCAGCGGCCGCGGCCCGAGAAGAGGAAGCGGGCTCCGCGAGGAGGGGGCGCACGGGGCGGCCGGGCCCTGCCGTTCCTCATCGGCGGTATCGCCGTGCTGGCCGTCGCCAGCACCTCCGGCGGCGTCTACGCGGCGCTGACCACGGAGAAGGCGGATCCGGCGGGGGCCGGCCCGCCGCAGGAGGCCGCGCCGCCGAACGTCCGGCCGGGCGACCCCGTCAACGTGGCCACCGGCGGCCAGGTCGCGCCGCTGCGCCGCGTCGTGCCGCCCGACGTGCTCGCCGTCGGCACCGGCTCGATCCCCGCCGCCAAGATCAACCGGATCGCGAGGCTCGGCAGGGTCGGGGACGTGGCGGCCGTCGCGGGCGGCGCCGTCCAGCTCCAGGGCCGCCAGGTGAACGCGCTCGCCGTCGACCCGTCGTCGTTCCGCTCCTGGACGCCGCCCGCGACGGCGAAGAAGACCGACCTGTGGGCCGCCCTGGCCGGGAACCAGTTCGTGGTCTCGCCCGCGGCCGCGCAGCAGCTCCAGCTCAACCGCGGCTACCAGTACCCCGTGGTGGCGCGGACGATGCCGAAGCTGACCATGGGCGGTTCCGGTCCGCTCGGCCTGCCCGGCATCGACATGCTCGTCAGCAGGAAGTCCGGGGAGGACATGGGGCTCGTCCCCAACGTGGCCGTCCTCGTCAACGCGCCCGGGGTGGACCCCGCCAAGGTCGTCAAGGCCGTCGGCAGGGTCCTCGGCCCCGGCACGAGCGTGCTGAACCTGCACGAGCGCAAGTACCAGACGCCCGCGGACGGCGGCCGCCCGGGCAGGTACCTGGACCTCTACAAGCAGGCGGCCGGGAGCTGCCGCGGCCTGTCCTGGACGGTCCTCGCCGCGATCGGCCAGGTCGAGAGCGACCACGGGCGCAACGCCGGCCGCTCCAGCGCGGGCGCGCTCGGCCCGATGCAGTTCCTGCCCTCGACGTGGAAGGCGTACGGGGTGGACGGCGACCGCGACGGCAAGGCCGACATCATGAACCCCTACGACGCCATCCCGGGGGCCGCCAAGTACCTGTGCGCGAACGGCGCCGGCAGGGGCGGGCAACAGCTCTACCGGGCCGTCTGGCAGTACAACCACGCGGACTGGTACGTCCAGAAGGTGCTCAACCTGGCGAGGGCCTACTCGGCGCGCTACGAGTGAGCACCCCTGGCGGGGGATCGGGTCCGGGGCTGATTGGATGGACGCATGACGTCGTATGACGCGTTGCTTCTGCTGTCCTTCGGAGGGCCTGAAGGGCCCGAAGAGGTGATCCCGTTCCTGGAGAACGTCACCAGGGGACGCAACATCCCCAAGGAGCGCCTGGAGGAGGTGGGAGAGCACTACTTCCTGTTCGGAGGGGTCAGTCCGATCAACCAGCAGTGCCGGGACCTCAAGGCCGCGATCGAGGCCGACTTCGCCGCCAACGGCGTGGACCTGCCCGTGTACTGGGGCAACCGGAACTGGACCCCCTATCTCGCCGACACCGTCCGGCAGATGAAGGAGGACGGGATCCGGCGCGCCGCCGCGTTCGCCACGTCCGCCTACAGCGGCTACTCGACGAACGACCAGTACCTCGAGGACATCGCCCGCGCCCGCGACGAGGTGCCCGGCGCCCCTGAGATCGACAAGCTTCCCGTCTACGCGGACCGGCCCGGCTTCATCGAGCCGTTCGCGGACGCGGCGAAGGACGCGCTGAGCCGCCTGCCCGAGGGGGCGCGGCTGGTCTTCACGGCCCACAGCGTGCCGCTGTCCCAGCCCGGCCGGGAGCTGTACACCGCGGAGCTGCACGCCGCCGCGCAGGCGGTCGCGCAGCGGGCGGCGCCCGGGGCGCCGTGGGACCTGGTGTACCAGAGCCGGAGCGGGCCGCCGAGCCAGCCGTGGCTGGAGCCGCAGATCACCGACCACCTGGAGGAGCTGCACGGCCGGGGCGTGCGCGCCGTGGCGGTCGTGCCGATCGGGTTCGTCTCCGACCACATGGAGGTCAAGTACGACCTCGACGTCGAGGCCGCGGACCTGGCCGCCGAGCTCGGGCTCGCCTACGAGCGCGCCGGCACGCCCGGAAGCGACCCGCGCTTCGCCGCCCTGCCCCGCCACCTCCTGGAAGGGGTCTCATGAGCCTGGCCGAGGAGCTGCTGGAGCTGGCCGTGGCGACCGCCCGCGAGGCGGGCCGGATGCTGGTCGACAAGCGGCCCGCGGACGGCCCGGACGTCGTCCAGACCAAGTCGTCGCCGACCGACGTCGTCACCCAGATGGACCGCGCCGCCGAACGCCTGATCATCGAGCGGATCAGGGCGGTGCGCCCCGGCGACGGCTTCCTCGGCGAGGAGGGCGGCACCCAGGCCGGCGGGAGCGGCGTGCGGTGGGTGGTCGACCCGATCGACGGCACCGTCAACTACCTCTACGACCTGCCCGACTGGGCGGTCAGCATCGCCGCCGAGGTCGACGGCGAGGCCGTCGCCGGCGTGGTGGAGATCCCGCGCCGGGAGGAGACCTACACGGCGGTGCTCGGCGGCGGCGCCCTCCAGCACACGGCGTCCGGCACGCGCGAGCTCCGCGTGAACGCGCACGTCCCGCTCGGCCGGGCGCTGGTGTCCACCGGGTTCGGCTACGAGGCGGGACGGCGGGCGCGGCAGGCGGAGGTGCTCACCGGGGTGCTGCCGAACATCCGCGACATCCGCCGGGGCGGGTCGTGCTGCGTGGACCTGTGCTCCCTCGCGGCCGGGCGGGCGGACGCCTACTACGAGCGCGGCGTGCAGGCGTGGGACATCGCCGCCGGCGGGCTGATCGTCCGGGAGGCGGGCGGGCGCGTCGAGGGGCTGCACGGCGCGGCCCCCGGCCCGGAGCTGACGATCGCCGCCGGCCCCGGCACCTTCGAGGCCCTGCACGACCTGCTGGCCCCGCTGGACCCGGCCAGGGACTGACGCGGGAGGGCGGAGACCGCGACGGGGAGCGCGGGACCGGGTCCCGGGCTCCCCGTCACGGACAGCGCCTTGCGACGGCGGGGTCAGTCGCAGCGGGGCGGTTCGACGCCGATGTCATTGTTCGCTGCGATCCGGCGCAGGTCGTCGATCTCCTCCTGGCGGATGTCCGCCAGGTAGGTGTCCCCATCCTGGTGGGCGCTCCGCAGCGACGCGTACGCGTCGTCGAGCCGCTGCTGGATCATGCGTGTCAACTCGCCCATGGGCCTCCTCCCGGATCGTGCCCATGCCTACCCAGGCCTAGGCTGAAGGTAAACCTGACTTGCGATGCAATTTTCGCGGATCCTTGCGTCCACGAGATCACGATCTGCCGTACCGGGAGAGGAACAGCTGCTTACGGGCGTCTTACGGCCTCCATGGCATATCTGAAGCGGGCATGTGTGAAGCGTCATGTTCCGGGCGCGGGGCCGGCCGTGCCCCGATGAGGAGGGGGACCCTTTGCGTGTTCTAGTCGTCGAGGACGAGCGCGTGCTCGCCGACGCGATCGCCACCGGACTGCGCCGGGAGACGCTGGCCGTGGACGTGGCCTACGACGGCGCCGGCGCGCTGGACCGGGCGAGCGTCAACGAGTACGACGTGATCGTGCTGGACCGGGACCTGCCCAAGGTGCACGGCGACGACGTCTGCAAGCAGCTCGTGGCGCAGCGCTACCCGGCGCGGATCATCATGCTGACGGCGGCGGGGGAGCTGGACGACAAGGTCGAGGGCCTGTCCATCGGCGCCGACGACTACCTGGCCAAGCCGTTCGCGTTCGCCGAGCTGATCGCCCGGGTCCGGGCCCTCGGCCGGCGCGCCGCCGCGCCGCTGCCGCCCGTCCTGGAGCGCGCCGGGATCACCCTCGACCCGGCCCGCCGCGAGGTCGCGCGCGACGGCCGCCCGGTGGAGCTGACCCGCAAGGAGTTCGCGGTGCTGGAGGTGCTGCTCAGCGCAGACGGCGCCGTCGTCAGCTCCGAGCACCTGCTGGAGAAGGCGTGGGACGAGCACATCGACCCGTTCACCAACGTGGTCCGGGTCACGATGATGACGCTGCGCAAGAAGCTCGGCGAGCCCCCGGTGATCGAGACCGTGCCCGGAGTGGGATACCGCCTGTGACCGAGGAGACCGCACCCCAGGACCGTCCGGACGGAACGGACGGCGAGGCCGCCCGCCCGACCCCGCCCCAGGAGGGCGGCGCGCAGGCCACCCAGCCGACCGCGCTCCCCGGCGACGCCGGCGACGCCGGGGCCCGGCGCGGCGGGCGGTGGCGCCGCCCCGGCCCGCAGCAGGTCCCCCAGCCGCACCCCGCGGCGAAGGGCGTGTGGCGCGGCGAGCCGGGCGGGCCGTTCGGCCAGATGACGGTGATGCCGGGCCGGATGAGCGTGCGGCTGCGCCTCACCCTGCTGTACGGGCTGCTGTTCTTCATGGCGGGCGCGCTGCTGCTGTTCGTGATGTCGGTCCTGATGGCCAACATCCTCGGCAACGTCAAGGTGATCGGCTTCGGGATCACCGACGCGGAGGCGGCCGAGCTGCAGCGCCAGTTCGTCGAGCAGACGATGCGCCAGCTCGTCGGGCGGTCGCTGCTCGCGCTCGGCGGGGTGGGCGTCATCACGCTGGTGCTCGGCTGGTTCGTCGCCGACCGGGCGCTCAGCCCCCTCCAGCGGGTCACGACGACCGCGCGCCGGCTGTCGGAGAGCACGCTGCACGAGCGGATCGCGCTGGAGGGCCCGGACGACGAGATCAAGGAGCTGGCCGACACGTTCGACGCGATGCTGGAGCGGCTCGGGCAGGCGTTCGACACCCAGCGCCGGTTCGTCGCGAACGCCTCGCACGAGCTGCGCACCCCGCTCGCGATCAACCGGACGCTGCTGGAGGTGGCGCTCGGCGACCCCGAGGTGTCCGACGACCTGCGCGCCGTCGGCCGGACGCTGCTGGCGACCAACGCCCGGCACGAGCGGCTCATCGAGGGGCTGCTGCTGCTGGCCCGCAGCGAGCGGGAGCTGACCTCCCGCACGCCGGTCGACCTGGCGGAGGTGGCGGCGACGGTGCTGGAGCATTCGGCCCGCCGCCGGCACGACAACGTCGTGGCCGTCCACCCCGAGCTGACGTCCGGGACGGCGCTCGGCGACCCGGTGCTGCTGGAGCACCTGGTGTCCAACCTCGTCGAGAACGCGATCAAGCACAACGTCGAGGACGGCGGCGAGCTGTGGATCCGCACCGGCATGCTGGAGGGCTACGCCACCGTCCAGGTCGAGAACACCGGGCCCGTCGTGCCCGCCTACGAGGTGGAGCGGCTGTTCGAGCCGTTCCGGCGGCTGAACGCCGACCGCGTCGAGTCGGCCAAGGGCGCGGGTCTCGGCCTGTCGATCGTCCGCTCGGTGGTGCTGGCCCACCGCGGCGCCGTCTACGCGGCGCCGCGTCCGGGCGGCGGACTGATCGTCACCGTCCGCCTCCCACCGGGCCAGCCGCCCGCCTGAGCGCGGCGGCCGCCGCGGCTACTTCAGCGCGGCGGTCGCCGCGGTCGGGTCGCCGTCGTAGTCCGGCTCCAGCCTGACGTACTTGCCGGGCCTGACCATGGCGACCCGGGTGTCGTTCAGGAGCGGGATGAGGGCCATGTCGTCCAGCGCCACCTTCTCGGCCTGCCTGAACAGGGCGGTCCGGTCGGCCGGCGTCGCCGTCCTGAGCGCCCTGGAGATCGTCCCGTCGAAGGTGTCGTTCCTCCACTTGCCCAGGTTGTAGAAGCCCGTCGCGTTCGCCTCGCCGCCGCCCAGCAGCGGCCACAGCATCGTGTAGGCGCCCGGGTAGTCGGGACCGTAGGGCAGGAACGCCAGCCCGGACGCGTCCTTGGACATGACGTCGTCGCGGTACTTCGTGAACTCGGAGATGGGGTAGGACTTCATCTCGACCTCCAGACCGAGCACCGACTTCAGCTGCGAGCTGACGACCGCGGCGAGGCGCTGGTCGACGGGCGACTGGCGGTAGTACAGCCGGACGGCGCTTCCCGACCTCAGCCCGGCCTGCGCGGCCAGCATCTTCGCCTTCTCGGCGTCCGTCCCGTCGCAGGACGGGCAGGCGCCCCGCCGGCCGAACCCGGGAACCGGCGCGGGGACGATGCCGTACGCGGGCTTGGGGAAACCGCCGAGCGCCAGGCTGAGCTTGCTCCGGTCGAGGGCGTAGGAGACGGCCTGCCGGGCCTCCTTCGACTCCATCGGGCCCCGGGCGGTGATCGGGACGAGCATCCGGGTGAACGGCGCGGGATGGGAGACCAGGCCCGTCCTCGGGGTCGAGGCCAGGTCCTCGGTGCCCACCGCGTACCAGTCGGTCTGCCCCGCCGTGTAGGCGGTGCGCCCCTTGGCGGAGTCGTCGGTCAGCATCACCGTGACGCCGTCCAGCTTGGTCTTGCCGAACGCCCAGCCGTCGTTGCGGACGAGCGAGACCGACGCGCCCTTGCTGTACTCCTGCAGCGTGAACGGGCCGTTGCCGATGGGACGGGTGTTGAACGCCGCGTTGTCGACCTTGCCCGCCTCCTCGGGGACGGGCATGAACGCCGGTTCGGACAGCCGGTCCGCGAAATCGCAGTTGGGGGAGGTGAGCGCGACCTGGAACGAGGTGCCCGACACCACCGTGACCCCGGACAGCAGCCCGGTCCCGGCGTCCGACACCGAGGAGTACCCCTCGATGTCGGTCATCAGGTAGGACGCGGGGCCGGTCTTGTCCGCCGCGCTGCGCGCCCAGCCGCGGGCGAACGCGTGCGCGTCGACGGCCTCGCCGTTGCTGAAGCTCGTCCCGCTCCTGAGCGTGATGGTCCACTTGCGGCATTCGGCGTCCGGCCTGATCGCCGTCGCGAGCCGGTTGCGGGCGGTGCCGTCGGCGCCGACCTCGGTGAGGCCGGTGAACAGCTGCTTGCTGAGGAACCGCTCGGTGCCGCTGAGGGCGCGCGAGGGGTCGAACCCGCCGTCGGTGGCCGTGGGCGTCGACATCGCGACGGGCAGCGTCCCGCCGATCCGCCCGCCCGTGGCCGTCGTGCCCTGGGCGCCGTCCCCGCGGAACTGGACCCAGGCGACGCCGGCGGCGAGGACCAGCACGGCCAGCGCGGCGCCCCCCACGCTGGCGAGCACGCCGATGCGGGGCCCCTTTCCGCTGCCGGACGGCTTGGTGAAGTCGACTCCGGGAGAGGAGACGGACGGCCACGCGGCGGGGGTGCTCCCGTTGACCGGCTGGGTCGGCGAGGGCCACCCCGCGCCCGGCATGGGCGGCGGCATGGGCGGCGGCGCGTGCGGCACCGGAGGGCCGGCCTGGAAGGGCGGCGGCGCCTGCGAGCGCAGCCGCGCGGACTCGGTGGCCGCCGTCTGGGCGCCCTGGGTGAGCATCAGCGCGTCCTGGGTGAGCGCCGGCGCGTCGGTCTGCCGGGCGCCCGGCTGCGGAAGGCTGCCCGCCAGCGCCAGCAGGTGCGCCAGGACCTGCTGGGAGGCGGGACGCAGTGCCGGGTCCTTGCTGAGGCAGTTCGCCACGATGCCGCGCAGCGGCTCGGGAAGGTCGCCGAGGTCGGGCGGCAGGTTCAGGATGCGGTGCATCACCGCCGGGATCGAGTCCTGCCCGAACGCGGGCCGGCCGTTCGCCGCGTACACCATCGTCGCGGCCCACGCGAACACGTCGGCGGCCGGCCCCACCGGCGCCCCGGAGATCTGCTCGGGCGCCATGTAGGCGGGGGTGCCGATCGCCGTGCTGGACATGGTCCCGGTGGCGTCCAGCGCCCGCGCGATGCCGAAGTCGATCACCCGCGGGCCGTCCGGCGCGAGCAGCACGTTGGCGGGCTTGAAGTCGCGGTGCACGACCCCCGCCTGGTGGATCGCGGCGAGCGCCGTCATCGTGCCGATCGCCAGCCGGTCCAGGTCGGCGCCGCGCCGCGGGCCGTCCTTCGCCAGCACCCGCGACAGCGCCGGCCCGTCGATGTACTCGCTGACGATGTAGGGGCGGTCGCCCTCGACGTCGGAGTCCAGGACGCGGGCCGTGCAGAACGCCGACACCCGCTTGGCGACCGCGACCTCGGCCGCGAACCGCGAGCGGGCCTTCGGGTCGCCGCTGAAGCGCGCGTGCAGCAGCTTCACGGCGACCCGATGGCCCGGTTCGTCCTCCCCGAGGTAGACGGCGCCCTGCCCGCCCTCGCCGAGGAGGCCGGTCAGCCGGTACGCGCCGAGCCGGGAGGGGTCGCCCTTGCGGAGGGGGGCGACCTCGGTCATGCGTTGGACGTCTCGGTCATGACTTGGACACGGTCCCGTAGGCGGTCGCGCTCGTCTCGGACTGGAGCTGGCGCCACTCCCACCGCATCGAGGTGCCGCCGGAGGACGGGACGAACGTGACGTACCCGGAGGCGCACTCCTTCGGGTCCATCCCCGCCATCGGCGTCTCCCGGTACTGGACCTTCGCGCTGTCCTCGTCGCCGGACAGCAGCGACAGCCGGGTGTAGCAGGTGTCCTGGGCGCCGGACGGGTAGGTGTACGTCGCGACGCCGCTGGAGTACAGCAGGGAGAACTTCACGTTGAAGGACGTGTGGCCGGATCCGGCACCCGGCTGGTACCCGTTGCCGGTCCAGTTGCCGAGCAGCCCGCCGGTGGTGCTCGAGGTCGGCGTCTCGCTCGGCGTGTAGGTGTTCGGCGGCGAGTAGGTCGGCGTCGGCGGGTCGTCGTCGCTGTTGGCGCCGATGATGGCGAGGACCACGACCACCAGGACCACGATCAGCGCGAGCGCGCCGCAGCCGATCGCGATGATCGGTCCGGCGGAGCTGGACTGCTTCGGCGGCGGGCCGTACTGCGGGCCGGGCGGCATCGGCATCCGCGGCTGGCCCTGCGGCGGGGGCGGCATCGCCCCGCCCTGGTACATCGGCATGGGCGGCGGCGTGATCGGCTGCTGCGGCGCGCCCGGGCCGGGCATCCCGCCCTGGTGCAGCGGCATGGGCGGCGGGGTGATCGGCTGCTGCTGCGGCCGGGGCCGCGGCGCCGGCGGCACCGGGGGCGGCGGCGGAAGCTGCGAGGCGATCCGGGTGCCCTGGTTGAGCAGGTCCTCCTGCCCGGCGCCCTGGTTGGCGGGCGCGGCGCCGACGTGGCCGAGCAGGTTCAGCAGCAGCTGCGCCGCGGGCGGGCGCAGACCCGCGTCCTTGGACAGGCAGCGCCCGATCAGGTCGCGCAGCGGGCCCGGGGGCAGCGCCGACAGGTCGGGCTCCTCGTTGAGGATCCGGTTGATGATGACCGGCAGCGTGTCGGCCTCGAACGGGGACTGCCCGGTGGCGGCGAACACCATGGTCGCCGCCCAGGCGAAGATGTCCACGGCCGGGGTGAGCGGCGCGCCGGTGAGCTGCTCGGGCGCCAGGTAGCCGGGCGTGCCGACCACCATGCCCGTCGCGGTGACGGCGCTCTCCTGCGAGTTGACCGTCCGCGCGATGCCGAAGTCGACGACGCGCGGGCCGTCGGAGGCCAGCATGACGTTGTTCGGCTTGAAGTCGCGGTGCACGATGCCGGCCTCGTGGATGGCCGCGAGCGCGGTCACCGTGCCGATCGCGAGCCGCTCCAGCTCCGCCGCGCTCCGCGGCCCGTCGTGCGCGACGACGTCGTGCAGGGACGGCCCGTCGATGAACTCGCTGACGACGTAGGGCTGGTCGCCCTGAACGTCGGCCTCCAGTACCCGGGCCGTGCAGAAGGGCTCGACCTTCTGCGCGGCCGCGACCTCGCGGGTGAACCGGGCACGCGCGGCCGGATCGTTGGCCATCTGTGCGTGCAGCAGTTTGACGGCGACGTACTCGCCGTTCGGCGCCTTGCCCAAGTAGACGGCGCCCTGGCCCCCGGCGCCCAACCGTCCGATGACCTCGTACCGTCCGAGTGCCCTAGGATCGCCCGGCTCCAGCGGAGCGGCATCCGGCATCTGACCCTCCAGTGACCCGCAGTGATGTCCGCGACATTGTGCGCCGGACCCGCTCGCGGGGCCCCGTTGCCGGCGATCGCCGGGCTGACCCCGCAGGGGGTCCGCCCCCAACCTCAGGCGGGCACGATATCGCGTTAGTTCTGACGTTTCACCGATGTATCCGGTTCGGTGTTCGCCCTGCCGGATCGGGCCGTCCCGCCGCGC
Source organism: Actinomadura sp. NPDC048955 (assembly GCF_040649435.1). Taxonomy (NCBI): domain Bacteria; kingdom Bacillati; phylum Actinomycetota; class Actinomycetes; order Streptosporangiales; family Thermomonosporaceae; genus Actinomadura; species Actinomadura sp. NPDC048955. The sequence continues at coordinate 174,826 of NZ_JBEZJI010000013.1, forward strand.
CGCGCCGTCTGTGGGGCGGTCGGTGCGCACAACGCCTCCGGGACCGATATGATCCCCGCCGCCGCGGGAACCCCGGCAGGCGCCACGGCCCCCGCAACGGGGCGGTGTCGCCCGGCGGGCATGTGACGGATGACACAGTGCGAGGGAAGGGTCGGGTGACGGGTGTCACTCGTGGGAACGGTCGCGCCTCGTGTGTCGCAGGTCACCAACCGTGACAGAATTTCCCGCCCGGATCGGGCACAAGAACGGTCCCCCGAGCGTTAGATCCGCGCGACGGGGCGCATAAAGCACTGAGGGGGATGGAGATAGAAGATGGCGACCGACTACGACAGCCCACGCAAGACAGACGACGACCTGAGTGAGGACAGCCTCCAGGAGCTCCAGGCACGGCGCGCCGACAAGGCGGCCAGCATCATCGACGAGGACCTGGACGCCGGCGAGGTCGCCGAGCTGCCGGGCGCCGACCTGTCGAACGAGGAGCTCACCTTCCGGGTGGTGCCTCGTCAGGCCGACGAGTTCACCTGCACGCGCTGCTTCCTGGTGCACCACCGCAGCCAGCTGGCCACCGAGAAGAACGGCCAGCCGGTCTGCCGCGAGTGCGCCGCCTGACCGGCGGCCACCGGTGACGGGAAGAGGGCGCGTGACGGGAGAGGCCGGGTGACGGGAGAGATCGAACCGCGTCATGGCGAGGTGGAGCCGGCGCGCGGCGACGGCTCCACGGAGCTGGGCGAGCTGATCGGCCGGCTCGCCTCCGACGAGGACATGGACCGCGAGACCCGCGGTCGCCTGCTCGGGCGACTGGCCAGGCTGCTCGGCCAGAGCGCCCGCAGGGTGGGGGCCGCGGGCGTCGCGCGCGGCAGGTGGCTCGCCGACCTGCTGATCGCGGCCGCGCCGCACATCCCGATCCGCGATCTGGAGACCCTCCAGGCCCACCACCACGGGCTGATGGGCGAGGAGCTCGCCGACCGGATCGTCAAGGCGGCGGGCAACGCCACGACCGCCGTCGGCGCCGCGGGGGGCGCGCTGGCCGCGGTGGAGTTCGCCGCCCCGCCGCTGCTGCTGACGGCGCCCGCCCAGCTCGCCGCCGAGACGCTCGTCGTCGCGGCCATCGAGGTGAAGATGATCGCCGAGCTGCACGAGGTGTACGGCGTCAGCGTCCAGGGCAGCGGCACCGCGCGCGGTGCCGCGTTCGTGACGTCCTGGGCGCGGCAGCGCGGCATCAACCCCCTGGAGGGCGGCACCCTCACCAGCGCACTCGGCACCGCGGCCAAGAGCGCGCTGCGCAGGCGCATGCTCCGCGTCTTCGGCCGGAGCATGTCCACCATGGGCCCCCTGCTCACCGGCGCCGCGGCCGGTGCGGCCCTCAACCGCTCCGCGACCAAGGGGCTGGCGCTCAAGGTCCGCAACGACCTGCGGGAGATCGCCGGTTCCCTGCCTCCGCTCCCCGGCGACGAGCCCCCTCGCCTGGACCCGTAGCGGCCGTCCACCCCCTGGCGGCACACGCGGGCGTGCGGACCGTCTCCCCCTGCCCCTACGAGAACGCGTCGTGGCCGGTCCCTTCGATCATCGAAGGGACCGGC
>NZ_JBEZJI010000014.1:0-160781 GCF_040649435.1 Actinomadura sp. NPDC048955
TGCCCCCGGCGGGCGGCATCGCGTACTCCAGGGCGCGCAGGAAGTCCTCGTCGAGCTCCATGGCCTCCGGGTCGCCGCCCGCGGCCTGCAGCGACTGCTCGGTCAGCCGCTGCCGCTGGAGGATCGGGTCGATCAGCTCGGAGTAGGCGGTGCCGAGTTCGAGGCCGAAGATGATGAGGTCCCACTTCTCGGCCAGCCGCGGGTCGTCGCGGTGGGGGCGGGTCAGCGGGGACGTCTCGGCCGGGTAGTCCCGGACGAATGTCGGCGCCGCCAGCTTCTCCTCGACGAGCGCCTCGAACAGCTCCTGGACGACCTTGCCCTGCCCCCACTGCGGGTCGGCGTTCAGACCCGCCCGCTCGGCGAACGCGTGGACCCGTTCGGGTGAGGTGCCGGGGGTGATCTCCTCGCCGAGCGCCTTGGACACCGACTCGTAGACGGTGATCTCCTGCCACGGCTCGGCGAGGTCGTACTCGACGCCGCCCCGGACGACGACCGTGGTGCCGAGGGCGGCGCGGGCGGCGTCCACGACGAGGGAGCGGGTCAGCTCGGCCATCGTGTCGTAGTCGCCGTAGGGCTCGTAGGCCTCCAGCATCGTGAACTCGGGGTTGTGCCGCGGTGAGACGCCCTCGTTGCGGAAGCTGCGGTTCAGCTCGAAGACGCGGCCGGCGCCGCCGACGAGGAGGCGCTTGAGGTACAGCTCGGGCGCGATCCGCAGGTAGAGCTGCATGTTGTAGGCGTTGATGCGGGTGGTGAACGGGCGGGCGGTGGCGCCGCCGTGCACCGGCTGGAGCATCGGCGTCTCGACCTCCAGGTAGCCGCGGGCGCGCAGGCCGTCCCGGACGGCGGCGACGGCGTCGCCGCGCATCCGCAGCATCCGGCGGGAGTCGTCGTTGACGATGAAGTCCACGTACCGCTGCCGGACGCGGGCCTCCGGGTCCGCCAGCCCGGAGCTCTTGTTCGGCAGCGGGCGCAGGCACTTGGAGGCGAGCGTCCACGAGGACGCGAGGACCGACAGCTCCCCGCGCCGGGACGTCACGACCTCGCCCCGGACACCGACCTGGTCGCCGAGGTCGAGGAGCGACTTCCAGCGGCGCAGCGAGTCCTCGCCGAGGGCGTCGGCGGTCAGCATGATCTGGAGGTCGCCGGTCTCGTCCCGCAGCGTGACGAAGATCAGCCGGCCGTGCTCGCGGGCGAGGACGACGCGCCCCGCGATCGCGACGGTGTCGCCGGTGCGGGTGTCGGGGGCGAGGCCGGCGTGCCGCTCCCGGATGCCGGAGGCGACGTCGGTGCGCTCGCAGCCGAGCGCGTACGGCTCCATCCCGGCGGCGCGGATCTGGTCGAGCTTGGCGTGCCGGACCCGCTCCTGCTCCGACAGCCGGCGCTGCGGGGCACGGGCCGCCTCCGCGGCCTCCTCGATCTCCCTGATCCTGTCGACGAGGTCGTCGGAGGGGACCATCGCGGCGGCCCGGTCCAGCTTGGGGCGGTTCAGGCTCGGCAGGAACCCCTCGGCGCGGGCGTAGGCGAGGCCCAGCCGGACGAGGTGCCGCCCGTGCTCGTAGCAGATGAAGCGGGGACGCCACTCGGGCATGTACTTGGCGTTCGACAGGTACAGCGACTCCAGCTGCCAGAACTTCGACGCGAACGACAGGAACCGGTAGTAGAGCCGGGCGACGGGGCCCGCGCCGATCTGGGAGCCGCGCTCGAACGCCGAGCGCAGCATCGCGAAGTTCAGCGACAGCTGCTGGGCGCCGACGGCGGCGGCCTTCTCGGCGAGCTTGGCGACCATGTACTCGTTGAGGCCGTTCTCGGCGAGGCGGTCGCGGCGCATCAGGTCCAGCGACAGCCCGGCCCGCCCCCACGGGACGAAGCTGAGCAGGCCGCGCAGCTCGCCGTGCGCGTCGAACGCCTCGACCATGACGCAGCGCCCGTCGGTGGGGTCGCCGAGCCGGCCGAGCGCCATGGAGAAGCCGCGCTCGGTCTCCTCGCCGCGCCAGGCGTCGGCGCTGCGGATGAGCTTGGCCATCTCCCAGCCGGGGATCTGCGAGTGGCGGCGGATCCGCACGGTGTACCCGGCCCGTTCGACGCGCCGGACGGCCTGGCGGACCTGCCGCATCTCCCGTCCGTCCAGGTTGAAGTCGGTGAGGTCGACGACGGCCTCGTCGCCGAGTTCCAGCGCGTCGAAGCCGTGCCGCTTGTAGATGCGGGCGGCGCGCTCCCCGACGCTGACGGCGCCGGGGATCCAGGCGTGCGCGCGGCACTCGCCGAGCCACGCCTCGATCGCCTGGTCCCACGACTCGGGGTCGCCGAGCGGGTCGCCGCTGGCCAGCGAGACCGAACCCTCCACCCGGTAGGCGATGGCCGCCTTACCGTTCGGCGCGACGATGACGTCCTTGTCGCGGCGCAGCGCGAAGTAGCCGAGGGAGTCCTGGTCGCCGTACTCGGCGAGCAGCGCGCGCGCTGCGAGCTCCTCCGGGGGGCTGAGGACGGGGTCGCGCCGCCCCGGCCGGAACAGCGCCCAGAACGTGGCGATCAGCAGTCCGGTGCCGAGCACCCACAGGATCACGTCCACCCAGAACGGCACCGACACGTCGATCGGCTTGCCGGTGACGCGCGGCCCGAGGACGGTCTGGGAGATCGCGTAGAGCGGGTGCGTCCAGAAGTCGCCGCGGGAGTTGCGGTCGGTCACGGTGACCAGGAACGTCCCGATCCCGCAGGTCACGACCAGGAGGCTGGTGAACACGACGGTGGCCAGGCGGCGGTTGCCCCGGTCGGGCAGGGTGGTGAACTGGCCGCGCGCGGAGATCAGCAGGCCGAGCACCGCCAGGTACACGGCGGCGGTGACGATCAGGCCGACGGGGGTGGGCCTGTCCGGGTTGAACAGGGTCGTCAGGACGGCGGTGACGCCGAGCGCGGTGGGGAGGCAGAAGATCAGGACGAGGATCCGCCACGCGGCCTTCTTGCGCCGCCGGACGCCCATCGACAACAGGATCCACAGCAGGCCGATCGGGACGCTCGGGAACCAGCCGAGATAACCGATCCATCGCAACGCCCAGATATCGGCTATCTCAAGGATGAGACCATAGGAGACCCATGCGAGCAGCGACAGGATCCCGGAGAGTCGGGTGTACCAGAAGAAGATCGTCGGCGCGGCCTGGATCAGCCGCCCCCACTCGCCCCGCAGGCCGCGCTGCTGGCCCTGCTCGGTCATGGTCCCCTTTCTACCGGGTCGCACGTCGATCACGCCCTTGCCCCCGTGTTCCCGTACGGCGGCGAACCGCGTGGTGATCTCGGGCGTCGTACGGGTAGGGGGATGTGGCTTGCACTCTCAGTCCAAGGTTGTCAGCAAAAGTCGATATGGTCGCGGATATGCCAAATGAACCCACCGGTGAGCGGTTGCTCGCCCGCCGCTACCGCCTGGTGACCCAGGTCGGCCGAGGCGGCATGGGGACGGTCTGGCAGGCGCACGATGAGGTCCTCGGTCGTGACGTTGCGGTGAAGGAGGTCATCCTCCCGCATGGTCTCACCGATGAGGAACGCGCCGTGCACCACAAGCGCACGTTCCGTGAGGCCCGCACCGCGGCCCGGCTCAGCCACCCCGGCGTCGTCGCCGTCTACGACGTCGTCGAGGAGGACGACCGCCCCTGGATCATCATGGAGCTCATCAGGGCGCGCTCCCTGGACCAGGTGATCAAGGCGGAGGGGCCGATGGAGGCCCGCCGCGCCGCGGAGATCGCCCGGCAGATGCTCGCCGCGCTGCACGCCGCCCACGAGGCCGGGGTGCTGCACCGCGACGTCAAGCCGAGCAACGTGCTGATCACCGGCACGGGGCGGATGGGCGAGCGCGCCGTGCTCACCGACTTCGGCATCGCGACCGCCTCGGGCGACGCCACCCTCACCCAGACCGGGCTCGTCATGGGCTCGCCCGCCTATATCGCGCCGGAGCGGGCCCGCGGCCGCGTCGCCGGGCCGGCCTCCGACCTGTGGTCGCTGGGCGTCACCCTGTACGCGATGCTGCACGGCAAGTCGCCTTTCGAGCGTCCCGAGCCGATGGCCGCGCTGGTCGCGGTGATCTCCGACGAGCCCGACCCGCCGGAGAAGGGCGGCCGGCTCGTCCCGGTCATCGAGGGCCTGCTGCGCAAGAACCCCGACCAGCGGATGGACGCGATCGAGGCCGGCCGGATGCTGGACGAGATCGTCCGGCAGGAGACCGTCGACACCCAGCGGACGATGGCCGTCGAGTACCCGGTCGAGGAGTCTCCGGGCACGCAGACGACCATGCCGGAGGCCCCCGAGGAGGCGCCGCGCCCGGCGGACGCGGGCGCTCGCCCCGACCAGCTGACCAGCTTCGACCTCCCGATGGGGAAGCCGAGCGCGCGCGAGTCCGCGAACCCCGCCGAGACCGCGCCCGACCCCGACCGGGTCCGCTCGTGGCGGCCCGGCCCCGGCACCCAGCCCGCCGGGCGGGTCACGGTTCCGAGCGGGGGGCCCGAGCCCGGGCCCGACACCCATTTCCCGCCGACCACCCACCACCCGTCCGCCGGGCGTCCCGCGCTCGCCTCCAACCGCAACGTGCTGATCATCGCGGGGGTGGTGCTGCTGGTCATCCTGGTCGTCGCGGGGATCGCGCTGGCCAGCAGCGGCGGCGACGGCGACGACGGGAAGGGCGCGAAGAAGAGCGCGTCGACGCCGCCGGCCACGGGAAAGGCGTCCTCGTCCTCCCCGGTCAAGTCCAAGACCCCGAGCCCGGCCGTCCCCGCCGGGTTCAGGACGCACAAGGACAGCAGCGGCTACTCCGTCCAGGTCCCGGAGGAGTGGAAGGGACCCGAGCGCAAGAACGGCGGCGACTTCTTCTACGCGCCCGGCCGCAAGACCTACATCCAGATCGACCAGACCGATGACCCCGGCCCGAGCGCCATCGACGACTGGCGGCGGCAGGAGCGGGGTGGCTCCGGCTGGCCCGGCTACAAGAAGCTCAAGATCGCGGCGACCGGGGACCACCCCCCGGTGCCCGACACCGGGAACGGCGACAAGTCAGCGGACTGGGAGTTCACCTACGACGGCGACGGAGGCCGGGTGCACATCCTCAACCGCGGGTTCGTGACGAAGGGGCACGGCTACGCGATCCTGCTGCGGGCCCCCGCCGGCGACTGGGACGAGACGTACTCCGAGCTCCAGCCGGTCTACCGGTCCTTCAAGCCCGCGGACGCCTGATGGACGGGCGGCTGCTGGCCGGTCGGTACCGGCTCGAATCGGTCGTCGGGCGCGGCGGCATGGGCACCGTGTGGCGCGCCACCGACGAGACCCTCGATCGCGAGGTCGCGGTCAAGGAGGTCGTGCTGCCCGCCGGCCTGAGCGACGAGGAGCGCGAGAACCGGCACCGCCGGACGCTGCGCGAGGCCCGCGCCTCGGCCAGGCTGAACCATCCGGGCGTCGTGACCGTACACGACGTCGTGGACGAGGACGGCCGGCCGTGGATCGTCATGGAGCTGGTGCGCGCCCGCTCCCTGCAGGAGGTCGTGGAGGAGGACGGCCCGCTGCCGCCCGGCCGGGTCGCGGCCATCGGCGCGCAGATCGCGGGCGCGCTGCGGGCGGCGCACGCGATCGGCGTCCTGCACCGCGACGTCAAGCCGGCGAACGTGCTGGTCACCGGCGACGACCGGGCCGTGCTCACCGACTTCGGCATCGCGCAGGTGGCGGGCGACGCCACCCTCACCGGCACCGGGCTCATCATGGGGTCGCCCGCGTACATGTCGCCGGAGCGGGTGAACGGCGACCCGGCGATCCCCGCGTCCGACCTGTGGGCGCTCGGCGCCACCCTGTACGCGGCGTCGGAGGGCAGGGCGCCGCACCACCGCAGCGACGCGATGGCGGTCCTCGCCGCCGTGATGACGCAGGACGTCCCGCCGCCGAAGAACGCGGGGCCGCTGGCGCCCGTCCTCACCGGGCTGCTGGAGCGCGACCCGGTGCGGCGGATGACCGGGGACCGGGCCGAGGCGGCGCTCAGGGCGGTCGCCTCCGGGCACGCCGCGGACGCGGCCGCCGCGCAGATCGCCGCGAACGAGGCCGCGGCCGCGGCCGCCGGGGCCACCTGGACCGCGACGCTCCCGTCCGGCGGGTCGACCTCTCCGGCGCAGTCGTCCGCGTACACGCAGGCTTCCGTCCAGGTGCCCGTCCCGCCCGAGTCGACGGAGCACTACCCGCCCGGAACGGGCACGCAGTGGACGCAGGCGCACACGCCGGCGTCTCCGCGGAAGAAGTCCCCGGTCCTGCCGGTCCTCGCCGGCGTCGTCGTGGCGGTGGCGGTCCTCGCCGTCGCCGGGTTCGCCCTCTGGCCGGAGGGCTCCTCGGGCGGCGATCCGAAGACGTCGCCGCCGCCGCAGGCCGCCGGGCACACGACGCCGACCGGGCAGACGAAGCCGACGACGCCCTCGGGCGACCCCGCGCCCAAGCCGAGTTCGAGCGAGCGGCAGATCCCTGCAGGGCTCGTCCCCGCGCGCGGGCCCGGCTACACGATCGCTGTCCCGCGCGGTTGGCGGCGCTCGGTGCAGGGCAACAGCGTCGTCTGGACCGACCCCGCGTCCAGCGCCTATGTGCAGGTCGACCGGACGGTGTGGACCGGCGACCCCTACGAGCACTGGGTCACCTGGGAGCAGGAGGCGATCGCCGACGGCAAGCTCAAGGACTTCCAGCGCATCGGACAGATCACCCGCACGACCGTCGCCGGGCACCCCGCGGCCGACATCGAGTTCACCTGGTCCCGCTCGGGCAGCACGCGCGCTAAGGACCGTGGCGTGATGGTGAACGGTCAGCCCTACGCCGTCGTGGTGGCGGTACCCACCTCCCACTGGATCGAGAACATGACACTCGTGAACAATGTGCTCGACACGTTCCAGCCCTCCGGGGTGGGATGACCAGTGGGGGGACCTTCTAGAGATGGCACAGGCACGTCTGCTCGGTAACCGCTACCGGCTCGACTCAGTGGTCGGCCGAGGCGGCATGGGCACCGTGTGGCGGGCCGTCGACACCATGCTGGACCGCGAGGTCGCGGTGAAGGAGGTCGTGCTTCCGCCCGGGCTGAGCGAGGCCGAGCGCGCCGTCCTGTACGAGCGGACGTTCCGCGAGGCCCGCGCGTCGGCGCGGCTGAACCACTCCGGGGTGGTGACGGTCCACGACGTCGTCGAGGAGTCGGACCGGCCCTGGATCGTGATGGAGCTGGTCCTCGCCCCGTCGCTGCAGGACATCATCGAGCGCGGCACGCTGGAGCACCGCCGCGTCGCCGACATCGGGCTGCAGATGCTCGGCGCGCTCCAGCACGCCCACCAGAAGGGCATCCTGCACCGCGACGTCAAGCCGAGCAACGTGCTGGTCACCGACGCGGGGCGGGCCGTGCTCACCGACTTCGGCATCGCGCAGATGGAGGGCGACTCGACCCTCACCCAGACGGGCCTGGTGATGGGGTCGCCCGCCTACATCGCGCCGGAGCGGGTCCAGGGCGAGCGCGCCGTCCCCGCCTCCGACCTCTGGGCGCTCGGCGCGACGCTGTACGCGGCCGTGGAGGGCCGTTCCCCCTACGAGCGGTCCGACGCGATGTCGTCGCTGCAGGCCGCGCTGACCGAGCCCGTGCCGCCCGCGCGGAACGCGGGGCCGCTCGGCCGGGTGCTGGAGGGGCTGCTCGCGCGCGAGCCGGTCGGCCGGATGACGGCGGTGCAGGCGCTGCCGCTGCTCACGCAGGTCGCGGCGATGCCGCAGCCGTCCCCGCCGCGGCCTCCCGCGCCGCTGCTCCCGAACGAGACGCTGGCGGACGAGCCGTCCGTCCGCTACCTGCCCGAGGCCGCTTCGAGGACCGTCCTCGACCCCGAGGACCTCGACCCGGTCACGCGCCGCGACGTGGGGACGGGCGCCCGCAGCGACCCCGGCGCCCGCGACGAGCCCGAACCGGTGACCCGCCGCGACCCGGGCCGGTTCCAGGACCGCGGCGCCTCGCACCGCCCTCCGCCGTCTCTCGCGCCGGCCCCCGCGCCGTCCCCTCCCCGGCCGGATCCGGAGCCGCGCACGGTGCTGGAGAGCGAGTGGGTGCCGCCGCCCCCGTCCCAGCACCCGTCCGTGCAGCCCGTGCAGCACCCGTCCGTGCGGCAGCCGCATCCGAGCCTTCCGCCGCAGACGCCTCCGCCCTGGGAGCAGCCGCAGCAGTACGCGAACTGGCAGCAGCCCCCGCCGCCGCCCGTCCACGACCGGCCGGCCGGTGGCCGGGAGCGCCGCAGGACGGTGCTGTTCGTCACGGTCGCGGTCGTCCTCGTCGTGGCGGCGGTGCTGCTGGGCGCGTTCATCCTGCGCGGCAAGGTGGGGAGCGGCGCGCTGGGCGGCGCGCCCGGTCAGCCGGCGGCGAGGCCGCTGATCTGCGCTCCGCCTGCGGTGACGGAGGGCTGCTCGGAGACCACGTCCGTCATCACCATGTAGGGCAGGGTCAGCGGCGGCGGGGCCGCCGGGGTGAAGGTCACCGGGAGGCCGAGCAGCTTGGCCGACATCTTCGTCGTGTACATGACGACGTCGCCGGTGAGCGTGAGACCGCCGGTCCGGGTCCGCGCGGTGGCGCCGCCGTGCGCGGCCGTCTGGTCGACGTTCTTCAGGACGGCCTTGGACATGCTGAACTTCAGCGCCTTCACCGTCCCGCCCGCCGAGGGGAGGGACGCGACGCCGTCGTAGCTGAGCCCCGACATCGTCAGCGAGTCGGCGCGCAGCGTCCCGGCGTCGGTGTAGACGCGCGGCCCGGTGCCCGCGTCCTTGGCCGGGCCGGGCGTCGCCGTCGGGGTGGGCGTGGCGCTGGGTGAGGGCGTGGCGCTGGGCGTGGCGGAGGGCGTGGGCGTGGGCGTGGCGGTGGGTGCCGCCGCCGCGGCGGTGCCGGGCTGCGCGGACGGCGTCGCCGAGGGGGCGGGCGTCGAGGCGGCGGACGGCGACGGGGAGGGCGTGGGGGCGAGCAGGTGGAACCCCAGGAGGGCGGGGATCGCCAGGGCCGTGAGCCGCCCGCCGCGCGGCGCCGCGTGCGCCCCGTGGCGGCCGTCCCGCGGCGCCGCGTCCGGCCGGGGCCCGTCGGGTGCGGGCGACCAGGCGAAGCCGAGCGCGCCGCCGAGGAGGCCCAGGAGCATCCCGACGAGGAACCCGCCGAAGTTGGACGTGAGGAACGACGCCAGCGACAGCAGGACCGCGAGGATGCCGTAGAAGCTGCGCTGGGCGGGCTGCAGCCACATCAGCGCGCCCGCGGTGACGAGCAGCGCGCCGATGAGCCAGCTCGCCACCCCGGCCAGGCCCTGGTGGACGACGAGCGGCATCGGGGCCAGCGGGATCGCGACCAGCTCGACGCCGCCGAGGACGGCGAACACGCCTCCCCAGAAGGGGCGTGTCCGCCGCCAGCGGCGGAACCCGTGCGGCGCGCGGGAGGCGGATGGGTCGGTGAAGGTCATGGCCTCAGAAGCACTCGGCGCCGAGCTTCATGCTGAGGTCGTTCAGCTTGAAGGTGCCGGCGGTGGTCGCCCACGCGACCTGCTTGACGTTGCGGAGCTCGATCGAGGACGCCTGCTGCCCGAACATGCCCGCCGGGCCCTGCGCGCCGCCGGGGCCCTTGTCCAGCGTGCTGGCGTCCCGGCCGATCTCGATGTTGGAGAACGTGGCGTCGGCGTTGAGCTGCTCCACGTCCAGGACGAGGTCGCTCGCCTCGACGGGCTTGGCGCCGGTGCCCGCGGTGAGCCGCAGGGTGAACGGGCCGACCTTCACCGACTGGCACATGTCGCGGATCTGCGCGGACCTGATGGCGGAGACCTGCACGGGGTGCTTGGCGCCGTCCTTGCTCGCGTCGACCCCGCCGTACTGGACGAAGCCCTGCCCGCTCAGCGAGTCGGCGCTGACCTTGAAGCTGCCGCCGGAGACGGCGAAGGAGGAGGCGATCGCGCCCTGCGCGGTCATGAAGACCAGGGCGCCCGCGCCGATCGCGGCGGGGGCGGCGATGGCGGCGAACCGCTTCCAGCGGACGCGGCCGAGCGCGGCGTCGGACGAGGGGGACATGGGGCCTCCGGGGGGTTCGTGGTCCGGGGGGACCGCGGTGACGCTGGTCACTGGTGTGACGCAGAGTGCAAGTTACCCTCAAGTACTTACTTGCGACAAACCGGACAAGGAACCTCAAAGGTAAAAGATTCCGGTTCGCTGACCTGCAAGATCATGTTCTTGCGGTGCCGTCCGGGCCGGGCGGCCGCGAAGCGCGGAACGGCTACAGTAAGTAGTCACTGATGGATGCGGGAACCCCGTCCCCGCAGGGGATGCGGAGAGGTTCAGCCGCCCGCGGCCAGGGTGTCGAGCGCCGTCCTCAGATCGGCGACATGGGCGTCCAGCTCGTCGGCGGGCTCGCCGGCCCGCAGCCGGGCGACGTCGGCCTCGATGCGCGCGACCCGCTGGTCGAGGGCCGCCAGCAGCCGGTCGCATCCCGCCGGGGCGGCGCCGCCCTCGCCCTCCTCCCGCGTCTGGCGCAGCAGCCGGGCCTGCTGCTGGAGCTGCTGGTTGCGCCGGTGGAGCTCCACGAACACCGACACCTTCGCGCGCAGCAGCCACGGGTCGAACGGCTTGGTGAGGTAGTCGACCGCGCCCGCGGCGTAGCCGCGGAACGCCTGCTCGCCGGTGTTGCCGCCCGCGGTGAGGAAGATGATCGGGACGTCCCGGGTGCGCGGCCGGGCCTTGATGTGCTCGGCCGTCTCGAACCCGTCCATGTCCGGCATCACGACATCGAGCAGGATCAGCGCGAAGTCGTCGTTCAGCAGCTCCTTCAGGGCGGCCTGGCCGGAGGTGACCGGCACGACCTCGACCGGCAGCGCGTCAAGCACGGCCGCGAGGGCGGTGAGGTTCTCCTCGCGGTCGTCGACGGCCAGAATCCTCGCGTCGTGCGGCACCGGACTCCCTCACGTCGGTGGCGGCCTGCGCCGTCCACCCTGTCATGGTCCTGCGGGCGACGACAGTGAATCCCCGCAGAGTAAAATTTCTAGGGCAGCCAGCCCGGTTTGACCAGCCCCGACTCGTAGGCGAACACCACGAGCTGCGCCCGGTCCCGCGCCCCGAGCTTCACCATCGTGCGGCTGACGTGCGTTTTCGCCGTGGCGGGGCTCACCACGAGCCGGGCCGCGATCTCCTCGTTCGACAGTCCCTCGCCGACCAGCGCCATGACCTCCCGCTCCCGGTCGGTGAGCGCGTTCAGGCGCGGCGAGGGCGCGGGCTCCTTCGCCCGCGCGGCGAACTCGGCGATCAGCCGCCGGGTGACGCCGGGCGACAGCAGCGCGTCCCCGTCCGCGACGGCGCGGACGGCGTGGATCAGCTCCACCGGCTCGGTGTCCTTGACCAGGAACCCGCTCGCCCCGCCGCGCAGCGCCTCGAACACGTACTCGTCGAGCTCGAACGTGGTGAGGATCACGATGCGCACGCCGTCCAGCCGCTCGTCGGAGGCGATCCGCCGGGTCGCCTCCAGGCCGTCCAGGCCGGGCATGCGGATGTCCATCAGGATGACGTCGGGACGCAGCCGGCGGGCCTGCGCCACCGCCTCCTCGCCGTCGCCGGCCTCCCCGGCGACCTCGATGCCCGGCTGCGCGTCCAGCAGCGCCCGGAACCCGGCCCGCACCAGAACCTGGTCGTCGGCCAGCACCACCTTGATCATCGCGCACCCTCCTGCGGCCCGGCCGTCCCGGCGCCCGGGCCGGCGTCCAGCGGCAGCCGCGCCCGCACGGCGAACCCGCCGCCCGGCCGGGGACCGGCGTCGAACGCGCCGCCGAGCGCCGCGGCCCGCTCGCGCATGCCGCGGATCCCGCTGCCGCCCGGCCGGTCGTCCAGCGGGGACGCGCCCCGGCCGTCGTCCTCGACCTCCACCACGATCTCGTGCTCACCGTAGGCGATGCGGACCCGCGCCGTCACCGGGCCGGGGCCGGCATGGCGGGTCACGTTGGTCAGCGACTCCTGCACGATCCGGAACGCGGCCAGGTCGGCCCCGGCGGGCAGCGGCCGCCGCTCCCCGGTGATCTCGGTCTCGACCTCCAGCCCCGCGGACCGCGCCCGCGCCAGCAGGTCCTCCAGCCCGTCCAGTCCGGCGGTCGGGGCGCGGGGCGCGGTCTCGCCCTGCGCCCGCAGCGCGCCGATCACCCCGCGCATCTCGGTGAGCGCCTCCTTGCTGGCGTCCTTGATGGCGGCGAGCGCCGTCCGGGCCTGCTCGGGGTTCTCGTCCAGCAGGTGCAGCGCCACGCCCGCCTGCACGTTGATCATCGAGATGTTGTGCGCGAGGACGTCGTGCAGCTCGCGGGCCATCCGCAGCCGCTCCTCGCTGGCCTGGCGGCGCTCCTCCTCGGCGCGCGTGCGGGCGCTCTCGGCGGCGCGCTGCGCGCGCATCCGGATCAGCTCCGCGGTGACCAGCACCACCAGCGCCCAGCCGACCACGAAGGCCGACCCGCCGAGCGTCGGCTCCTCCACCGGGAACGGGCCGCGCTGGCCGCGCTCGGCGGCCGGGACGCCGATCAGCGCGGTGAGCCCGAAGAACGCGGCGAGGCCGAGGCCCGTCCCCGCCCAGACCAGCAGCCGGTGACCGGCGAAGACGGCGGCCATCATCGCGACGACCAGCGCCAGCGGCGCCGGGCCGTAGGTGTAGGCGCGCAGGAAGTACAGGGCGGTCACCGCCGCGGTGGAGCACACCGTGAACACCGGGTACCGGCGCCGGAACAGCAGCAGGACGGGCCCGGCGAGGAGCAGCGCGAAGCCGAGCCCGTCCAGGTCCGTGTGCCCGAGCGAGTCGCTCCCGTGCTCCCAGGGCGGGCCCCCGGGCCGCCCTCCCGACGACCGGTCGCTCTGCGCCCCCAGCGAGCCGCCCACCTGGATGACCGCGACCAGCAGCGGGACGATCCACACCGGCCACGCGGCGGGCCGCGGCCAACGCGGCGGCGAAGAGCTCATTCCTGCACGTTAAGTCATGGGCCCGCGGCGCCACGTCGCCCCCGGGGAGTCACCGCGCCTACTCCGCGGGAGGTATCCGGAGCCGGGCCCCCAGCCACGCCAGGGCGGGCGGTATTTCTGATGCGGACGCGGGGGAGCCGTCCACCAGGGACGTCTCGACGCGCATCGGCGGGCGCGCCAGCGCGGCGAACCGCCGGGCCTGCTCGTCGCCTTTCCCTGCCGTGACCAGAACCGCCACCGGGGGCGGCGGGACGTTCTGGAGCCGCCACAGCAGATCGTTGCCGAGGCGGTAGCGCTCGCTGCCGCCGTAGAGGTCGCCGTCCGGCGCACCGAACCCGCCGCCGAGGCTCGCGGCGGCGGCGAACCGGTCGGAGCGCAGCATCGCGAGCCGCGCCGCGCACCACCCGCCGTCGCCCGTCCCCGCCACGGCCCATCCCTCGCGGGCCTCCGTCACCCGGTACTGCGACGCCAGGGCCTCTGGAAGGTCCTGCGTGAGGTAGGTCGCGCCGAGTGTGGCGTGCCGTCCCGGAACGTCCATGCAGTCGGCGGGGCCGTGGAGCCGCACCATCGCGTACACCATCGGCTGCGTTCTCCCGGCGGCTCTGGGCAGGTCGGCGTCCCGCAGCCAGTCCGTGGGAGCGCCGCCGCCCATGAGGACGACCACGGGCAGCCGCTCGGCCCGCTGGAAGTAGCGCGGCGGGAGGTAGACGTACGCTTCGGCGTCCATGCCGCTGCGTGCGCCGTGGATCGTCAGGCGGTCGACCCGTCCGTCCTTGGCGGGGTCCGGCCTGTGGCCCGCCCGTCCAGGGACGAGCCCGGTCTCGGTGCGCTCCACGAGCCGTCCCGCCGCGCGCTGCGGCTGGACGTGCTGGACCTGGAGGTGCGCGGGATCGTTGCCGAGCAGGTCGCTCCACGTCGCGTAGAACACGAAGTACCGGTTGGCCAGCAGCACGACCGACGCGGTGAGCGCGGCCTGCGCGGCCACCAGGAGCCCGGAGCGCGCCAGCACGGCCCGGACGCCCGTTCCCGCGAGCCGCCGCCACAGGACGACGGTCGCGACCGCGCAGCCCAGCGCCAGCAGGCACACCGGGCCGATGAGGGCGGCGCTTACTGGTTCCATGTCAGCTCACCGGCTCCATGTCAGCTCACCGGTTCCATGTCACTCGCCCCGCAGCCGCGCGCTCAGCCACCGGATGGACGGCGGGATGTACTTGCGGAACGTCTTGAAGTTGTGGCCGCCGCTGCGCAGCAGCACCTTGTCCACGACCAGCGGAGGGCGCGCCGCTCTCATGAACCGCTGCGCCGACGGGAACGTCTTCTCGCCCGCGTCCGCCGACGCCACCAGGATCGACACCGGCGGCGCGGGAAGGTGCCGCAGCCGCCAGACCAGGTCGTCGCCCATCCGCACGGCCCGGCTCCCGCCGTACAGGTCGCGGGTCGTCGGATCCATCAGCGCGTCGAAGTGCCCGGCCATGCTGACGGCGGCGGAGAACCGGTCGGAATGCAGCATCGCCAGCTTCGCGGCGCAGAACCCGCCGGTGGAGTACCCGGCGAGCGCCCATCCGTCCCGGCCGCGCGGCACCCGGTAGGTCTCGGCGACCGCCTCGGGGACGTCCTGGGCGAAGAACGTCTCGACCTGGGGCCCGCCGGGCACGTCGGCGCACTCGGTGTCCCAGCCCCGCACCACGGTCGGCCGCATCATCACGTAGATCATCGGCTGGATCCGCCCCCGCGCCTGCGCCCGCGCCGCGTCCTCGGGGACGTGCCCCTGGTGGATCCACACGAGCCGGTCGGCCGCCGGGTACCCGGCCAGCAGGATCACCACCGGGAAGCGGCGGGCGGCGTGGGCGCGCTGGAAGTACTGCGGCGGCAGGTACACGTACGCCTGCGACGACAGACCCGTCCGGACGCCGCGGATGTCGAGGCGCTCGACCTGGCCGTCCTTCGCCGGGACGTGCTCGGCGCGCGGTCCGGGGTCCAGGCCCGCCTGCACCGTCCGGACGACCCTCGTCGCGGCGGCCGCGTTCCCTCCGGCCGGCCGGTGCGCCTGGGCGCCTCCGCCGGCGGCGCTCAGCAGGTCCGTCCACGACCCGTAGAACAGGTAGTGCGCGTTCAGGGCCGTGACCAGCGCGAGCAGGACGGATAACTGGCAGCCCAGCAGCATCAGCGCGCGGGCTCCCACGGCGCGCGGTCCGGGCGCCGCGGCACGCGGCCAGGCGCGCACGGTCGCGGCCATGCAGCCGAAGGCCAGCAGGAAGAGCAGGCTCAGCGTCCCCGCGCTCGTGAGTCCCACGCATCTACTACGACCGAGGGGCGGAAAAAGTTCAGCGCGTCCAGCGGACGGGAAGGCGCGCGAACCCGTGCCGGGCGCTCGACCGCAGCATCACCGGCTCGCCCGCGGGCCGCGGCAGGCCGGGCCGCTGGAGCAGTGCGGTGAGCAGCGCGCGCAGGTGCACCCGCGCGAGCCGCGCGCCCAGGCAGGCGCGGTGGCCGAACCCGAAGCACAGATGGGGCGGGGCGTCCCCCAGGAACCGGTCGGGGACGAAGCGCCCCGGCTCGGTGAAGACCCCGTCATCGTGGTTCGCGGAGACCAGCCACAGCATGACCTCCTCGCCCGCGAGCAGCGGCACGTCGGCCACGACCGTGTCGCGCTGCACCGTGCGCCGGACGTTCAGGACCGGCGTCCACCAGCGCAGCATCTCCTCGACCGCGCTGTCGAGGAGCCGCTCGTCCCACCGCCCCTCGCGGAGCCGGGCGTACTCGGCGGGGTGGCGCAGCAGCGCGTGCAGGCCGCCGGCGAGGGTGTTGCGCAGCGTCTCGGGAAGGTCGCGGGCGACGTCGCGGACGAAGTCGACCTTCTCCCGCGGCGGGATCCGCGCGAGCATCGCCTCCACCGGAGGATCCATGTCGATCAGCGCGGCCTCGCCCGGCGGCTCGTCCGCGCTCAGCGGCCCGTGCACGACGCCGTCCACCTGCGGGGAGAACAGCTCGGGATGCGCGAGCGCGTACCGGACGTCGCGGTGGCGCAGCACGGCCCAGGCGCCCGGCCGTCCCGCCGTGCGCCCGTCCAGCCACACCACCGGCGTCCGCGTCCGGAGCCGTTCGAGCCTGTCGTGGGGGACCCCGCGCGCGTAGGCGTCCGGGCAGTCGAGAACCCCCGTGTCGGAGATGGGCGGCGTGCCTCGCCGTTGAGGCATGGGAACCTCCTCTACCAGGCAGACGCTAACGCGTCACGGTCGCCCGTTGAAGGGCCAGGTTCGGCCGTCCCCGCCGAGAATCCCGCCGAAACACGCGGCGGCTATCCCGCGAGCCACTCTCCGGTCTCCACGCTGACCAGACCGTGCCGGGCGGCCTCGATCACCGCCTCGCGCTGCGAGTGCACCCCCAGCTTGCTGAGCACGCTCTGGACGTGGCTGCGCGCCGTGCTGCGCGTCACCCCCATCGCCCGGGCGAGCGTCTGCGTGGACTCGCCGCGCGCCAGCCGGGTCAGCACCTCGCGTTCCCGGGGCGTGAGGAACCGGGCGAACCTGCGCGCCTGGTCTCGTCCCCGGGTGTCACCGCGGCGGATCTCCTGGTCGACGACGATCTCGTCGTCCGCGACGCGGCGCAGCACGGCGAGGATGTCGCCGGCCTGCTGCCCCTTGTGCGCGAACCCGCGGACGCCGGCCGCGAGGCCCGCCTCCAGCACGGGCCGCTCCAGGAAGCCGGTCAGCACCACGAACCTCGTCCGCGGGGACGAGCCGCGCAGCCGCGGCATCCATTCGAGCGCGGTGCCGGACGGGAAGTGCAGGTCGATGAGGCACAGGTCGGGCCGCCCCGCCCGGAGCACGGGCAGCGCCTCGGCGGGGGAGTAGGTCACGTCCACGACGCTGTGCCCGGCGTTCGCCAGCACCAGGGACAGCGACTCGGCGAAGACCGCGTGGTCGTCGCAGATCACCATCCTCATGGGTAGGGCCGCCAGTCGTCGGAGCAGGCGTCGGCGAGGGCGCCGGCCGCGCGGTCCTCCGGGGGCGGCGCCGCGGGCAGCAGCATGCGGACGCGCGCGCCGCCCATCTCGCTGGTACGGATCTCCAGGCTCCCGCCGTACCCGGAGATGAGGTCGTGCACGATGCCGAGCCCCAAGGACGCCAGGCCGGGCCGGGCCGGTCCTCGCCCCGCCGGTGCCCCCAGGCCCGCGCCGAACCCCGGGCCGTCGTCGTCGACCTGGATGACGAGCCGGCCCTGCGCGGCCTCGACGTGCACGTCCACGCGTCCCTCCGCGACGCGGCACGCGTTCTCCAGGACGTTCCGCACCGCGCGCCATAACGACACCGGATCCATGTGCGCCCACGCCTCCCCGGTGGTGAGGCGTAACTCGTGCGGGGTGACGAGCCGCATCCCGGTGACGACCTCGGCGGTGAGGTCGTCCACCCGGATCCGCTCGGGGGCGGGCGCCGGGCGGTCGTCGTCCTCGTCGAGCCGGCGCAGCAGGTGGTCGAGCCAACGGGTCTCGCCGAGCAGCTGGTCGATGCGGGCCCGGCTGGTCTCGCCGATGTCGTCCGCGACGGCGACGGCCGAGGCCAGCATGATGATCGTGCCGAGTTCGTGGCGGATGTCGTGCCGCAGCCGCCTGCGCCACAGCTGCCGCCCGCCGCGCTCGGACGCCCCCGTCCGGTCGCGGTGTTCGTGACGCACGCCCTCCCGGACGCCCGTGCCCGCGAGCGCTCGCGCGCCCGCGGCAGTGTCCGCTCGGGAAGACCGAGCCCGCCCGTTGTTCATGACGACCACCGCCCGCTATTCCAGCACCCCAGCCGACGATCGCCCGGCGGCCCCGCGGATGTCCAGTAGATCGTCCGCGATATGTACCTTTTGTCCAGAAGCGGTCATTGCCCGGCAGAGCGTAAACTCGATCTGTTTCCGGGCGTCTCCACCGACCTATCAAGACCGTGCAAATATCGCTTTCATGCTGACGGCGTAGCCGCTTTACGCACTCCGGCGGGTGTGCCGGCGGGGCCGGAGAGCGACAGTCTGGACATGCCGACTGTCACATTTATCGGACATGCGGGGGTGTCGGTGGACGCGGCCGCGTTCCATCTGCTCGCGGACCCGTGGCTCGCTCCAACCGGGGCCTTTCTCGGCGCCTGGCACCAGTACCCGAGAAACGATCATCTGGATCTCGCTCCGTTGCTCGACGCGGACTGGGTGGCGGTCTCGCACGAGCATCTCGACCATTTCGACCCGTGGGTCATCGAGCGCCTTCCCGTGCGGACCCGGATCCTCATTCCGTGTTATCCCGGACCCGCCTTCCGGGAACGCATCACGGCCGCCGCGGGCGGGCGTCAGGTAATCGAAATACGGCCGTGGGAGAAATTCACGCTCGACAATCGCGGCGCCTGGATCACCGTCATTCCGGAACTGTCGCCCATGTGCCATGACGCCGCCTTTCTGATCGTGGCGGACGGCCGCTCGATCCTGCACTGCAACGACGCCAGGCTCACCGCCGCGCAGGCCCGCCGGGCCAAGCACATGGCGGGAGGCCGGCTCGACCTGATGGCGCTCCAGACGTCCGGGGCGTCCTGGCACCCGATCTGCTACGAGTACTCCGCCGCCGAGATGGCCGAGGTCTCGGCGGCCAAGCGCGTCTCCAAGCTGCGCGCGGCGCAGCGGCTCGTCCGGCAGACCGAGCCCGTGCTGGCGGCCCCGTTCGCCGGGCCGCCGTGCTTCCTGGACGCCGAGGTCGAGCACCTCAACAGGGTGCTCGACCAGGCGGACGGCGCGTTCTGCGACCCGGAGGTCGCCACCGGCTGGCTGCGCGAGCATCTGCCGGGGCAGCGCTGGGAGTGCTTCAAGCCGGGCGACGCCGTCGACCTGGACACCGGGGAGATCACCCGTGACCCGGTCTCGGCGGAGTTCTCCTTCGCCGACGACGCCCGGGCCGGCTACCTCAGGCGGTACGCCGCCGACCGGGCCGGCGCCATCGCCGGCGTGCTGGCGGAGCACCCCGAGCCGGGCCCGGACCTGTTCGACCGGTTCACCGCCCACTTCGCGCGCCTCGGCGGGCTCAGCGACTACTTCCTCCGGCGGATCTCGATGATCGTCCGGTTCGACGTCACCGGTCCGAACGGCGGCTGCTGGGACGTCGACTTCTCGCCCGGCGGCCTCACGGTGGCGCAGGCGTCACCGGACGTCCGCCCGCACTACCGGATCACCACCGCGGCCCGCTGGCTGGACGGCGTGCTGACGGGCCGGATGGCGTGGGAGGACCTGCTCATCTCGTTCCGGCTCAGCCTCTACCGCGACCCCGACGTCTACAACGACCACCTGGTCGGGCTGCTCAAGCACGCGAACGCGCCGGCGCTGAACGCCGTCGAGGCGTACGAGACCGGGCGGGACGAGAGCGAGCGCATCGTCGTCGCCGACGCCGGCGCCCGCTACGACATCCCGCGCTACTGCCCGCACGCCGGTGAGGACCTGTCGGTCGGGGCGGTCGTCCGGGACGGGCAGATCCACTGCCTGGCCCACAACTTTGCCTTCGACCTCGCCACCGGCGAGTGCCTCAACGCCCGCGCCGCCAACCTCACCAGCCGGGCCCTCTGACCGCGCCGCGGGGGCGCCTCGGGGGGCGCGGGGGACGGCGCGGGGGGGGACGGGGCGGGGGGCGGGGCAGGGCTGCACAGGATCACAAAGGCGTTACAAAGGGTTAGAAACGGGCAGTTCCGGAACAGAAGAAAGATCACTGCATGTTAAGTTCTTGACCTGCTCGTTCGGGGGTTTCAAAGGGGTGCGCGGTTGAACCGCAGGAAGCTCGGCCTGGTGGCCGTCGCGTTGATTCTGGCCGTCGGTGTGATGGAGGTCCTGGCCCTGAGGCTCGGATCGCTGGAGTTCCAGGTTCCGTCGAAGTCGCGGCATCCGGCCGTCGCCGACCAGCCCGGCGGGAACTGACCTCCGCGCCCGTTCAGGCCTCTCAGCGCGCCGTGTTGCGCGCCCGCATGAGGCTCTGCAGGTCGGGATGGGCGCCGCCGGAGGCGTCCGCGAGGGTGGGGCAGGCCCACTTCTCCTGGTGCCCCCAGGAGTAGGAGATCTCCAGCGGCGGCCGCGGCGCGAGCCGGTCCCAGCGCGCGAGGATCGCGCGGAACTGGGCCCGCGTCGGCAGCCAGTACTGCTTGTCGCCCTCGGTGCAGCCCTGCCCGAACGTCTGCAGCACGGGCGCGACCTTGGCACGCGGGATGCCGGCGGCGTCCGCCATCCGGACCATCCGGTCGATCGCCCCGATGTCGCAGTGCTCGCGGGCCTTCGGGGAGCCCTTGCAGGGGTAGGGGTCCAGGCCGACCAGGTCGACGCCGACGCGCCGCGGCGTGAGCGGTCCCATCGGCCAGTCGGTCAGCGAGATGAACGAGACCTGCCCGGGCGCGTTCCGCTCGATGTAGCGGGCGCGGCGGCGGATCTCACCGGCGACCTCTGGGCAGTCGCCGGTGTTCGGCTCGTCCGACAGGTACCACCCGTACACCTTCGGGTCGCGCCCGAACCGCTGGACGGCGCGCTGGAACCCGTCCCAGCCGAGCTGGAAGCCGCCGCAGGTGAAGTTGCCGACCCACAGCAGCGCCCGCATCCCGGCGGGGACCCCGGCGACGAGCGACGGGTCCGCCTCGACGTCCACCAGGTCGTAGCCGAGCTCCCGGAGCCGTGGATAGTCCGACGGCCGGGTGTTCAGCGCGATCCGGCGGGTCTGCCCGGGCCCGGTGGCGGGCGTCCCCGGCGTGGCCGACGGCCCCCGGTACGGCCGCTGGTCCGGCGCCCGCCGGTGCAGGTGGAAGAGGAATCCGGCCGCCAGCACGACCGCCGTGGCGACGGCCGCGATCTTGAATCGGGCGTCCTGGACGTCCATCCCGCGTCACTCCCCGAAGGCGATGGTCAGGCGGCGGAACCGGGCTCCTCGGCGGCGAGCGCCGGCATGTCCCGCGCCTCCTCGGCGGCGGTCTCGTGCACGGCCCCGGCGGCGTCCACCCGCAGGGGCGGGACCGTGAAACCGAGAAGGTGCCGGACGGTGTCCCAGAGCGCGCCGAACGTGGCCCGCATCGACG
Organism: Actinomadura sp. NPDC048955; assembly: GCF_040649435.1. Taxonomy (NCBI): domain Bacteria; kingdom Bacillati; phylum Actinomycetota; class Actinomycetes; order Streptosporangiales; family Thermomonosporaceae; genus Actinomadura; species Actinomadura sp. NPDC048955. Next base: position 21,027 of record NZ_JBEZJI010000014.1, read on the forward strand.
GGTCCCGCAGGTAGACGGCGTCGACCGCGACCCGCGCCGGGACGATCCGCTCGATGTAGCCGGCGAGGTCGACCTCCTCGCCCGGGCCGAGCACGTCGAAGTCGCGGAACCGGACCTCCGACACGCCCGTCAGGCCGGGCCGGTGGTCGAAGATCCAGCGGTGCCGACCGTCGTAGTGGACGGCGAGGTCGTAGGTCTCCGGGCGCGGCCCGACGAGCGTCATCTGGCCGCGCAGGACGTTCACCAGCTGCGGCAGCTCGTCCAGCGACCACCGGCGCAGGATCATCCCGGTCCGCGTCAGGCGCGGGTCGCAGTTGGCGGTGACGGCGAGGCCGCCGACGCCCTGCCGCATCGTCCGGAACTTGTACATGGTGAACGGCCTCCCGCCCTGCCCGACCCGCGTCTGCCGGAACACGCCCGGCCCCGGGCTGGACAGCCGCACCAGCAGGTAGACGACCAGCAGCGGGACGCTGAGGAGCAGCAGCCCGGCGGCCGCTCCGGCGACGTCCAGCACGCGGCGCGCCGTGGACGGAGGGACGCCGTCGGACGTGTCGACGGGACGGCTCGCGAACTCGGACATGATCACCCCTTGTCTTCGGGTGCGGGGGATACAGGCGCGGGGGACGCGGGTGCGGGGGACGCGGGCGCGGACTTCCCGACGCGCCGGAACAGGACGAGCAGCGCCGCCGTCGTGGCGACGAAGGAGACGGACGTGGCGACCGCGGCGCCGACCGCGCCGTGCGCGGGGATCAGCACCGCGCCGAGGGCGACGACGACCGCGAGCCCGATGCCCTGCCCGGCGGACGCGGCGCCCGGCCGCCCGACCCCGTACAGGCAGGCCATGACGAGCCCGGTGACCCCGAACGTCACGACGCCCGCGAGCCGGATGTAGGTGGGCACGACCGCGTCGTCGAACACGTCGCCGAAGATCCACGGCAGCGCGGTCCCGGCGATGAGGGCGAGCGGCAGCGCGGTCAGGGCCGACACGGCGAGCGCGGGCAGGATCAGGCGGGCCGTCCGTCGCACCGCGGTGTCCCGGTCGTCCTTGGCGAAGTCCGGATACAGGATGTAGTTGACCGCGAGCCCGGGAAGCTGCACGAGCTCGGCGAACTTGCTCGCGACCGTGTACACGCCGAGCACCTTCGGCCCGGCGAGCGCGCCGAGCAGCGCCATGTCGAACCGCAGTTGCAGCAGGTCGATGAGCTGGCCGAGGTAGCCGCGGAGCCCGTACCCGGCGATGGAGCCGCCGAGCCGCCGGTCGGGGCGCCCCCACCCGGCGAAGAACCCGCGCCGCGCGAGCCGCCGGGCGATCCACGCGGCGGCGGCGACGTCGGCGAGCACCAGACCGGTGATCAGCGCGCCGGGCCCGTACCAGCCGGTGAGGAGCACGAGGTAGATCGGCAGGAACACGAACTCCTCGACGGCGATGGCGAGGCTCGCGCCCGGCTGGTCGCCGGTCCCCTGCAGCAGGCCCTTGCCGACCGAGACGAAGCCCTGCGTGAAGGACGGCGCGGCGGCGGCGACCGCGACCCACGGTCCGAACGACTTGAAGAACACCAGGTAGACCAGCGGGCTGAGGGCCAGCCAGCCCGCACTGGAGATCGTCGCGCCGATCACGGTCAGCCACGCCAGCGTGGGCCGCACCCGGCTCTGGTCGTAGTCGCTCCGGGCGAGGAAGTACGGCGCCGCGCCCGGCAGCCCGGCGCTGGACAGCTGGCACAGCAGTCCCGGCAGGATCCGGACGAGCGTGAACGCGCCGACGAGCTCGGGCCCGCCGATCCGCGCCACCAGGATCGTCGCCACGCCGAGCGAGGCGAGCGCGCCGACCCGTCCCGCCACGTTCCCGGCGACCAGCGCCAGCAACCTGCGCCGCGCGTTTCGTCCGCCGCCCCCGCCGCCCTCGGGCTCGGGCGCCCGGGGCGGCGGCACGGCGACCGCCGCACCGTTCCGGTTCGCCGGGGGACCGGGCATGGCCGAGGAAACGGCGGGCGTGCTCGCCCGCGGCCGGGGGCGCCGCCGGGCGGGTGCGTCGCCGCGGCGTCCGAAGAGGTCGAGCGCGGCGATCAGCCCGAAGATCGCCCAGCCGTGGCGGTAGTGGAGCGTCTCGTAGAACAGGCCGGAGACGAGGAAGACGGCGACGAGCGCGCCGAACAGCTCGGGACGCGGGACGAGCCGCGCGTACTCGCCGGTCAGGGCGTTCCGGCGGGCGATCCGCACGCACTTCAGCAGCAGGACGAAGACCAGCGCGACCAGCGCGACGCCCCCGAGGAAGCCGCGCTCCAGGACGGCGGCGACGTAGTCGTTGTGCGCCTCCCGGACGTAGGTCTCCTGCCGCACCAGCATCTGCCGCTCGGTCTGGCCGGGTCCGATGCCCCACGGGTGCGTCTGGTCGTCGATCATCTGGAGGGTGGTGCTGAGGACCGTGCCGCGCGAGTTCGTGCTCTCCCCGGTCGTCCGCCCGATGGAGTCGCGCAGGATCGGGGACGCCTGGCTGGCCTGGTCCAGGTACGGCTGGACGTCGACCTGGGTGACGACCGCGACGCCGGCCCCGCCGACGAACACGGCGAACAGGCCGACGGCCAGCGCGTGGTGCGCCCTGCCCTCGCGGAACAGCCGGAACAGGTGGCCGAGCAGGACCGCGACGCAGAGCGCGAGCAGCCCGCCGTTGGAGCCGGTGAGGATCTCGGCGGCGAGCAGGATCCCGCAGACCGCCCACCTCTTCCCCCTGGCCCCTGGATACCGGGTCGCGCGGGCGATGAAGAAGACGCAGATGAACCAGTTGGAGGCGTAGTTCGCGTCGCCGAACGTGAACATCGCGCGCTCGCCGTCGACCTGCTTGCCGGACAGCGCCTCGATGCCCAGCACGAAACCGGCGATCATGACGGCGGCGTAGCTCGTCCCGATCCACACGAACGCGCGGAGCGCGACCCTCAGCAGCGCCGGGTCGCGGCCGAGGTTGGCGACGCTCACCGCCCACAGCAGCACGAACATGTCCTTGAGCAGGGTGAGCGCGCCCGCCTCGTTGACGATGGCGGCGATCCCGCCCGCGATGATCGTCAGCAGGGTCGGGACGAGGAACGGCCACCGGACCGGGTGCGCGCGGGTGCCCGCCCACACCAGCGTCGTCGCGATGAGGCCGACCAGCGCCAGGTCGGGCAGCCCGGTGTTGCCGGGGCCCGGCGGGAGCCCGGCCGGCATCAGCATCGGCAGCGAGGCGATGCCCGCGACGAGCACGGCGGCCGCCGGCCGCGGGCCGCGCTTCAGCGGCGGCGGCGCGGGCGGGGCCTCGATCACCGTGGTCATGGCCGGCGGGAGTCGCCTCGGTAGGTCTCGTCCAGGACGGTCCCGAGGTATCCGGGCGAGAACCATTCGCCGACCCTGGCCCGGGCCCGCTCCGCCATCCGCGCGGCGGCGGCCGGGTCGTTCAGCAGCGCCGACACCCCGGCGGCGAGCCCGGCGGGCTCCCCGGGCGGGACGAGCACGCCGGTCTCCCCGGCGAGCACGAGGTCCTGGTTGGACGGGACGGCCGTCGCGACCAGCGGGATCCCCGCCCCGATCGCCTCGACCAGCACGCACGGGAGGCCCTCCCAGCGGCTCGCCATCGCCATCACGTCGAAGGCGGGCAGCACGTCGGCGACGTCGCCGCGGTGCCCGAGCCAGCGCATCCGCTCGCCGATGCCGAGCCCGGCGGTGAGCCTCTCCATCTCGCCCGCCATCGGGCCGCCGCCGACCCACAGGCCGAACACGTCGTCCGGGAGCCGGGCGATCGCCCTGGCGAAGATCTCCGGTCCCTTCTGGAACGTCAGCCGCCCGACCGACCCGACGACCTTCACGCCGAGCGGCAGGCCGAGGCGGCGGCGGGCCTGGGCGCGGGAGCCGGGCGCGGCCGCGTAGGCGTCCACGTCCACGGCCGGCCAGGACAGCCGGACCCGCTCCGGCGTGGTCAGCCCGAGCCGCAGCGCCGTCGTCACCGTCTCCGACCCGATCGCGAGGAACGCGTCGGTGCGCTTCGCCGCGATCTGTTCGAGGCGGATGTAGAGGTGCCGCCGCGCCCGCGACTGGAACTCGTTGAACGGGAACCCGTGCCACGTGTGGACGATGCGGGGGACGCCCGCGCGGGCCGCCGCGATCCGTCCGAGCACGCCGCCCTTCGCGCTGTGGGTGTGGACGACGTCGTACCGTCCCTCCGCCAGGACGCCGGTCAGCGTCCTCAGCGCGGCGAGGTCGTCGCGCGGTGACACCTGCGGTACCAGCGGCCCCACCTGGACGATCTCCATCCCGGCCGCGTGCGCCCGCCCGGTGAGGTCGCCGGCGGCGGCGTTCGCGACGGCCTCCTCCCCGTAGAGGACGCCGTCGCCGGTGGAGGAGGCCGTGCTGTCCATGCCGACGCCGCCGGTGACGATCGTGCGCTGGTAGCCGCCGTCCGGCAGAGCCAGCGCGCCGTTCAGCGCGACCTGGCCGGCGCCCCCGTTGAACCGGGTGATCACCGTCGCGACTCGGAGCTTCCTCGAGGTGCTCACGCGCTCCGGCTCCGCAGCGCCGTGGAGAGCGCGGCGACGACGCGTTCGACGCCGTCGGCCGTCAGCCCCGGGTACAGCGGAAGCGACAGCAACTCTTCACCGACCCGGTCGGTCACCGGCACCTGAGCGCACTCTTCATTGCCCAGGATCCGCTGGTACGCCGTCATCTGGTTCGCCGGGATGAAGTGCACGGACGTCGCGACGCCCGCCGCCTCCAGTTCGGCGCTGACCGCGTCCCGGTCCGGCACCCGGACCTGGTAGAGGTGCCAGGCGTGCTGCACGCCGTCCAGGTCGCGCTGCGGCAGGACGAGACCGGGCAGGCCCGCGAGCTCCGCGTCGTAGCGGGCCGTGATCGCGGCGCGGTCCCGCTGCCAGCCCGGCAGCGCCGCGAGCTGCGCTCGCCCGATCGCCGCCTGGACGTCGGTCATGTTGGCCTTCAGCCCGACCGTCTTCACGTCGTACCGCCAGCTGCCGCCGGGCAGGTACCGCTTCCACGAGTCCTTGCTCATCCCGTGCATCCGCATCGCGCGGACCCGGTCGGCGAACTCCCCGTCGCTCGACGCCACCGCGCCGCCCTCGCCGATCGGCATGTTCTTGGTGGCGTAGAAGGAGAAGCACGCCGCGAACGACTCCGATCCGACCGGCCGGCCGCCGCGTCCGGCGCCGGGCCCGTGCGCCGCGTCCTCGACGACCTTCGTCCGGTCGAGGCCCGCCGCCGCGGCGAGCGCCGCGACGTCCACCGGGTAGCCGCCCTGGTTCTGGACGACCATCGCCGCGGGAACGGCGCGGCGGGCCGCCGCCGCGATCGTCGCGGGGCTCGGGACCAGCGTGTCCTCGTCGATGTCGACCAGCACGGGCCGGTGCCCCGCGTGCAGGATCGCGTTGATCGCGCCGCAGAACGTCAGGCTCGGCGTCAGCACCACCGAGCCCGGGGGGAGGTCCAGCGCCCGCAGGCACAGCTCCAGCGCGGCCGTGCACGAGGACACCGCGACGACGTGCGCGGCGCCCAGATGATCGGCGAACTCCTGCTCGAACGCGGCCGTCTGCGGCCCCGTCGTGATCCAACCCGAGTCGAGCACCTTGACGACGGCGTCGGCCACCTCACCGGACACCGACGGAACCGTGAACGGAACGGACGTACTCATCTGGTCACCCCTTGATCTTCCGGGACGCGGCGACGACGCCGAGCAGCGGCCAGCCGGACGCGGCGACCAGGTCGCGGACGGTCTCCAGCCCCGCCGCCCTCGTCACCGGACCGACCACCACGACCACGCCGACCAGGTCGTCCGAACCCGGATCGATCTCCTCGAACGCGTGCACCTGGCAGAGCCGGAGCGCCGGGACCGCCTTCTTCGCCATCACGGCGGTGCCGGCGCGGACCACCGACGTGCTGCTCTTCCCCTTGCCGGACCCGCCGCCGGCCGGCGGCGTCCCGCCCTTGCCGTCGCCTTCGCCGTCCGGGGCGTCGTCTCCGGGGCGGGCCGTGACGACCTTCGTGCCGTCCCCGTAGACGGCGGACGCGACCGACGACACCACGCCGGCCGGCAGCGGGCCGGGCGCACCGACCAGCGCGACCCGTCCGACCCCCTCCTTCTTCACCGCGAGCCGGACGCGCCGCCCGAGGTCGGCGAGCTGCTCGGGCCCCCGGTCGGCCCAGCCGAGCAGCGGAACCCCGAGCCGCCGCGCGACCCTCCGCTGCCCCGGGATCGTGGGACGGGCCGTCTCCGTCACCACCGCGATCAGGATGCCGCCGACCAGCCCGACCAGCCCCGCGATGGCCGCCGTCATCACGACCGGGTTCGTGCGCGGCGCCAGGACCGCCGGCTGCACCACCGACGCCGTCCCGGCCGACGACAGCTGCGTCTGCAGGTCCGACCGGTTCGACCGCAGGTCGGTGAGCTCCGCCTGCACCCGCTCGCGCTCGTTGGCGGCGCCGATGTCGGGGTTCGGCTGGGCGCCCGCCCGCCGCGACAGCGGGCCGAGACGCTTCTCCAGCGTCCGGACGCGCTTGTCGATGTCGTCCATCTGCTGCCGGATCGAGCCCTGGTTGGACTCGTTGATCTCCTTGACGACCGCGGCGCCGAGCGCGTCGGCCAGCCGCCGCGCCACGCCCGGGTCGCGGTCCTTCACCGACAGCTCCACCACGGTGGACGTCCCGAGACCGGTCACCCCGATCGCCTTCGCCGTCTTCACCGTCGACCGGTCGGCGTGCTGCTGCCGCAGGACCCCGCTCAGCAGGTTCTCGCTGGTCGCGAACGCCTTCACCTGGCTGACCACGATGGACACGCCCGCGTCCCCGGGCGCCGCGTCGGTCGCCCTGCTGCTCGCCTGCAACCGCGTCGCGGCCGTGTACGGCGGCTCCCGCCCGTTCATGGCCAGGCCCACCAGCACCAGGGGGAGGAGCGTCATGACCAGCAGGAGCGCCCAGTAACTCCGGACCACTCGCGCGGCGACTTCGTCGATCTCCACGATCCCCCCTCCGGCTCCGTCATGGCCGAGCGTAAGAAGCCGCCTGTCCGGAGGAATCACCCAAATGACGACCCCGCTCTACGCCGTTTGCACCAGAGCGCGCCCCACGCTCAGTAGTCGTCCGAGGTCGGCCGCATGCCGGCGCGCATCGCGAGGGTGATGGCCTCCAGGGCGGAGTGCAGGTCGAGCTTGGCCAGCAGGTTCTGCGTGTGGGTGCGGACGGTGTTCGCCGACAGGCCCAGCCGCTCGGCGATCTCCGCGCGGCCGAGGCCGTCCACCATGCACTGCAGGACCTCGCGCTCCCGCGGCGTCAGCTCGGCGATCAGCCCGTCGCCGCCGCCCTCCGTCAGCCTGCGCAGCACCTCGCCGAGCACGTCCGGGGGGATCCAGCCGCCCTGCCGCGCCGCGGACCGGATCACCCGGGCGACGAGGTCGGCGCTCTCGGTCTTCTCCACCCAGCCGACGGCGCCGGTCCGGACCGCCCGCACCATCGCGTCCACGTCGCTCATCGCGGTCAGCATGACGACCCGGACGTGGGGGTACCGCTTGCGGACCCGCTCCAGGACGTCCAGCCCGTTCTCCGTGTCCAGCGTCATGTCGAGGACGAGGACCCGCGGGCGCTCGGCGGCGGTCAGCGCCAGCGCGCGCCGCACGTCGGCGGCGATCGGGAGGATCACCAGGTCGGGCTCGCGCCCCAGCCGGGCCGCGAGGGCCTCGGCGAAGAGCGCGTGATCGTCCACGATGAGGACACGGATCGGTTCCATGCACCGACGATGACCGCTGCGCGGGCCCGGCGGATCCTGCAAACGCTGTACTTCGTTTCGGCCGTCCGATTGCCGGAACCCGATTTGCGACCTCGCAGGACGAAGGCTCCGGAGAAGGCTCGTGCGCGGACGCGGCCGGGCCCGGCCGGTTCACGCGAGTCCGGACCCGGTCACCTCGAACGCGGGACATTGACCGCCCGCCGCCGCCTGCTCATCCTGTGGCTGGAACTTCAGGGGACGCACTGGCCTGCAGGGATGCCACATGAAAGTGCTGATCACAGGGGGAGCCGGCTTCATCGGCAGCACGATCGCCTCCGCCTTCACCGAGCGCGGCGCCACTCCCGTGGTGCTCGACAGCCTCATCACCGGACGGCGGGAGTTCGCCGACGGCAAGGTCTTCTACCAGGGCGACATCGGGGACGGGGACCTGGTCGACGAGATCTTCCGCGACCATCCCGACATCGCGCTCACCGTGCACTGCGCCGCGCTGATCGTGGTGCCCGACTCGATGACGGACCCGCTGCGCTACTACCGGGTCAACCTGTCCAGGACCCTCGATCTCGCGGGCCACCTCGTCCGCAACGGCTGCGATCGGATGATCTTCGCGTCCACCGCGGGGATGTACCGCCCGGAGGCCGACCTGTCGGTCACCGAGACGTCCGAGCTCGAACCGCAGAACCCCTACACCCGCTCGAAGATGATGGCGGAGCTGCTCTTGCAGGACTTCTGCGAGGCGTACGGGCTGCGCGTCATCTCGCTGCGCTACCTCAACCCGATCGGCGCCGATCCGCGCCTGCGCACCGGCCTGCAGAACAGCAAGCCCACCCACGCCCTCGGCAAGATGATCGAGTGCTACGCGACGGGCGTGCCCTTCAAGATCACCGGGGTGGACTGGGAGACCCGCGACGGCACCGCGATCCGCGACTACATCCACGTCTGGGACATCGCCCGCGCCTTCCACGAGGCCGCCGCCCGCTTCGACGCGATCATCCCGCCGGCCGGCGACCACGCCCGCTACGAGGTGATCAACCTCGGCACCGGCGACGGCGTCACCGTCCGCGAACTCGTCGCCGCCTTCCGCGAGGTCGTCGGCGACTCCTTCCGAGCCGAGGACGCCCCCGCCCGCCCGGGCGACGTGGTCGGCGCCTACGTCGACCCGGCCAAGGCCTGGGAGCTGCTCGCCTGGAAGCCCGAGTACACCGTCGAGGACGCCATCCGCCACTCCCTCCAGTGGGCCGACCGCCGCCGCGGCCTCGACGTGGCCTGACCCGCCCCCACCGGTCCGTCCGGTCGCCCGTACTTCCGCTGGGGCGACCGGACGGACCGCGTCTCAGTAGGTGGCGGAGCGCTGGTACTGCGCCCAGACCCCGTCGTCGAAATAGGGGGACAGGTTGTAGGTGGGGTCGTGGACGATGTGGCTGAGGACGCCGTTGATGAGGCCCAGACGCGTGCTCGCGTCGTAGTCCTTCAGCCACGGACCGCCGCTGCTCCCACGGGGGTAGTCGCAGTCGATCCTGACCCTGCTCTCGGGCGCCGGCAGGAAGAGCCGCGTCTCCCCGAAGCACTCCTTCTGGGTGAGGAGCGGTCCCAGATAGGAGATGACCGTCCGCGGCGCGGCGTAGGACTCGTTGATGGCGATTCCGTTCTCGCCGACCATGTCGCCGAGCCGTCTGCCCTGCTGATTCGGCTTGACGTTGACGAAGCCGAAGTCGTAGCGGGGGTCGCCTTCCACGCCCCACTGTTTGACGCTGTTGGCCCGGAAGCCTTCGAAGACGCCGAACGGCGCCGGTTCGTCCTTGGAGGCGCCGGGCCGGAACTTGAAGTTCTCGTACTTGCGGCTCTCACCGCCCTTCGACATGCAGTGCCCGGCGGTGATGACCAGGTTCCTGTTGTTGCTCTTGACCACGGCCCCCGTGCAGAGGCCGTGCTCATGGGTGACGGGATCGTCGAACTCCAGGCGTCCCACGGTGGGATTGAACCCCACCGCGAGACGACCGGGGCCGAACGCCTGAGCGGGCCCGCGCGGAGGCACCACATGCGCCGCGCCCGGACGCGGCGTCGCCGCCGTCGCCCCGTTCGCCCTGGCGGGCGCGACGCCCCCGACCCCCGCGGCGAGGACGGGCGCGAGAACCAACGCCGCCCCTAAATGGTGATTTTTGCCGATGAAACACGCTTTTCTCATCCACTTCCCCGTACTGGTGAATGGTGCATTGGTGGACGAGAACAAACCTAGAGACAAGGGCGTCCGTTGAAATCAACTTCCATGCTGATGTATTTCTGCCCTGGCCGGGTTATGATTCAAATGGCTCCTCAGGTGAGCCGCCCGGCCGTTCAGCAGGTCGCGAGCATGTCGGTCAGGGCCCTCTTCTCCGCCTCGTCCGCGCTCAGCCCGTACCGCCACTTCACGTCCACCCAGCTCCGGGCGTACGTGCAGTGGAAGGAGGCCAGGGGCGGTTTCCACCGGGCGGGGTCCTTGTCGCCCTTGGACTGGTTGACGTTGTCGGTCACGGTCCAGAGCTGGCTGCTCTCCAGATCGTTGGCGAACTGCCGGCGGCGAGCGGTCGTCCACGCGTCGGCGCCCGAACGCCAGGCCTGGGCGAGGGGGACCATGTGATCGATGTCGAGATCTTGGCGGTCGGTCCACACTCCGCCGTCGTAGGGGCTCTCCCACCGGCCGGAGGTGGCCCGGCAGGCGGAGTCGGTCACCACGTCCTGGCCGTCGCGCCTGAGGACCCACTCGCGGGTGTCGCACGTCCCCTGCACCGTGGCCCAGTGGGGGAACTGCTCGCGGGAGTACCCCTCCATGGAGCCCTCCGGCGCCGTCCTGATCTCGCCGAGATGGACGCGGGCGATGGCCCCGTCCGGCGGGGGCGGCGGCAGCACGACCCGCGGCGGCGTCTGCGCGGCGGCGGGCGCGACCAGGAGCGCGGCCGAGACGGGCAGGGCGGCGATTAACGTGCGAGCGACGGACCGGCGGTGCATGGATCTCTCCCCACGCTGAGGTGATCAGTGATCACCTCAGCGTGACGATCACCGCGCCAACCGCCGGCGATGCCAGAGTGAAGATCATCTCCACGTCCGGGAAAGGATCCGCCGCGGACCTCACGCCTCCCGGACGCTGGCCGCGGCGCGGTGGTGGCGGGGCGCCTCGATCTCGTCGAGGAGCGCGATCGCGAAGTCCGCGTACGTGATCCGGCTGGCCGGGTCGCCATGGTCGGCGACCCGGTACCGGCCGGTGGGCGTCCCGTCATGGTCGAAGTCGCCCGCGGGGGCCACGTACGCCCAGTCGAGGCCGGAGGTTCCGAGCTCGTCCAGGCCCGCCGCGTGGCCGAGGTAGAAGGAGCGGTACTCGGTGGGGTAGCCGGGCTCGTCCATCAGGGGAGCACCGGAGGCCCCGGGCATGATCGATGCGAGGCCGACCACCACGAGGCGGCTCACGCCCGCCTTCGCCAGGCCGGTGGCCAGGGCGCGAGACGACGCGGTGAAGAAGTCGTGCGGCGGCACCGACAGGTCCACGGCGGCGCTGACGGCGGCGTCGTGCCCGGCGGCCACCTGCTCGATGCTCACCGCGTCCGTGACGTCGCCCGCCACCACACCCACGTCGGCCAGGTCGCCGTGACGCCCTGGGGCGCGCACCACGGCGGTGACCTGGTGCCCGCGCCGGCGCGCCTCCGCGACGGCCTGCCGCCCGGCCCGTCCACCCGCGCCGAAGACCACGATGTTCATGAAGAGACCCCTTCTCGCCAGGGCCGGAACCCGATTCCCGACCGCTGTGCGGACGCTATAAGGGGCCGTGGTTACCGCCGGGATACCGGTTAATCTGGGGCCATGAGGGAACCCCTGCCCGCCGACATGTTCGACGAGCTGTGCCCGTCCTCGCTCAACCCGATCCGGTTCGGCGACAAGTGGGCCGGGCTCATCATCCGCTGCCTGGAGCAAGGGCCCCGCCGGTACTCCGAGCTGCGCGTGCCGCTCAGCCGCGTCACCCCCAAGGTCCTGACCCAGTCGCTGCGGTCCCTCGAACGCGACGGCCTGGTCAAGCGCACCGTCTACGCCGAGGCCACCCCGCACGTGGAGTACGAGCTGACGCCCCTGGGCCGCAGCATGCTCGAACCGATCGCGTTCGCCTGCGCCTGGGTGGAGGAGCACTGGGACGAACTCCTCGAAGCCCGCGAGTCGAACACCCTCACCCGATGACGCCAGCGGAGGGGGCCGTGCTGGAGAACCTGCCGGACGGCCTTTGGGCCACCCGGTATGTCGGCGCTCGCTTTCCGGGCTCGCCGCAGGTGGCCGCCACGCCCGGGCTCGCCGAAGGGGCCAACTGCCAGCTGTTCGCCTACGAGGTGCTCAGATGGTTCGGATTCGACCCGCCCGACCTGCGGTCGAGCGAGCTCTGGGCTGATGCCGAGTTCACCGAGCGGGTAGATGCGGCCCGCCCCTGCGACCTGGTCCTGTTCAACGCCACCCAGAACCCCTGGGGCGCCCACGTGGGAATCTGCGCCGGCGAAGATCAGATCCTGCACCTGTGCGCCGAGGTAGGACACCCCGCCGTTTGGAGCTGGCAAGACTTCAAGGACCGCCCGCGCTACCGCACCCTGATAGGCACCAAACGAGTCATCCGCCGCCTCCCCGCCTCGGGAGCATGAGCGCCGCCGCAAACGAGTCACACATCGTGAAGATGCCCTTCACTGCGGGCGGCGCGGTCGTCGGCCCCGTGCGGGCCGTTCGGGCTCGCCGCCCGTTAAGGAGCCGCCTCGCGGAATGCCTGGTCGAGCGCGTCGACGAGGCGGTCGAAGGTCTCGTCGAGCGACTCCGGCAGCCCGAACGCGGTGTCCCGTTCCAGCGTCACGAACCCGTGGCAGGCGATCCGCCACATGCGGATCGCGTGGACCAGGCCGCCGTCGTCGAGCCGGTAGCCCTTGAACGCGGACGCGACGACGGCGACGGCCCGGTCGGAGACCGCCTCGTGCTCGGTGTCGCCGGGCGCCGGCGCCCGGACGCTCAGGGCGTACCGTCCGGGGTGCTCGGCGGCGTAGCCGCGGTAGGCGGCCGACAGCTCCACCAGCGCCTCGCGTCCGGCCACGCCCGCGACGGCCGCCGCCAGCCGCGCCGTCAGTTCTTCGACGGCCAGCATCCCGATGCCGCGCCTGACCGCGTCCAGGCCGTCGACGTGCTTGTAGAGGCCGGGCAGCGACACCCCGCACCGCCGCGCCACGGCCGCGAGGGTCAGCTTCTCCGGCCCCGCCACGTCGGCCACGTCCGCGGCCGCCCGGACGACCCGCTCGGGGGTCAGCCCCGCGCGCGGCACGGCTGCCCCGCCTTCCGGCCGAGGGCGATGCCGGCGCCGGTGATGAAAAGGATCAGCAGGGGCAGCGACACGTAGGCCAGCGTAGCGACGCCGGTGAGCAGGAGCGCGTACCCGATGCCGGACCCGGCGATCGCGACGGCCAGAGCGAGCCCGGTGGCGGCGAGCCAGCGCGGGAGCGCCCCCGCGAGGGCGCCCGCGACCCCGACGGTGGCGAGCAGGAACATCTTGACGCCGTCCGCGCGGTTGAGCGCCTCCAGCCAGCCGTGCGCGGCCCCGGGCGACGACGCGGCGACCAGCGCCATCCCGAACAGGAACTGGGCCAACGAGACGACCGCCGCCGCCAGCCCGGCGACCGCCGCGACCCGGCCGGCACGCGACCACCCGGCAGCGCGGGCGAGCGCGAGCGGGACGAGGGCGAGCGCAGCCGGGGGCAGGCCCTCGGTGAGCAGGAACTGCACGGCCGCCGCGCTTTCGTGGCCCGCGTAGGCCGCGACGATCTCGCCGCCGCTCGCCCCGAACCCGGGCGTGGGCACCGGAACCGACAGCCCGGCCACCCATGCGACCAGGAAACCGGCTCCGGCGACGGTCGGAAGGTTCAGCGGTCCGCGGCGTGGCGCGGCGGCGATGGAGGTCATCGTCTCTCCCCTTGGTTAATTGGAATAACCAGAAGTTAGCAATATTAACCAGGACTCCGCAAGTCCATCCCGCGGAGCCGGCATGCCGCGTTCCGCGCACCGGGAACGGGGGCCGCCCGATCGCGACAGCGAATGCGGAAAACTGGGGGCATGGCGCTTGAACCGGTCGTCGAGGCCGTGGACGTGAGGATCGCGCTGGGGGGCGGCCCGGTTCTGCGCGGGGTGGGCCTCCGGGCGGAGCGGGGCGAGATCGTGGCCGTGCTCGGGGAGAACGGCGCGGGCAAGTCGACCTTGCTGCGCTGCCTGGCGGGTCTCCAACCCGGCGTGGCGGGACAGATCCGGATCTTCCGTCGGGCGCCGGTGGACGCGGCGTGGTTCTGGCGCGATGTCGCGTGCGTCGCCGAGGAGCCCGCGTGGTATCCGGGCCTGACCGTCCGGGAGCATCTGGAGCTGATGCCGGCGGTGCACGGCGGGGCGCGGATGGAGATCGGCGTGGCCCTTGAGGCGTTCGGCCTGGACGGGCGGGCGGACATGGCGCCGCCGGCGATGTCCACCGGGCAGCGGCAGCGGCTGTCTCTGGCGATGGCGCTGGTCAGGCCGAGCCGGCTGCTGTTGCTGGACGAGCCGGAGCGCGGGCTCGACCCGGACTTCAGGGAGCGGCTCGCGGCGGGCATCCGCGCGTACGCGGCGGGCGGGGGAACGGTGGTGATGGCGACGCACGATCTGTCGCTCGTCGATGCCGCCCGCGCCCGTCCGGTGACGTTGGAGGCCGCGTGACAGGGCCGCGTTCGGGCGGGCGCCGCGCCCGCGGGAGAGGCGAGCGGGACGTGAAGTCATGGTCGGACCGGTACTCCGCGGCGTTCGGCGCGGTGATGGCGCTGGTGCTGCTGGCCCCCCTGTCGGGCACGGTCCTGGCGAACCTGCCGGAGCGGGTGTCCGCGCCCAGAGCGGGGGCCGGTGTCGCCTTGGTCGCGCTGGCTTATGCGGGCTATCTGGCGCTGGCCCGATCGTTCGGGCCCGTCGCCGTGTCCGCGGCCGACGCGGCGTGGCTGGTGCTGTCGCCGTTGCCGCGCCGGAACGTGCTGCGCAAGACGGTCGCGGTTCTGGCGGCGGTGTCGTTGGCGGCCGGCCTGGCGGTCGCCCTGGGCCTGCTGTCGGCGGTCGGCGTGCGCGACCAGTTCGCGCCGCGGCTACTGGCCGCCGCCGTGCTGGGCGTCTCGGCGGGCGTCGGGGGCATGGCGGTGGCCGTCAGGGCGCAGGCGTCCCAGATCTGGGACGCCTGGCTGGTCGCCGCGATCGTCGTGGTGGCGGTCCTCGCGGTGCTGGCGGCTCTCCAGGTCGGCGGCCGGGCGTCGCCGCTCGCCGCCGCGGCGGGAGGTTCCGCGGACGCGTGGGCCGCCGCGGCGGTCGCGGCGGCGACCGCCGCCGCCGTGCTGGTGCGGTGTGCGTGGACGGCGCTCGGGCACGTCCCGGCGCACCGGATCCTGGCAGCCTCGACGCGGACGGGCACCGTGGTGGCCGCGGCGGTCGTCCTGGATCCCGGCGCGCTGAGCTGGATCGCGGAAGACGCCCACTGGCGGCGCCGCATCCTGCGTTCGCGGCCGCTGCCGCGCTGGTTGCGCGGCTCGCCGACGCTCGCGTGGGCCGAGTGGCGCGGTCTGGTGCGGCGCCCGGGCCGGGCGGCGCTGCTGGCCGCGAGTACCGCGCTGCCCGCACTGGCGGCCCGCGCGGGCGATGGCCTCACACCGGTCGTGTCGGTCGCGGTCGCCGCCGGAACGCTCGCCGCGGCGGCGGCCTGCACGTCCGGTGCCCGGCGGGACGTCCAGGATCCGAGCCTGATGCGGCTGTCGGCCGCCGGGGGCCGCTCCCTGCTGGCCGCCCGGTCGCTGCTGCCCGCGCTGGTGGGCGGTGGCTGGCTGGCCCTGGCGCTGGCGGGCCTGTCGGCGACGGGCGTGCTCGGCGCGGGCCCGTGGTGGCTGTTCGGCCCGGCCTGCGCACCGGCGGTCGCCGCCGGCGCACTGCGCATGGCGCGGCGCCGCCCCATCGACCATTCGATGCCGGTCGTCGCCACGCCCTTCGGCGCTCTGCCGACGGGCCCGGTCATCTGGGCACTGACCGGCGCCGACCTGGCCTCGCTGGGCTGCGCGCCCTTCCTGCTGGCCCTGAACGGCCCGGGAACCGTCCTGCTCCCCGCCCAGGCGCTGTTCGGCACGGCCACCGCGGCCCTCTACCTCCTGACCGCCCGCCCACGGGACGGCAGGTGAGTTTCCGGGTTCTGGGTCCGTTGCGGGCTTGTGTGCGCGGCGAGCCGGTCGGGCTCGGTGGGGGGCCGGACGCAAGCGGAGTCGGCCCTGGTCAGTTCTGAGGCTTGTGGCGGGTGAGCATGCCGGAGAAGCCCCAGCCGAGGCCGAGGAGGACCGCGCCCGCGGCCGCGATGAGGCCGAGGGCGTTCACGTCGAGGACGGCGAGGAGCCCGATGACGAGGCCGTAAACGATGGTGAGGACGAAGAGGGCCTGCCGGATGGGGTTCTTGTTCATGGTCACGATGATCCTGTGACTGGGAGGGCAGTACTATCCACCGGTCGGTGGACAGCGGGGCGGGCGGGGGATCGGGGCGTGACCGGTGATCCTGGGGTGGCGCGGGCGGAGAACGCCTGGCAGAGCTCGTATCCGCTCTGGGACGCCTACTTCGCGATGGTGCTGGTCGGGACCATCGCCGCGACGGCCGCCGACGCGGTGCCGCCGGGCAGGCGGGCCGCGGCGATCGGGTTGCTCGTCCTGCTGAGCCTGGCGTACGCGGCGGCCGGGCGGAAGGCGCTGCGGTCGCAGGAGGTGCCGCGGCCCTGGTGCAGGACCTACGCGGTCGCGCTGATCTGCATGTTCGTCCCCGCGACGCTGCTCGCGCCGGTGGCGGCGACGGGGCTGGCCGCGCTGGCGCCGCAGGTCTACATGATGTACGGGACGGCCCGCGGCTTCGCGCTGATGGTCGCGCTTTTCTCCGGGCCGGTCGGGCTCGGGCTGGCGAGGTCCGGGGCGGGCCGGGCGGTGGCGGTCGTGATCATCACGGCGGCGCTCGCGTGCAGCGTGCTGCTCGCCGTGTTCATCGGACGGCTCGGCCGTCAGAACCGCGAGCGGATGCGCCTGATCGAGGAGTTGGACCGGACGCGGGACGAGCTGGCCGGGGTGAGCCGGGAGGCGGGGGTGCTCGCCGAGCGGGAGCGGCTGGCCCGCGACATCCACGACACGATCGCCCAGGGGTTCACGTCCATCACGATGCTGCTGCAGGCGGCGGAGGCGGAGGTCGGCCCGAACCGGCATCTGGAGCTCGCCGCCCGGGCGGCGAGGGAGAACCTGGCCGAGACGCGGGGCCTGGTCGCGGCGCTGGCGCCGCCCGCGCTGGACGGCGGCTCGCTCGTGGAGGCGCTGCGGAAGCTGGCCCGCGACTTCGACGTTCCCGTCGATCTGGTCGTGGACGGGGAACCGCGGTCGCTGGACGCGGTGGAGGTCGTCCTGCTGCGGGTGACGCAGGAGGCGCTCGCGAACGTCCGGAAGCATGCGGGGGCGGAGTCGGTGCGGGTGTCGCTGGTCTACGGCGATCCGGTGCGGCTGACCGTCGCCGACGACGGGTGCGGGTTCGAGCCGGGGCGGGCCGGCCGCGGATTCGGGCTGCGCGGGATGCGGAGCCGGGTCGAGCAGGCCGGCGGGACGTTCACCGTCGCGGGAGGGCGGGGTACGAGGGTCGAGGTGGCGGTGCCGTGCTCCGCGTCATGATCGTCGACGATCATCCGATCGTCCGGGAGGGGCTGCGGGGGATGCTCGCGGCGGAGACGGACATCGAGGTGGCGGCGGAGGCCGCGTCCGGAGACGAGGCCGTCGCGGTGGTGCCGTCCGTCGGCCCGGACGTCATCTTGATGGATCTGCGGATGCCGTCCGGGGACGGGGTGAGCGCGATCGAGCGGTTGCCGGGCCACCGGATCCTCGTGCTGACGACGTTCCAGGAGGACGCCGGCATCGTCCGGGCGATCGAGGCCGGCGCCGCCGGGTACCTGCTCAAGGACGCCTCGCGGGCCGACCTCGCCGCGGCGGTCAGGGACGTCGCGGCCGGCCGGCGGGTGCTGTCGCCGGAGGTGTCCGCGCGGTTGGCGGCGGCGGGCGAGGCGCGGCCGCCCGTCCTGTCGGCGCGGGAGTCGCAGGTGCTCGCCCTGGTCGCGGAGGGCCTCACCAACGCCGAGATCGGCGCGCGCCTCTACATCGGCCAGGCGACCGTGAAGACCCACCTCCTGCGCATCTTCGGCAAACTCGGCGTCTCCGACCGCACGGCGGCGGTGATGGTCGCCCTGGAGCACGGCATCCTGCCTGCGCCCTGACCAACACGCCCCGAAGGTCTGCTCGGCATTCCGGCCAACGCCCGTCATCTCGCCTCCTCGATCCGGAGCCTGCGCGCCGGCCGGGCCCAGCCGCACGAACTCATCGGAGACGGTGAACAGGGCACCGAGTGAGAGCCTCTTCACGCCGGAGGCTTGGGATGAGCTCGTTGGACGCCTACACGTCCAGGTATAGAAGTGCCGTGATGGTCTTTTTGCAGATGTCGCAGTGCATAGGGGCCTCCTCAGAGGCGAGGTCGCACTCGACGGTGGTGACGCGGTCGACGACGCCGGTTTCCTCTTCGGCAGCCCAGGCTTCCGCCCAGCGGCGCGTGTTCGCGCTGAGACCGTCGAGGTAGCCTGCCGTCATCTCGTAGAAGGCGCGGACGCCGTGTTCTTTCATATAGCGCCAGTTGAACTGGAGGGACAGCAGCGCGATAGGGAACGGGTGCTCGACCAGGCCGCGGGCCCAACGCTCGGAGACGTCGTCGATGTCAAGGCGGGAAGCGCGTTCGTCGAGGAGCCGCCACATGCCGCTCCGGTCATATTCCGTCAGTGTTCCAGTGAGGAGACGACGGGCTGCGGCGAGATTGCCGGTCTTCTTCTCGAAGAGGTCTGAGACGGTGGCGCGGACTAAACCGTCCGAGCCCTTCCGTGCGTCGTCGATGGCCTGCTTGAGCAGTACCGCGTAGGCCGATTCCCAGGACAGGCATTCCCCGAACGCCGACCAGGGGTCCGGAAACCCCCGCTCCTTGATCGCGGCGAAGATGCGATCTCCTTGGACACCCATGTTCGGCTCCTTCTGAAGTCACCTTGACGGCGCGCATCTCCTGATGAGGTGCGCGGCGAGTTCGTTGGTCGGGATCTGCGCCTGCTCGCCCGAGTCCATGTCCCGGACGGTGACCACTCCGGCCTCCTTGTCGGACGCGCCGTAGATCAGCGCGAAGCGGGCATGGCGGTCGGCAGCCCATTTGAGCTGTTTGGCGAGCTTGCGGCTTGCGGCCAGATAGATCTCGGTGCTCAGCCCGGCGTCTCTCAGCCGCGCGGCGAAGCCCGCCAACTCTGCCGCGGTGTCTTCGGCGATCACTGTCGCCGCCACGTCGAGTCGATGGACGTCGCCTTCGTGGTCGCTCAGCAGGCCGATGATCCGCTCGATGCCGAGGGAACCGCCGCAGGCGGGGACGTCCGGGCCGCCGAGCGCGGAGATCAGCCCGTCGTAGCGGCCGCCGCTGGCGATCGAGCCCGGCATTCCCTCCGCCGTCACCTCGAAGATCACGCCGGTGTAGTAGTCGAGCCCCCGCACGAGGCTCGGAGTGAAGGCGATCCGTTCACGCCCCACCTTCCCGGCGGCCAGTTCCAGCAGCCCAGTGATCTCCTCAAGGCCGGCCCGCCCGGCTTCGCTGTCCTTCAGCGTGGTGTTCATCCGTTCCACCGCATCGGCGGCGGTCAGGTCGTTCACCAACGCCTCGGCGATATGCGCTGGGAGAGACCGCGCCTCCACCAGCTCGGCGGCGACCCTTTCCGGAGCGAGTTTGTCGAGCTTGTCCAAGGTGATCAGCACGCCGCCGCCCAGCTCTGGCGGAACACCGTAGACCTCCAGCAGTCCGGACAGCGCCTGGCGTGAGTTCACCAGAACCTGGTAGTTCCGCACGCCGACCGCGTCCAGCGCGTCGGTGAGGGCGCACACCACCTCGGCATCGGCGAGAGGAGATGCCGACCCGACCACGTCCACGTCGCATTGTGCGAACTCCCGGAAGCGGCCCTTGCCCGGGCGGTCCGCCCGCCACACCGGCCCCATCGCATACCGCTTGTACGGGGTGGGCAACTGGGACCCGTAATTCGCGACGACACGGGCGAGCGGCACGGTCATGTCGTAGCGCAGCGCGAGATCGGCCTCACCCGTGGCCTCGTGCTCACCACGTCGAAGGATCTTGAAGATCAGTTTGTCGCCCTCGTCGCCGTACTTGCCGGTCAGAGTCTCCAGCCGCTCGAACGCCGGCGTCTGCAACGGCTCGAATCCATAGCGTTCGAACACCTCGCGGATCTGCGTGAACACACGCTCGCGGGTGCGCAGGACACCGGCGAGGAAGTCGCGGGTGCCGGACGGGGGGTCGAACTGCCGTGATGCCATGGGGACTCCTGACCCAACGTGATCGAAGAGGCAAAAGGGCGAAGAATGGAACAGGTCCGAAGAGGCCGCCGGGTGATACCGCCTCCTCGCAGGCCGGACAGTGCTGCCGTTCCTCGATCGTAGCGACCGGAAATCATTCGTCGTGTCGAAGCACACCCACCTTCCGGAAACCGCAGCTTGTGGCGTGATGTCTCGCTTAAGGCGAAGTGCTCGTTTGGCGTGCTGCCTGCAAAGAGGTGGGGGCAGGGGCGTTGACCGGCCCGAGGTTCGGCCATCGGTCGGACAAAAGCGCATGGATAGCCTGGGGTAGAGGCGAGTCGACCCAACACGCCCGATCTGAAATTGTGCGAGTGGGCCGGGGCCTAGTGGAGTGTCCCCCGAGAAGGCGGGTCATCGCCTATCTGTGGGTGACGCTTGCTGTTACCAGGTGGAGGGGAACATGCGGTGTTTGAGGAGGGTGTCTACCTCGGCGGCGGCCTGTTCGGTGTTGTCGCAGGGGGAGAGATAGCCGTTCTTGCCGCGTCCGACCTGGTAGTAGGCCCAGTTTCGTCCGGGTGTGGGGCGGACGCTCACGGTCAGGCGGACGTGGTCGTCGGGGCTGAACGCGAGGATCAGGAGGAGCGGCCGCCAGGTGGGGAGGTCGTCGGCCTGGTAGTGCTTGATGCAGCGGTAGCCCTTGGACTCGATCGCGGCGGCGAGCAGCTCCAGGTAGAGGATCGCCGTTGCGCGGCTCAGCCGGGTCCGCCACCACGTCAGGTGGCCTCTCGTCTGGACGATCAGCGGGCGCAGCGGGCCCATACGACCTTTCCCTCCTCGTTGAGCGGCCGGACGCCCCAGTCGTGGACGAGCTCGGACAGCAGGAGTAACCCGCGCCCGCCCTCGGCGTCGTCGTCCTCGCCCTGGACGACGGGAAGGGCCCTGCTCTCGTCCCACACCTCGATGACGGTGAGCGGCTCACGGACGTCGGGGAAGATCCGCACGACGATGTGCCCGACCCCCACGTGCTTGTAGCTGTTGGTAACCAGCTCGGTAACCACGAGCCGCCCGACGAAGTCGTCAGCGTGCCCGAGGGCCGTGAAGCGCTCGGTGAGATAGCGGCGCGCTCGCCTGGGTGCCTCCTTGTTCGGCTCCAGAACGAGCGCCGGGGCCTCTGGCGCAAGAACGATTCCTGACATCCGCCTGACCTCCATTCGTGTCCGGTCCTCGTAGCTCCCAGTAAGCACCCCGAGAACATGGAGTTACTGTTAACCTTCGGAAAGAAGAAACAACTCGATGTTGATCTGCGAGTAAGGGTTGATGATCGTCCTCCCTGGTTAAGGAATGGTGATCATGACGTCCCCCCGACGACGTGCGATGACGTCGCCCGCGCTGGCGGCATTCGGGCGGCAGTTCAGGCGCCACCGAGAGCGCGCAGGGTTAAGTCAGGCCAGGGTGGCGCAGCGCACCGGCAAGACCGCGTCCTTCGTCTCCCAGGTCGAAAGCGGGAAGAAACGGTGCAGGCGCGACTTTGTCGAGATCATGGATCCGGAGTTCAGGGCGGGAGGCGTCCTCCTGAACCTCTATGACGACCTGAACGGTGACGGAGGGCTGGGCTTCCCGACGTGGTTCGACTGGCCCGATGTGGAGGGCGAGGCCGACGTGCTGACCTGGTGGGAGCACTCGGTCATTCCGGGGCTTCTGCAGAAGGAGAGCTATGCTCGCGCCTTTCTTGCCGCCGACGAGGCCGTGGCCGCCCGCATGGCACGCCAGGAGATCCTCACTCGCGAGGTTCCCGCTCCCGTCTGCTTGATCGCGTACATCAGCGAGCGTGTGCTCACCAACTTCATCGGCTCGAAAGAAGTCATGCGAGAGCAGCTCGAACATCTGATGGTGGTGAGCGAGTTGCCGAACGTGACGATCCAGGTGGTCGTGAACGATGACGGTGTTCCGGTCGCGACTGGCGGAGCCTTCATTGTCGCGACGATGAGAGACCGGAGTGAGGTGGCGTACCTTGACACGACGGTGCGTGGCATCACCACCGACGATGAGAATGATCTCGCCGGGTTGGCCCGCACGCTGAGGGCATTGGGAAGCAGGGCACTGCCGGCGAACATGTCGCGGGACTTGATACGAAAGGTGGCCGAGGAGAAATGGACTTGAGTGGCGCCGCGTGGCGCAAGGCGACGAAGAGTGGCGAAAACGGCGGTGCGTGTGTCGAGGTAGCTGACATCACGGGAGCTGTGGCCATTCGCGACAGCAAAGACCCCGATGGTCCCATGCTCGTCATCGGCCACGGTGATTTCTGGCGCTTCGCCGCCGCGCTCAAGAAACTTTGACCCGTCACTGGTCAAAGGAGTGATCCGGCTTCCTGGGTGGGGCGATAGGAGCCGGTTGTGGAATCTCAGACTGATGGTTTTGTTGCCGCATGAAACTGCCGTTACCTGTGGAGATGGCCGTCGTCCGCGACGGTGAAGCCCCTGACCGCTTGCCCGCTCGCGTGGACGGGCTTCCAAGCCTGAGGTTCGCGCAGGCGTCCCGGATGCCTCGTCCGCGACGACGGGGTGATGTCCGCACCTCACGGAACACCGCCCGCCGCCGTCCCGCCGATCCGAGGGTCTGGCCGCCCGCATCGCGAAGGTGGTCGCGGCCTCGGCGAGTGGTGGTTGCGTGCGGTGCTTTATTCTAGCGCTAGAGTAATGCTGTGGCTGCTGATCTGACGCCTGCTGAGCTGACGTTGCTCGGGCTGCTCGTGGAGAGGCCCAGGCATGGGTATGAGCTGGACGAAGTCATCGACGGCCGGGGGATGCGGGAGTGGACTGAGATCGGGTTCAGTTCGATCTACTACCTGCTCACGCGGCTGCGGGACCGTGGGCTGATCGCCGAGGTCGACGCGCCGCGCGGTGGGCGGGGGAAGGCCCGGCGGGTGTACGGGCCGACGTCCGAGGGGTACCGGGTGTGCGCGCGGGCGGCCGAGGCCGCGGTGGCCGAGCTCCGGCCGGTGTTCCCGCCTCTGCTGGTCGGCCTGGCCAACCAGCCGGTCATACCGCCCGACCGCCTGCGGGCCGCGCTCGACCGGCGGGCCGCGGCGCTGGCGGAAAAGATCGCGGCCGTCAGCGCGGCCCGCGACGCGCAACCCGACGCGCCCGGGTTCGTCCGCGCCACCTTCGACTACTCGCTGGGCCAGCTCGCGGCCGAACAGCAATGGCTGGACGACTACCGGGCGGCCGAAGTCGGCGACCAATCTCCTACCAACCCCTCCGGCCGGAAGGCAGACGACCGTGACCCGCTATGACGTCAAGCGCGAGCTCAAGCAGTGCTACGCGCCCAAGAACACCGACTGGGCGCTGGTCGAGGTGCCCGCGCAGCAGTTCATCGCCGTGGAGGGCAGCGGCGACCCCAACACCAGCGCCGACTACGCCCGCGCCGTCGAGGCGCTCTACGCCGTCGCCTACACGATCAAGTTCGCGAGCAAGGCCCTCGACCGGGACTTCGTCGTCGGGCCGCTCGAAGGGCTGTGGTGGTCCGACGACCCGGAGGTGTTCGTCACCCGCGTCAAGGACGCCTGGCAGTGGCGCATGCTCATCAGCCAGCCCGACTGGATCACCGAGGACCTCATCGACGAGGCCAGGAAGACGGCACTGGAGAAGAAGGGCCTTCCCGCCATCGCCGAGGTCCGCCGCGAGACGTTGGACGAGGGCACCTGCGCCCAGCTCCTGCACGTCGGCCCCTACGACGACGAAGGCCCCGCGCTCGCCAGGCTCCACCACGAGTACCTCGCCGCCAACGGCCTGCGCATGTCCGGGCACCATCACGAGATCTACCTCGGCGACCACCGCCGCACCGAGCCCGCCAAGTTCAGGACCGTCCTGCGCCAGCCCGTCCAGGTGTCCGACCTCTGATCTAGGGTGATGCCAGTCCAGCGGGCCCTGGTGCCTGGGAGAGCGTGACCGGAGGATCGATGACGGCAGGGCGGCCGATGCCGACTCAGGACGACGTGCTCGGGTACTTCGACACGCTGTCGAACTGGGGGCGGTGGGGCGACGACGACGAGCTCGGCACGCTGAACCACATCACCGACGACGTCCGGCTGGCGGCGGCGCGGGCCGTGCGGCACGGCCGGAGCGTGTCGTGCGCGTGGGAGGTCGCCGTGCCGGACGACATGGAGCGGTCGACGACGACGTGCCCGTGCGCCGCCGACATGCCGGGCGCCGAGCACATGCCGAAGGCGTTCCACGACGACCGGCGCTGGGGCTACTCGTCCGAGCGGCTCGGCATCACGTTCCACGGCAACACCCTCACCCACGTCGACTCGCCGTGCCACATCTACTGGGACGGCACGATGTACAACGGGCGGCCGCACTCGCTGGTCGACGCCGCCACGGGGTCGGCGTGGGCGGCCGTCACGGCGGCGGCGAACGGGATCGTCACGCGAGGTGTCCTGCTGGACGTCGCGAGGGTCCGCGACGTGCCATGGCTGGAACCGGGGCAGGGCGTGACTCCCGACGATCTCGAAGAGGCCGAGCGTCGCCAGGGCGTGCGGGTGCGCCCCGGCGACGCGGTGCTCCTGCGGACCGGTTACGGCCGCGCCCGGCACGGGTCCGGTGCGAGCGGCGGTATCACGCAGGCGGGCTGGCACGCGTCCTGCCTGCCGTGGCTGCACGAACGGGGAGTCGCGCTGATCGGCGCCGACACCCCGCAGGACGTCCAGCCGTCGGGGTACGAGGACGTACTGATGCCGGTCCACGCCGTGGGTCTCGTCGCGATGGGCCTGTGGCTGCTCGACAACTGCGACCTGGAGGCGTGCGCGACGACGGCCGCCGACCTCGGCCAGTGGGACTTCCAGCTCGCCGTCGCCCCGGTCCGCTTCGCCGGGACGTCCGGCAGCCCGGTCAACCCGATCGCCACGTTCTGACCGCGGGCGCGACGTCCCGGTCTCGAACACGTGCTCAGATGTCGTAACAGAGTCGGCGGTACGCGTCGTGCCGGCTCACTCCGCGAGCGCGCTCGTGATCGCGGTGATGCTGCCGTGCGGCAGCCACGCGCCGGTGGGGTGACGATGGTCCGGGACGCCGGGTACGAGAAGCGGCGAGGCCGCGTAGAGCCGTACCGGCCCCTCGCGGGCGGTCTTCAGCCACGCGGTGTACCCCGCGGCGGATGCCGGTTCGCCGGGGAAACGGCGGCTCAACTCGGCGATGTACCTCACCGCCGCCGGATCACCGGTGGGGAACCGCAGCGGTAGCAACTGACCGGCCGGCGGTACGAGCAGCGACGTGTTGAGCAGCCAGGGCGCGAGGTAGGTGCCCTGGGAGGCCGTGTGCCCCGTGCCGACGTCACGTACCACTCCGTAGGCGGTCCCCCAGCCCGCCACGATCATGAGTGGAATCCGCGCCCGGCCCGGGGCGGCGACGGTGATGTGCTCGCGCCGCGCCGCGGCTCGGACGATCGTGGCCGCCTGCCGGCTGCGGGGTGCGGAGTCCGCGACCAGGCCCAACGTGCGCGCACCGCGGCCGGCCACGAACCGGACCGTGGCCCTCAGCGCGGCGGCGTCGGCGGCCGTGAGCCGGTCGGCCGGGCAGGACCGGAGCGGGCCGGCCGCCCCCGCGAGGATCCGGCCCAGGGCGACGCTGGCACACTCCGGCCCGTCCGATCCACGAAGATCGGGAGCACCACCGTCACGGGGGCCGGTGTCGACCTCCACGGCTTTCAGGGTGCCCATGACCTTGACCCACAGCCGGCTGCGCCCGGCGGGAAGCCATACCTGCGCCCAGATGTTCCCGGTGCCGGGCCGGGCGGCCGCGGCAGTGAGCCGGCCGCGCCCGGCCCCGACGTACGCGCGGTCGGCACCGACATGGACGAGGTTCCAGCCGGGCCGGGCAGGCGTGACGAGAACCGGTATCAGCCGCCCGCCGGCGTCGATACCGTCCATGAACGGAACCCCCGGCGCGGGCGGTACGGCCGGCGGCGGCATGGCCACGAGCGCCGCTCCGGCGAAGCCCGTGAGGGCGAGGCCCACCGCCGTGCTCGCCGAACGGGCCGGCGCCCGCGTCATCGGGCGGCCGGAGCGCCTGAGCCAGACCACCGTCACGGCTGCGGCACAGCCCGCGGCAAGGATCGCATCGGCGGCGAGGACGGCCGTCCAGGTGGCACTGGACGATGGCGGGCCGTCGTTCGCCAGTCGCGCCGTCGTGGCCGCGGTCAGCGCCGCCGTGGCTGCCAGGATCGCCGGCAGCAGCCGCCGTGCGGTCCGGTCTCGGTCCTCGGCCCGCGCCGTCGCCAGGTGACCCGCCGAACCTGTCCACACGGCCGCGGCCACCCCCTGGAGGAGCACCGCGGCGGCGTCGACGACGCCGCGGGCACCCGAGGCGCTTCCGGTCGACAGGGTGGTGGCCAGGTACGTCGCGAGGGCGGCGGTGGACAAGGCGCCCGCGGCGGCACTCGCGGCAGCGCGCGAGAGCAGTGGCGGCAGCGCGAGCGTCAGCACCGCCATCCCCGCGAGCGCCGGCGGCAGGGCGCCTCCGATTCCGATCGCCATCACCGGGGAGACGGCGGCCACGGCCGCCGCCATGCGGGTCAGATTCCGGCAACCCGGCGTGGGCGCACCGGCGAGCGGCCGCAGCAGGGCGCTCCCGGCGGCCACCGCGATCGCCACGACCGCAAGGTGACGGAAAGCGGCCAGGACTGTGACGGGCGGCGAGGCCGGAGTGTGGTGGGTGTGGCTCCCGTCCCAGCCGGGAGCGGTCAGGAGCAACGTGACGAGCGCCATTCCCCACCTCGCCTAACGAATGCGCTACTACAGGTTACTTAAGTTGCTCGACTCGGATAGGGGCAGCCTCGCTCACCGGCTGCGAGTGCGGCCCCCCGCCGGAGCAGTCGGCTGCACGCGCCTGCCGAACTGGTTTGAGGGGGTCGGCGTTCAGCGCAGATCGGCGTCGGCGACCGCGAACACCACTCCGTGCGGCCTGGCCGGCCCGTGGTCGCCGTGCGGCCACTTGTCACGGTTGAATTCGACACAGGGAGCATGGGTGTTCTCGTCCACGAAGCCTGTGTCAAGCGACGGCTTTCCGCTCGGGCTCACCTGGCTGACGCAGATCTGATGGTTCCCGTCGACGCCGGTGAACGCGACGAAGTAGTTCGACGTCACCACCCGGCGAATCTGTGCCGTCTCGTGGTAGAAGCCGTCACGGCCGAGCGCGAAGTTGTCCAACGAGCCCCAGTGCGCACCACCTGAGGTGACATCGCGAATCGGAACGGCGCCGATCAGGGACGGGCAGTCGGGCTCGGCACCTCCGGCGGTGACTTCCGCGGGAGAATCTATCGAGCACCGTGTGCGATCGCCCGCGGCGAGGAGTCGTCGCAGATCGAGGACGTACAGCATTCCGGTCTCACGTTCTCCGGGTGACGTGTAACCGCCCGAGACCACGACGTGGAAGAGAAATCGATCGTCCGGGCTGACCTGCACCCAGCTCCCGGCGTCCCCATCGGAGGTCGGGGCGTCTTTCGGGAACAGCGACTTGAACGCCGTGGCGTCGTCGAAGACCTCCCGCCACCGCGGCTTCTTCGCCGTGATGTCGGGGGTGTAGTAGATCACGCCGCCGCCGCTGGTGGCGACGAAGGCGCCCCGGTGCCGGGGTTGGTGCGTCACTCCCGTCTCCATCGCCCCGCGCGGTTCGGCGGTGTTGAGGTCGGCGTCGTGTCGAGGGCCGGCCGGCAGGCGTGACACCGACAGCAGGCGAGGCGCGTTGCGATCGGAGATGTCGAAGATCCGCACGGTGTCGCGTGCCAGATTCGGGTTGTCCACGATCGGAGTCCGAAGTTCGACGAAATCGCTGGTGATCAGCCGATTGAGATCTTCGCGCACCTGGAGGCCGTGCGGGTTGGCGCAACTCGGCTGAGGGAGCGCCGGGACGTTGGGGCACAGCTTCGGGTCTTCGCCCTCCTTGGTCGCGGCGGGTGCCTCACTGAGGACCTTGCCGTTCGGGCCGATGCGGACTATTTCGCCCGGCGAACCCGCGAAACCGTTTCCTTCGCGGACCTGCCCCCCGGAATAGCGGCACGGTCCGGTCACGTCCGGACCGCCCACGGCGCTCATGTACGCGGTTCCGTCGGAGAGGACCTGGAAAGCGTCGGGCGCGGATCCACACGGAGTGTCGGAGGCTTGGACCACGCCGCTCAAACCGATCTGCGGCAGCCGCGTCGCGTCGAACACGAAGACCGTGTCCGACAGGATGCCGCCTGCATAGATCTTCTGACCCTTGTGCCACATGTACTGCATGTGGTGGGGCTCGTTGCCGGTCGAATTGTCGATCGTTACGGTGTTGACCACTTTCCCGTAGTCGGGGGTGCCGGCGGTGGCGTCGATGACCGCCAGAAAGTCCGGGTTGGGCGAGCCCTCCGTGCCCGGATCGGCGGCTCCGGCCCAGGCGAGGACGTACTCCCGCCGCGTGTGGCGATTCGTGCGAGTCCGCGTCCTGACGAGATGGTTGGTCACCGAGTGCCGGACGCCGTCGCTGCCGACGACGCTCGAACCGACGCGGATCACGCTCGCCGCGGCACTCGGGTGGCGGGAGGGATCCGCGACGGCGCCACCCGTGGCGAGGATGAGCACGGCCACCAGGGCCAGCGCTCGTCGAACATCGAGTCTTGAACGCACGCGCTTCCTCCTCGGGTTCGGGCGGCCGGCCGGTGACAGTGCCGCGCGAGCCGAGGCTGCCGGTCGCCCGGAGGCTAAACACTTGCACTATATATAGCGACTCCGTGCTGTAGTCGATATCTTCGTCAGCCGTTTTCGGCCATTCGGGAGCCGAAACCCCGGTCCGGGCGTGGTGACCTGCGGTGTCGCCTCGCAGTCGGGATGGCCTGTGGTGGGACGTGGCTGCGACATGCCATCGGCCCCGCCGACCCGTCCAGCCGGCGAACGGGCGAGGGTCCGCCTGCGCCCTTCCCCGCGCTCCAGGAGGTGCGCTCGGCCGACATAAGTTGAACCATGGTACAAGTAGTACGTTCGTTCAACTTTTGACGGCGAGGTGTGATGGACATGGAGCGGCCGGGGCGCGCCGGGTGGCGCGAGTGGACGGGGCTCGCGTTGCTCGCGCTGCCGACGATGCTGCTGGGGCTGGACGTGACGGCGCTCTACCTCGTCGTTCCGAGCCTGGCCGCGGACCTGGATCCGTCCGCGACGGAGACGCTGTGGATCATGGACGCCTACGGCTTCCTCATCGCGGGCTTCCTGATCACGATGGGGTCGTGGGGGGACCGGGTCGGGCGGCGCCGGATGCTGATGATCGGCATGGCGGCGTTCGGCGCGGCCTCGGTCTTCGCGGCGTTCGCTCCCAGCGCCCCCTGGCTGATCGTGGCGCGGGCACTGCTCGGAGTGGCCGGCGCGACGCTCATGCCGTCGACGCTGTCGCTGATCGGCACCATGTTCACCGACGTCCGGCAGCGGGCGCTGGCGATCGGAGTGTGGGCGACGATGTTCGCCCTGGGGATGGCGGCGGGCCCGGTCGCGGGCGGCGCGCTGGTCGCCGGCTTCTGGTGGGGTGCGGCCTTCCTCATCGCCGTGCCGGTCGCCGTGCTGGTGCTGGCCGCCGCGCCGGCACTGCTGCCGGAGTACCGGAACCCCGGCGGCCGTCCGGACCTGCTGAGCGTCGGGTCGTCCCTCGCGGCGATGCTGCTGATCACCTTCGCGCTCAAGCACGCGGCGGCCCACGGCCTCGACGCCCGGGCGTCGGCCGCCGCCCTCGCCGGCGGTGGCGCCGCGGTCGTGTTCGTCCGCCGGCAGCTGCGCCTGAGCGAGCCGCTGCTGGACATGAAGCTCTTCACCGGCCGGGCCTTCCGCGCGGCACTGTCCGTCCTGCTGATCGGCCTGGTCGGTTTCGGCGGAGTGATGTTCCTGGTCACCCAGTACCTGCAGTTCGTCGAGGGCCTCTCCCCGATGGCGGCGGGGCTGTGGATGGGGCCGCCCGCGCTGGCGATGCTCGTCGGCGCCCTCGGTGCCCCGCTCGTGGCGGGCCGGGTGTCGCCCGGCGTCGTCATGTCGGCCGCCCTGGCCCTGTCGCTAATCGGCTACGTGCTGCTCGCCCTCGCGGGGACGGACGGCAAGCCGGGCGTGATCGCTGGATTCGCGTTCGTGTACCTCGGGCTCGGGGTCATCGCCGCGCTCGGCACCGACATCGTCGTGGGTGCGGCGCCACCGGAGAAGTCCGGATCAGCGGCCGCGCTCTCCGAGACCGTCCAGGAACTCGGCGTCGCGGTGGGGGTCGCGCTCCTGGGAAGCCTCACCACCGTGCTCTACCGGAGGGAAGTCGAGGCCCCTTCCGGGCTGACGCCGTCCGCGGCCGATGCCTACAACGACAGCCTCTCCGGAGCCTGGTCCCTCGCGGACCGGTTGCCGCCCTCGGCGTTCGACGCCGCAAGAACCGCGTTCACCAGCGGGCTCAACACCGCCGCCGCGGTGGCGGGCATCGCCGTGGCGGCCGCTTCGCTGCTCAGCTTCACGGCACTGCGCCGTCTCCGGCCCCTCGGCGACGCCGGCCGTGAGGCGGAGCCGATAGCCTCGGCGAGCATGAGCGGCGGCGACGGGTGAGCAAGGGGATGGCGGCCGAGCACGGCACCGCCGACGGGCGGCGGGCACGCGGTGAACGCCGCCGGGCCCAGATCATCGAGGCGACGCTGGCGGTCGTCCTCCGCGACGGCGCCGCCGGTGTCACCCATCGCAGCGTCGCGAAGGAGGCGGGGATCACCACGAGCCTCACCCTCTACTACTTCGCGACCCTGGACGACCTCCTGATCGCGGCCCTGAGCAGCGTCACGGAGGAGTACACCGAGCGCATCCGCCGGCTCATCGAGTCCGAGGACGACCCGCTCGACGGCCTCGCGCGGCTCATCGCCGAATCCGCGGGCCCGGGCCGGGAGCGCGCCCTCGCCGAACGGGAGCTGTCGACCCTGGCGGCCCGCCGCCCCGCCCTGCGGCCGGTGGC
The DNA here is from genome assembly GCF_040649435.1 of Actinomadura sp. NPDC048955. Classification (NCBI taxonomy): domain Bacteria; kingdom Bacillati; phylum Actinomycetota; class Actinomycetes; order Streptosporangiales; family Thermomonosporaceae; genus Actinomadura; species Actinomadura sp. NPDC048955. Next base: position 52,173 of record NZ_JBEZJI010000014.1, read on the forward strand.
GCGACGCTGGCGCGACAACGTCGCGGAACTCGCCCGAACGCGAACGGACGACCCGGACGCGGTCGAAGCCTTCGTCGCCGTCTCCGACGGCCTGTGCACGTCCCTCCTCCTCAACGACGCCGAGGCCGATCCGGAGCACATCCGCGCGGTCCTCGGCAGAACATTGCAGCTTCGCCAATAGCCCTTCCGACCTCGGCGGTCACCTGGGTGTGAGAGTCACCGGGAATTCGGTGACGCCTCTGACGAAGGCGTTGCGGAGGATTCGGGGGCCTTCGTCGTCCGCCCATTCCGCCGTGTCCACGCGGGCGATGAACTCCTCGAAGAAGATCTGGAGTTCCAGGCGGGCGAGAGAGGCGCCCAGGCAGAAGTGGGGGCCCAGGCCGAAGGCAATGTGGTCGCCTGGGCGGCGGGTCACGTCGAAGACGTCCGGGTCCTCGAAGACGGCCTCGTCGCGGTTGGCGGACCCGTACATCAGCAGGATCTGGCCGCCCGCCGGAATCTCCACGCCTGCGATCTCGGCGTCGCGCGCGGCCACTCGGCACATGTTGAGGATCGGGGTCGTCCAGCGGACGAACTCCTCGACGGCGTCCGGAATGAGGGACGGGTCGTCGCGCAGTTTCCGCCATTGGGCCGGGTGCCGGATCAGGGCGTCCAGGGCGGTCGCGATGACCGTCCGGGTCGTCTCCGCGCCGCCGACCAGGAGGAGCAGGGCCTCGTGCGCGAGGTGCTCGTCGTCGTAGGCGGGCTGGTCAGGGCTCGCGTTCGACCAGACCGACAGCAGGTCGTCGGTCGGGCAGGCGCGGCGGTCCGCGGCCATCTCCAGGACCGCGAGGGCGTACTCCCCGGCGGCGATCGTCGCGTCGTCGGTGATGTAGCGGAGGCCGCCGCCCGCGTACACGGCCGTCGCCGACCAGTGGACGAGGCGCGGCCACATGTCCTCCGGGAAACCGAGCAGCCAGCCGATGACGCGGGCGGGCAGGGGCGCCGCCAGGGCCGGGACGGCGTCCACGGTCCCCTTCTCCAGGGCCGTGGCGATGCAGTCGACGGCGGTCGACCGGATGCGGTCGGCGTAGCGGGAGACGCCGCGCGGGGTGAAGCGCTGGTAGACCATGCGGCGCCGGTGCGCGTGCTCGGGGTCGTCCTGCCCGATCATCGACGGGTCGGACGGCAACTGCGGGCGGTAGCCGCCCGAGTTCGTCCACACCTTGGGATTGCGCTCGACAGCGAAGACGTCGGCGTGCCGTGAGACGCCCCACAGGCCGTTCTCCTCGTCGTGGTGGACGGGTGACTCGGCGCGCAGCCTCGCGTAGACGGACCAGGGGTCGGTGGCGTACATCTCGCCGTCGAGAAGGTCGATGGCCATGGGCTCGCTCCTCCGGGTCCAGGAGAGGGAGACGTGAGTCGAGACTAGCGTCTCACCCAAGCAAGCGGTAGGTCTATCGTGGCTCCGGACGGGCTGCCGGTAAAGGGGTATACGCCCGGGGATGGGAGCGTTCGGGGGTGATGTACGGAAGAATGGGGGACGGTCACGGCGAGGCGGGCCATGCGGAAAGGCAGGGCGAATTGAGCGGCGATGCGCGGTTCACCGTCACGCGGACGCTGAGCAAGGATCAGCAGGCGCGGCGCGAGCGGCTGATCGACTCGGCCCGCGAGCTCGCGCTGGAGGGCGGCTACCCGGCCGTCACCATGCACGACGTGGCCGACCGCGCCGGCGTCGCCCGCGCCACCGTCTACCGGTACTTCGCCACCAAGGACCACCTGCTCACCGAGGTCGCGGCGACGTGGGCGCACCGCGTCACCGACGACGTCGACGCGCTCGCCGTCGGCGACACCCCGCAGGAGCGGCTCACCGCGCTGCTGGAGCGCATCGTGTACGTGGCGGCGGCCGAGCCGACCCTGACGTCGGCGATCATCCAGGCCGTGACCTCGGACGACTCCAGCGTCGACGACGCCCGCACCGTGCTGTTCCTGTTCCTGCGCGACCGGCTCTCGACGGCGATCGGCGACCCGGTGCCCGAGCGGGACGACGTCGAGATCGTCCTCGGGCACATCCTGCTCGCCGCGCTGATCAGCCTGGCGTCGCTGCGCCAGCCGGCCGAGGAGGTCGCCGCGATGGTCCGCACCGCCGGGCGGCTGGTGCTGGCCGGCGCCTTCGCCGCGCCCACCCAGGCCTGATCTGGTCCACTCCGCTCGGCACCGATTGGACCTGGGAACCGAACCATTGCGGTCCTAGCGTGCTCCCATGACCCACCCGCTGCTGTTCCTGCTGGCCGCCCTGACGCTCGTCGCCATCCCGGGCCCGAACCACCTCTACATCACCACGCGCAGCGTCGGTGAGGGCCGCCGCGCAGGGATCGCGTCCGCGCTCGGTGTCGAGACGGGCACGCTCGTCCACATCGCCGCGGCCGCGGCCGGGCTGTCCGCGGTCGTCGCCGCGTCCGCGACCGCGTTCGGGTTCCTGCGCTACGCGGGCGCCGCGTACCTCGTCTACCTCGCGTACCGGACGCTGCGCGGCCGCGACCACACCGGCGGGCCCGGCCTCGAACCGCGGCCGCTTCACCGCGTCTACCTGGACGGCGTCCTCGTCAACGTCCTCAACCCGAAGGTCGTGCTGTTCTTCCTCGCGTTCCTGCCCCAGTTCGTCGACCAGGACGCGGGTGCGGTGCCGCTGCAGATCGTGGTGCTGGGGGCCGTGACGGCGCTGATCGGGCTGGCCAGCGACATCGTGTACGCGGTCGCCGCCGGCTCGATCGGCGCGTGGCTGCGGGCCCGCCCCGCGTTCGCGCGGCGGCAGCGGTACGCGACCGGGCTGATCTACCTCGCTCTCGGCGCGGCGGCCGCATTCGCCGCCCCGAGCGCCCGCCGCGCGTAGCGGTGCGGGATGCCCGACTCGCCCGGCGCTCCCGGGCGCGGTGGGTTTGTCAATTCGCTTACAAGTGGCGCGGCGCAATGCGTATCGCGTCGTGCAGCCCGCCCGGCCGGTCGTCGGTAGCTTCCGGATCGGGAGGTGCGAACGGTGACCACGAGCCTTGAGCAGCGCTCGCCGCTGAAACCCTGGGCCGGCGTCCCCCGCGAGCTGTCCGCCGTGTTCCGCCCGCACCTGGACGCCCTCGCCGAGGAGATGATCGAGGAGATCCTCGCCGGGATCCCCGAGTACTCCCGCCCGCAGGACGAGGAGTACGCGCGGCTCGTCCGGCTGGCCGTCGAGGGCGCGCTGCGCCAGTTCGTCGACCTCATCATGGACCCGGAGAGCTCCTGGGAGCCGGTTGCCGCCGTCTACCGGGAGATCGGCTGGGCGGAGGCGCGCGAGGGCCGCAACCTGGACATCCTGCAGACCTCGCTGCGGCTCGGCGCCCGCGTCGCCTGGCGGCGGCTCGCCGCCGAGTCCGAGCGCTACGACGTCTCCCGCCGCACCCTCGCCGGCATCGCCGAGGCGATCTTCGCGTTCCTGGACGAGATCGCCCGCGCCGCCACCGAGGGCTACACCAAGGCCCGTGAGCAGGAGGCCGGCGAGCTGGAGCACCGCCGCCGCAGGCTGCTCGACCTGCTGCTCGCCGAACCGCCCGCCGCGCCGCAGGCCGTCGCCGACCTGGCCCGCCTCGCCCAGTGGCGCGTCCCGCGCACGGTCGCCGCCGTCGTCCTGTACGAGCGGGGACGGCAGCCGTTCTCGCACCCGTCCCTGCCGCCCGACGTGCTCGCGGACGTCAACCGCCGCGAACCCTGCCTCCTCGTGCCCGACCCGGAGGGCCCGGGACGCGGCCGGATGCTGGAGTCGGCGCTGCGCGACTGGGTCGCCGCGCTCGGCCCCACCGTCCGCACCGAGGACGCGGCCAGGTCGCTGCGCTGGGCCCGGGAGGCGCTGCCGCTCGCGCGCCGCGGCGTCCTGCCGTCCGACCGGCTGATCCGCTGCGCCGAGCACATGCCGGCGCTCGTCGTCTTCAAGGACGAGGAACTGGTCCGCGCCGTCGCCGAACTGCGGCTCGCGCCGCTGAAGGAGGTCCGGCCCCGGCATCGCGAGCGGCTCGTGCGGACGCTGCTGGCCTGCCTGCAGAACGGGTTCAACGCCACCGAGGTCGCGAGCCGGCTGCACGTCCACCCGCAGACCGTCCGGTACCGGCTGCACCAGCTGGAGGAGCTGTTCGGCGAGCGGATGTACGAGCCGGAGCTGCGGCTGGAGCTGGAGATGGTGCTGACCGTCTGGCTCACCGCGCCCCCCGCCGCGCCCGCGTCTCAATCAAACGATTGACCGGGCGCGGGCGAGCCCCTAGCTTGGGCGGATGAGCAGCAGCGATACCGGACGTGACCGGATCATCGAGGCCGCCACCCGGCTGTTCGCCGCCCTCGGCTACGACGGGACGTCCACCCGGATGATCGCCGAGGCAGCCGGGCTGAACGTCGCCACCGTGGCCTACCACGTCGGCGGCAAGCGCGACCTCTACCTCGCCGTCATGGAACGCGCCCACCAGGCCGAGCGGCAGGTGCTGGAGAAGGCCCTCGCCGAGATGACCCCGGACGTGGAGGGGCTCCTCACCCTCGTCGACCGGTACGTCGAACTCTGCGTGACGCGGCCCGAGATCCCCGCGCTGTGGATGCACCGGTGGCTGTCGGACGCCGCCGACGTCGCGCATCTCGACGACGAGTACGTCCGGCCGCTGATGGAGATGGTCAGCCAGGCCGCCCGCGGGGTCGTCGGCGACGAGGTCGACCTCGACTTCCTCGTGTGGACGGTCGTCTGGTGCACGCACGGGTTCGGCTCGGGCGGCGTCCTCGACCAGCACGGGAAACGCCGGAAACTCGACGACCCGCAGGCGGTCGCCCGGTTCCGCGCCCACATGCGCCGGACGGTCGCGACGGCGATCGGCGCGCCCGCCGGGCGCGCCGGATGACCGCCGGGCTGCCCCGGCGGCGGCTCCTCGGCTACGGCGTCGGCTCGATCGGCACCGGCGTCTTCTCCTCGGTCCCCGGGCTCCTGCTCCTGTACTACCTCACCGACGTCCTCGGCGTGTCCGCGGCGATCGCGGGGGTCGTCCTCGTCGTCCCCAAGGCGTGGGACGTGCTGCTCAACCCGATCGTCGGCGCCGCCAGCGACCGCGAGGCCGTCCGCACGGGGCGCCGCACCCGCTTCCTTTTGCTGGGCGCGCTGACCCTGCCGGTCCTGTTCGCCGCGATGTTCGCCGTCCCGGTCGACTCCCCGGGGTTCGCCGCGACCTGGGCCGGGGTGACGTTCCTGCTGGCCGCCAGCGCGTTCGCGTGTTTCCAGGTGCCGTACGTTGCGCTGCCCGCGGAGATCTCCGGCGAGCCGTCCGAGCGCGGCCGGGCGATGGCGTGGCGGGTCGTCTGCCTGACGGTCGGCATCCTGGTCGCGGGCGGCCTCGCCCCCCTCCTGACCGATTCCGCCGGCGGCGGGCGCGGGGGATACGCCCTGATGGGCGGCGTGATCGGGCTCATCATGGGCGCGGCGATGGTGGCGAGCACCCTCGCCACCCGCTGGATCCCCTCCCGCCCGGGGCCGCACCCGCTCGGCCTCGTCGCCGCGCTGCGCACCGCGCGCGGCAACCGGCCGTTCTTCCTGCTCCTCGGCGCGCACGTCGGGAACACCCTCGCTGTCGCGATCATGCTGGCGGGCGCGCCGTACGTCGCGACGTACCGGCTGGACGACTACGGGCTCACCTCGGCGATGTTCGTCTGCATGGTCGCGCCGAGCGCGTTCGCGGTCCCGCTGTGGCGGTGGCTCGCGCGCCGGTACGGGGAGGTCGGCTGCTACGCGGCGGCGCTGGTGGTGTTCGCCGCGACCGGCGCCGCGGCCTACCCCCTCATCACCTCCACCGCCGGGGTCCTGGCCCTCAGCGCCCTGGTCGGCGTCTGCTACGCGGCCGTGCAGCTGCTTCCGCTGTCGCTGATGCCCGAGACGGTCCACGCGGACGCCGGGCGGACCGGGCACGCGCAGTCCGGCGCCTTCACCGGGCTGTGGACGGCGGCGGAGACGGGCGCGCTCGCCCTCGGCCCCGGCGTCTTCGCGCTGATCCTGGCCGCCTCGTCGTTCCAGTCCTCCGACCTGGACACCCCCGTCGTCCAGCCCGAGTCGGCCCTCACCGGGCTGACCGCCGGGTTCACGCTCGTCCCGGCCGCGCTGCTGCTGCTCAGCCTCCCCCTCCTGCTGGCCTACCGCCGGCGGGCCGCCGTCCACCGCCCGATCGAGGGAACACCGGAACATGCCGTCTGAACGCCTTCCCGAAACCGGCCGCCCCGGCGCCGATCTCCTCGCCGAACTCGCCCGGCTGCGCGGCGCCGACCTGCCCGTGCGCGGCGGCCAGGTCACCGCCTACGTCTACGACACCGGGCGGGAGGCCGTGCACGACCTCGCCGCCACCGCCTACCAGGAGATGCTGGAGGTCAACTGCCTGGACCCGACGGCGTTCCCGAGCATCGTCGCCCTCGAACGGCGGATCGTCGGGTGGGTCGCGGACAAGCTCGGCGGCGGCACCGGCATCTTCACCAGCGGCGGCACCGAGTCGATCATGCTGGCGGTGAAGGCGGCGCGGGACGCCCGCCCGGTCGACGGCACGCCCCAGATCGTCCTCCCGGCGACCGCGCACCCCGCGTTCCACAAGGCCGCGCACTACCTCGGCCTCGAGGTCGTGCACGTCCCCGTCGACGACGCCTTCCGCGCCGACCCGGCCGCGACCGCCGCCGCGCTCACGCCCCGTACGGTGCTGGTCGTGGCCTCGGCGCCGTCCTACCCGCAGGGCGTCATGGACCCCGTCCCGGAGATCGCCGCCATCGCCGAGTCCGCCGGGGTGCCGTGCCACGTGGACGCCTGCGTCGGCGGCTGGGTGCTGCCCTGGCTGCGCGACGCCGGACGGGACGTCCCGCCGTTCGACCTGTCCGTGCCCGGCGTCACGTCCCTCTCCTGCGACCTGCACAAGTACGGCTACTCGCCCAAGGGGGCCTCGGTCGTGCTGTTCGCGGACGAGTCGCTCCGCAGGCGCGCCTACTTCGCGTCCGCGGAATGGCCCGGGTACACCGTCATCAACGCGGGCGTGCAGAGCAGCAAGAGCGCCGGGCCGCTGGGCGCGGCGTGGGCGACCCTCATGGCGGTCGGCGCGCGCGGCTACCGCGACCTCGCCGAGTCCGCGATGAAGGCGGCCGAGCGGCTGGCCGCCGGCGTCGCCGAGATCCCGGGCCTGCGGGTGCTCGGCGACCCCGCCGCCCCGCTCGTCGCCGTCGCCTCGACCGACCCGGCGCTGGACGTGTTCGTCGTCGCCGACGAGGCCCGCGCCCGCGGCTGGTTCTTCCAGCCGCAGCTGTCCTACCAGGGCATCCCGCCGAACCTGCACTTCACGCTGACCGGCGTCAGTGACGTCGAGGCGCTCCTGGCTGCGCTCGCCGACGCGGTGAAGGCCGCCCGCGAGGCCGGACCGCCGGACGTCCCGTCCGGCCTGGTGGACGCGCTCGCCGGCCTCGACCTCGACAGCCTCGACGACGCCGGCTTCGCGGGCCTGCTCGCGTCGGTCGGCGTCGACCTCGCGGGCGGCGCGGAACCCGAGATGGCCATGGTCAACGCCATCCTGGACGCCCTGCCGCCCACCACCCGCGAGGCCCTCCTGATCCGCTTCCTGTCGGCCCTGTACGCCTGAGCCGTAGGCTGGGGGTGTGCTGATTCATCGCGGGCCTCTCCATCCGGCCCTCGATCCGTTCGTCGCGGGCCTCGGCTATTCCGAGTCGCGCGGCCCCGTCGTTCGCGAGCAGTCCATCCCGACCGGTTGCGCCCAACTGTTCGTCAACCTGTACGCCGACGCGTTCACCGGCGGAGCCGGTGGAGCCGCGGTCCTCGGCGCGACGTCGCGGCCCTCCGTGATCGACACGGAGGACCAGCGCGCCATCGCCTGGGTCGCGTTCAAGCCCGGCGGCGCGTTCCCCTTCTTCCCGCCGGAGCCCGGGCTGGTCGTCCTGGGGGATCTCTGGGGCCGCGCCGGGGCGGTCGTGCGGGAACGGCTCCTGGAGGCAGGCGGCCCCGCCGAGATCCTGGACACGCTGGAGTCGGTCCTTCTCGAAGCGGGCGACCTGCACCCCGACCCCGCTCTGGAGGCCGCGGTCTCGGCGCTCGACCGGGGCGTCCCCGTCGGCGAGGTGACCGATCGGCTCGGCTTCACCCGCAAGCGCCTCATCGGGCTCTTCCACGACCGCGTCGGCCTGACGCCCAAGCGGTTCTCCCGCGTGCGGCGGTTCCAGCGCACGCTCCGGCGGATACCGTACGACCGGCCTGCCGACTGGGCGGAGCTCGCGTCCACCTGCGGTTACGCCGACCAGTCGCATCTGATCCGCGACTTCCGCGACATCGCCGGGCTACGGCCGTCCGAGTACCGTCCCCGTTCCCCCGACCAGCCCAACCACGTGCCGCTCTGAGGGAAATTCGTCCAATACGGGGCACGTGGGCGGCCCGCACGATGGTGTCATGAACCTCTTCCCGAAACTCGTCGTCGACGACGCGAGCCGGGCCGTCGAGTTCTACACGACGGTGCTCGGCCTCAAGGAGACCGAACGCTTCGAGACACCGGACGAAAAGATCGTCCACGTCCGGCTGGTCCACGGGGACGTCCAGCTCACGCTCAAGGACGAGGACGCCGTCGATGCCGGGCCGACCGCTCTCGGCCTCGACCGCTCACCTGTGATCATAAATCTCGACGTGCCCGACCCCGACGCGGTCGCTTCCCGCATGGAGGCGGGAGGGGCGACGGTGATCTACCCCGTCGAGGACCACCCGTACGGCCGCATGGGCCGGCTCCGCGACCCGTTCGGCCACGTCTGGATCGTCCGCCGGCTCGACGGCGGATGACCCGGCCCGGCCAGGACATGCGCGGGGCGGCACACATGTGCCGTCCCGCGCGTGCCGGTGCCGGTGCCGGCCTAGGTCCGGCGGAACTTCTACCAGCTGGCCGCCCGCGCCCGACGCGGGCGCCGCCCGCCTCAGCCGAGGCGTGTCAGGCGCTTGACGATGGACGGGGGCCGTCCCGTGCCGACCTTCACCGGGACGCGCGCGGCGCCCGCGTCCACGACACCGGCCCTGGTGCCGCGCTCGGGCTCGGCGGGCGGGTCGCCGTCGAACCCGACGCGCACGGTCAGGCCGGGCCAGCCGACGACGTTCACCGGCGACTCGGCGGTCAGCGCCTTCCGGCCGCCGAGGCCGTCGTCGAGCCAGGCGACCGTCTGCCCCGGGCGCGCCAGCGGCACCGCGACGATGGCCTGCTCGGCCGCGACGAGGATGCCCTCCGCCGTGTTGACGGCGTCCGCCGCGCTGGGGGAGCGCTGGCCCATCACCGCGCCCACGATCAGGGTCTGCGCGCCGCCGACGTTCCGGCGCGCGGCGAACACGAAGTTGCCGCCCGCCGCGTCCGTGTACCCGGTCTTGCCGCCGACCACGCCGTTGCGGCCCAGGATGAAGTTGCCGCCCTGGCGCGGGGAGCCGCCGCCGTCCGGCACGTACATCCGATTGTTCACGATCTCGCTGAACGTGGGGATCTCCATGGCCGCCCGCAGCAGCTTCACCTGGTCGGCGGCCGTGCTGACGGTGCCCGAGTGGTAGCCGCTCGGGTCGGTGTAGCGCGTGGCGGTCATGCCCAGCCGCTGCGCCGCGGCGTTCATCTTCGCCACGAACGCCTGGTCGCTCCCGGAGTCCCAGCGCGCCAGCTCGTGCGCCACGTCGTTCGCCGAGATGATGAGCAGGGCCTCCAGCGCCTTGCGCTGCGTCAGCCGCTGGTTCGCCGTCACGCCGAGCAGCGACTCGCCGCGCCGCTTGCGCGCCGGGATCTGTGCCGCCGCCTGCGGCGAAACCGTCAGCACCGGCCCCGCCTCGCCGGTCTTCAGCGGATGCTCGCTCAGGTAGACGTAGGCCGTCATCACCTTCGCGACGCTCGCCGTGGGCGTCGGGACCGCGCCGCCGGACGAGCCCATCGTGCCGAGCCCGTCGACGTAGAGGACCGCCTGGCCCACCGCGGGCCACGGCAGCGCGGGCGCCTGCCCGGGGAAGGTGTGGCTCGACGCGAGCGTCAGCCGCACCGTCGGGTCGGGCGGCGGCCGCAGCAGCTGCCCGGCCACGACCCCGGCCACGAGGACCAGCATGGCCGCGACGACGACGAGCCAGCGCCGCTTGCCCTTCCGCTTCTCCGTTACGGCGGGCGCGGCCGGAGGCGTCGGCTGGACCGGCTGAGCCGGTGGGGTCGGTGGGGTCGGTGGGGCCGTCCCGTCCCAGGGCACGCTCCACTGCCCGGACGTCCGCGCGGTCGGAGCCGGAACCGAGGCCTCCCAGGGCCCGCCCTGCGAAAGATCCGGCAGCCGCTCGACCCGCGTAGGCCCGGCGGACGATGGCGCGCCGCCGCGGACGTCGCCGGGCGCCTCCGGCCACATGGCCGGTGCGGCCGCGGCCTGGGGACGTTCGGCCTCGGGCTGCGCGGGCGGCCGCTGCGGGGCAGGCAGCGCCCGGTCGGCCCGCGTCTCCTGGACGTCGCGGGACTGTTCCTGGTGTTGCGGCGGTGCGGAGGCGGTGCGCGGGGCCGCGCCCTGGGGGCGTCCCGTCTCGGGAGGTGCGGTGCGCCGGGCGGGGCCGGGCGGGGCCGCGTTGGCGCGCGCCTCGTGGACATCGCCCGGCGTTTCCTGCTGTGCGGGCGCCCTTGGGGGGCGTTCCCTCTCGGGACGTGGCGCCTGCCGTGACGGAGTCGCTGGTGCCGCTGCGGCGCGGGCCTCCCGGACGTTGCCGGGCGTGTCCTGCTGCGCCGCCGGCGCGGGCGCGTCTTGCGGACGTCCCGCGTCGGGCGGCCCCGGCCGCGCCCGCTTGCCGCGCGATTCGTAGAAGTCGCCGGGGGGTTCCTGCTCTGCCTCCGGCTCGGGCGCGCCCTGGGCGTGTTCGGTCGCGGGGCGTATCGCGTGGCGGCCGCTGCTTCGGGGCGTCGTGGCCTGTGGCGGGCCGTTGCCGGGCTTCGGGGGCGCGGCGTGGCGCGCTGCCTGGGCGGTGCGCGCCTCGCTGGTGCGCTCCTGCTGTTGCGGCGGCGCGGGGTCGTCCTCGGGAGACTCCTCCGCCGGGGAGGCGGCGTCGTCCTCCTGGGCGGGCTCCTCGTCCTCGGCGGACTGGGACGTGGGGCGCCAGGGCTCGGTCTCCGGGGGCGGAGGAGCGGCGGCGGAAGGAGCCTTCTGCTCGGGCTCCTCGTCCGGGGGAGGAGGCGTGAACTGGACGTACCAGGTGGGGCCCGCCGGTTCCTCGGGCGCCTCGTCGCCGACCTCGTCGGCGGCTTCCTCGATTTCCTCGACGACTTCCTCGGCGGCGGCCTCGTCGGTCTCCTCGCCGGTCTCCTCGCCGGGCTCGTCCTGCGGCTCGGCGGGACGGCGGACGGCGATGTCCGGGCGGGTCAGGTTGACCTTCACCGGCACGCTGAACTCGGCGGTTCTGTTGCGCGCCGGTTCCGCGTCAAGCTCGGCGTCGTCGCCCACGTGCAGACCCCCTCTGCTCGTCCCCGACAGGCGGCGGAGCGGTCCTGCCGACAACCCCGTGCATCTAGAGGATGCGCATTTTATCGGGAAGGTTCGCCAGGATCCGTATCCGCGCGCCGTGTCGCGTGAACCAAGGACGCGGGTTGCGGAGATACATCGCTGACAACGTCCCCCGCATGGGAAGGCCCGGTGCGCATGCCATGGTGGCCGCGATGACCGTTCCCCCGACGGCCCGGGAGTGCGACGCCGCTCTCATCGAGAGCTCGCTCGCCGATCCCGAGGCGTTCGCCGCGCTGTTCGACCGCTACTCGGCGATGCTCTACCGGTACGTCTCCCGCAGGCTCGGACCGGAGGCGGCGGAGGACGTCGTCGGGGAGACGTTCCTGGTCGCGTTCAGCAAGCGGAACCGCTACGACCTGGAGCAGCGGGACGCGCGGCCGTGGCTTTTCGGCATCGCGACGAAGCTGGTCGCGCGGCACCACCGGGCGGAGGCAGCGCGTTACCGGGCGCTGCGGCGCAGCCCCGTGGACGGTCCGGTGGAGGGGCCCGACGAGCGCGTCGCGGCGGGGGTGACCGCGTCGGCGACGCGTCCCGCGCTGGCGGCGGCGCTGTCCGGCCTGGCGCGCCGCGACCTGGACGTCCTGCTGCTGGTGGCCTGGGGCGACCTGTCCTACGAGGAGGCGGCGCGGGCCCTCGGCATCCCGGTCGGCACGGTCCGCTCCCGCCTCAACCGGGCGCGGCGCAAGGTGCGCGCGGCGCTCGGCGACACCGACCCGACGCGCGAGGAGGCGTGACCGTGGACGACCTGGACCTGATCCGCGACCTCGGCCGCGACCTGGAGCACGAGCCGCCGCCGTCCCTCGCCCGGCAGCGGACCCGGCTGCTGGACGAGACCCGCCGCGGCACCCGGTGGAGGGCGACGCTGCGGTGGACGGGAACGCTGCGCTGGACGCTGCTCGGCGTGGTCGCGGCGGTGACGGCCGCGGCGATCCTCGTCCCGGCGGTCCTGCTGCACGGGGGCGGCGGCGCGGGGCCCGCGGCGGGCCGCTCGACCGCGCCCGCCGCCGCCAGGGCGCTGAACGTGCTGGTCATCGGGCTGGACGCCCGCTACGGCGGGCCGCCGCGCTCGGACACGCTGATGCTCGTCCACGTCCCCGCCGACCGGAAGAGACCGCGGGTGGTGAGCATCCCGCGGGACGTGCTCGTGCGGATCCCCGCCTGCGGCCGGACCGCGGCACGGCAGGCGACGGTCAACACGGCGTTCCCGCTGGGCGGCGCCGCGTGCACGCGCAGGACGGTGGAGGCGCTGACCGGCGTCCGGATCGACCAGACCGTGGTGATCGACTTCGGCGGGTTCAAGCGGGTGGTGGACGCGCTCGGCGGGGTCGAGGTGACGCTGCCCACGGCGGTGAACGATCCCAGGTCGGGGCTGGTCCTGCCCGCGGGGCGGCACTGGCTGAACGGGACGCAGGCGCTCGCCTACGTCCGGGTCAGGCACGGCCTCGGGGACGGCTCGGACCTGGACCGCGTCAAGCGCCAGCAGCGGTTCCTCGCGTCGCTGGCGCGCCAGGCCAAGGCGGTCATGGCGAAGGACCCGGTGAGGTTCGCGCGCTTCCTCGCCGTCGCGGCCGACTCGTTCGGGAGCACACCGAAGCTGGACGCCGGGACGCTGCGCACGCTCGCGCGCGGGTTCGACGGGAGCGGCGGGGTCGCCGCGGCCACGATCCCGGTCCGTCCCGCGCCCTCGGACCCGAACCGTCTCGTGGTGGACGAGGCCGCCGCCCGGAGGGCGCTCGCGCCGTTCCGGACGCGATGAGTGATCCCCCTTCTGAGGGGTAGGGGCCGCATCGTTCCCGGCTACCACCCACGAGCAAGGAGTGTGTGAGCGATGGCCACGAAAGTCCGCGACATCATGACCGGCTCGCCGACGTCGGTGTCGCCGGAGCTCGACATCGTGACCGTGGCGCGTGCGATGCGCGACGAGCAGATCGGTGCGGTCCTGGTGGCCGAGGGCGACGACCTGAAGGGCGTCGTCACCGACCGCGACCTGGTGGTGCGCGGGCTCGCCGCGGGCGGCGACCCCGCCCAGGTCAAGATCGGCGGGATCGCCAGCAAGGTCACCGCGACGGTGCGGCCGGACGACTCCACCGAGAAGGCGGCGCAGATCATGCGCGAGCGGTCGGTGCGGCGGCTTCCCGTCCTGGAGGACGGCCGTCCGGTGGGCATCGTGTCCATCCGCGACCTGGCGAGCGGGGCAAGCGGGGAGGACGCGGCGTCGGCGCTCGCCGACATCGGCGCGGCCCGTTCCACCACCTGACCGGCCCAGCACCTGACCGGCCACCCACCCGACCGGCCACCCACCCGACCGGCCCGGCCTACAGCACCGACAGGAGCCGCTCCAGTTCCTCGTCGGTGTTGTAGTAGTGCACGGAGGCCCGCACGGCCGATGGACGGGCGTGCGGGTCGTATCCGTGAGCGAGCGGGTCGGTCACGTTGATGTTCACGTCCAGCTCCCTGGCCGCCGCCTTGACGGCGGCCGGCTCGCGTCCGTCCACGGTGAACGTGACGATGCCGGACGGCCGCGCGCCCTTGTCCAGGACGGTGACCCCGGGCCGGGCGGCCAGTTCCTCCCGGAGCCGGGCGGCGAGGCCCAGGACGCGCTCCTCGATCCGCGCCATCCCCAGGTCGGCCGCGTAGTCGGCGGCGACGCCCAGAGCGATCTGACCGGCGACGTGCCGTTCCCACGTCTCGAACCGCTGCGCGTCCTCGCGCATCTCGAACCCGTCCGGCGCCTTCCAGTCGGCGGCCTGGAGGTCGAGGAAGGGCGGGACGAGCGTCCGCAGGATCTCGCGCCGGACGTAGAGGAAGCCCGTGCCGCGCGGGCCGCGCAGGAACTTGCGCCCCGTCGCCGACAGGATGTCGCAGCCGATCTCTTCCACGTCCACCGAGAGATGCCCCACCGACTGGCACGCGTCCAGGAGGTACAGGACGCCGTGCGCGCGGCACAGCCGCCCGACCTCGGCGGCCGGGTTGATGAGCCCGTTGTGCGTGGGAATGTGGTTCAGCGACACCAGCCGCACGTCGCCCTTGGCCAGTTCGGCCTCCAGCGCGTCCAGTGAGAGGGTGCCGTCGGGCTCGTCCGGGACGACTTCCACGCGCGCGCCCTTGGCCGCCGCCACCTGCTGGTAGGCGATCGCGTTGCTGGAGTACTCGCTCGTCGTCGTCAGGATGCGGTCGCCGTCCGCGAAGGGGATCGCGTAGAACGCCATGTCCCACGCCCGGGTGGCGTTCTCCACGAAGGCGATCTCGTCGGGACGGGCCCCGAGGAGCCCGGCGACGGCGTCGTAGAAGCGCGCGATGAGCGCCTCGTTGCGTTCGGCCGCCTCGTACGCGCCGATCAGTGTCTCCATCTCGAAGTGCCCGGTGACGGCGTCGATGACGGGACGCGGCGGCAGCGCGGCCCCGGCGTTGTTGAGATGGGCCACCTTCGCGCAGCCAGGGGTGTCGGACCGGAGTTCGTCGATGTCCACAGGCGCCCTTCCCTCGCGGAAATGTCGTACCCCCGCGAGACCCTGGGGTCCCGCGGCGGCTTGACCTCAACCGTTCTTGAGGTCGCATGCTTGCTGTTCCAGGCTAACGATCACAGGGGTGTCCATGGACATGGAAGTCACGGCGTGGATGTCTTTGCACCACGCCATGAACGCGCGGGACAGCAGGCCGTTCTCCCGGGCGACGCTGCGGCGCATCGGCCGCTTCGCCCGCCCCCACCGGGGCATTCTCACGGCGTTCCTCCTGCTCAGCGTGGTGATGGCGGTCATCGCCGTCGCGACGCCCGTCCTCGCCGGATGGGTCGTCAACGCGATCGTCGACCATGACGCCACGTCCACGGTCGTGTGGCTGGCCATTGTGATCGCGGCGCTGGCGCTGGCGGAGGGCTCCCTCGGGCTGGTCAACCGGTGGTTCTCGGCGCGCATCGGCGAGGGGCTGATCCTCGACCTGCGCACCTCCGTGTTCGACCACGTCCAGCGCATGCCGGTCGCGTTCTTCACCCGGACCCGCACCGGAGCCCTGGTCAGCCGGCTCAACAACGACGTGATCGGCGCCCAGCGCGCGTTCAGCGACACCCTCTCCGGAGTGGTCAGCAACCTCGTGACGGTGCTGCTCACCTTCGCCGTGATGGTGCGCATCTCCTGGCAGATCACCCTGCTCGCGCTGGTCCTGCTGCCCGTCTTCGTCCTTCCGGCCCGCCGGATGGGCAGCCGCCTGGCGAAGCTCGAACGCGAGGCCGCGGCGCACGACGCCGCGATGAGCACGCAGATGACCGAGCGGTTCTCCGCGCCCGGCGCGACGCTGGTGAAGCTGTTCGGGCGCCCGGCCCGCGAGTCGGCCGAGTTCGCCGCCCGGGCCCGCCGCGTCCGCGACATCGGCGTCCGCACCGCGATGGTGCAGACCGTCTTCATCACGGCGCTCACCACGGTCTCGGCGCTCGCCCTCGCGCTCGTCTACGGCGTCGGCGGGTTCCTGTCGCTGCGCGGCCACCTCGACGCCGGCGCCGTCGTCGCCCTCGCCCTGCTGCTCACCCGCCTCTACGCGCCGCTGACCGCCCTGGCCAGCGCCCGCGTCGAGGTGATGAGCGCGCTCGTCAGCTTCGAGCGGGTCTTCGAGGTGCTCGACCTCGAGCCGCTCGTCGCCGAGAAGCCCGAGCCCGGTGACGTGCCCGAGGGCCCGGTGGCGGTCGAGTTCGACAACGTGACCTTCGCCTACCCGTCCGCCGACAAGGTCTCCCTCGCCTCCCTCGAAGAGGTCGCCACTCTCGACACCCGCGGCGGCGTCGACGTCCTGCACGACGTCTCGTTCCGCGCCGAGCCCGGCCAGATGGTCGCCCTGGTCGGCTCGTCCGGCGCGGGCAAGTCGACCATCGCGCAGCTGCTGCCGCGCCTCTACGACGTCGACTCCGGCGCCGTCCGGCTCGGCGGCGTCGACGTCCGCGACCTGTCGTTCCAGGCCATCCGCGACACGCTCGGCATGGTGACGCAGGACGGGCACCTGTTCCACGAGTCGATCCGCGAGAACCTCCTGCTGGCCCGCCCCGAGGCGCCTGAGGAGGAGCTCTGGGACGTCCTGCGCCGCGCCCGGCTCGACACCCTCATCGAGGGCCTGCCCGACGGCCTCGACACCATCGTCGGCGAGCGGGGCTACCGCCTGTCCGGCGGCGAGCGCCAGCGCCTCACCATCGCCCGCCTCCTGCTCGCCCGCCAGCGCGTCGTGATCCTGGACGAGGCCACCGCGCACCTCGACTCCACGTCCGAGGCCGCCGTCCAGGAGGCTCTGACCGAGGCCCTCGACGGCCGCACCGCCGTGGTCATCGCGCACCGCCTCTCCACCGTCCGCGCCGCCGACCTGATCCTCGTCGTGGAGAGCGGCCGCATCATCGAACGCGGCACCCACGAGGAGCTTCTCGCAGCGGACGGCCGCTACGCCGACCTCTACCGCACCCAGTTCGCCGACGACCCACCCCTGGAGCCCGTCGCCTGACCGACCCACCCAAGCCCCCGCGCCCCCGCCCCAAACCCAAGCGGGGGCGCCCGCATGTCCCTGCCGCGCTCGCGAACCCCACGTGACCGGGCCCGAACGCCGTCACCCCTTCGCGCCTGGCTCCTGCCATCTCGGCGGGCCGCGGTGGGTCAGGGGAGGGCGGTGAGGAGGTCGTGGAGGGAGCGGTGGACGTTGGTGCGCCAGCCGCTGCCCATGCCGCGGAAGGCGTGGGCGTTGACGGGGTCGTCCAGGTCGAAGCCCGCGTGCTCCACGAAGAGGCGGGTGCCGTGCCCCTCGGGGACGAGCCGCCACGTCACCGTCGTGTCGAGGCCGCCGCCGCGCCAGCTGATGCGCAGCAGGCTCACCTCCTCGACGTCGAGGACGCGGCACGCGATCGTCCCGTCGAAGCCGATCGCCGGGATCGGCGTGGCGGTGAACGTGAAGCGGTGCCCGACGACGGCCTCGAAGTCGTTCGGCATCAGCCACCGGGCCAGCAGGTCCGGCTCGGTGAGCGCCCGCCACACCTTCGCGGGCGGATGCGGCAGGAACTCGTCCACCTCGATCGAGGCCCGCTCACCGCTCATGTTCCCCTCCTCCACGTCACACCCTGCGGAAACGGGCGACGGCGACGGCGCCCGACACCAGGACGATGGCGGCGGTCCATGCCAGCGCCCGCCAGACGTAGTGCCCGGCGCCGTGCCCGAGGCCCGCCGCGCCGCCCTGGGTGAGCGCCCGCACCGCGTCCATCATGACGGTGACCGGCTGGTGCTCGGCGAAGCCCCGCAGCCATCCGGGCATCGTCCCCACCGGGACGTAGGCGCCGGAGACGAAGCTCAGCGGCAGTGCGAGGAACCCCACGCCCTGCGCCGCCTGCGGGTTCGCGGTCAGCAGCCCCAGCGCCACGAACAGCGACCACCCACGCCGCCGCCGCGAACCCCGCCCCACCGTCCACCGAAGTCACCGCCATGCCCCCTCACAACGCCACCGCCCGCTCCCGCGCCCCTGTGGGGTGACGGCCTCCGGCATGGGTGGGCAGGCCGTACTTGAGCCCGTTCTCTGTATTGGCCGTGCCCGCCGGGTGGCGGCCCTGGAGGGGGGCTTGCACAGTGCGGCCGTGGTGGTCATGTGGGGGCCTTGTCCGGGGTGGTGGTGAGGGTTAGGAAGACCTCGTCGAGGGTGGGGCGGCGCAGGGTGATGTCCTCGATGGGGACGTGGTGGTCGGTCAGGGCCCGGACGGCTTTCAGGAGGTCGTCGGGGCCGTTGCGGGCGGGCATCGTCACCAGGAGGGACGACTGGTCGGTGTGGACGGGGGCGAGCGGCTCCAGGGCGGGCGGCGGGCGCCAGCGCGGCGCGGTCGCGGACGTGGACCTCGACCAGGTCGCCGCCGATCCGCGACTTCAGCTCCCGGGGGTGCCCTCGGCCGCCACCCGGCCCCGGTCGATGATCACGACGCGGTCGGCGAGGCGGTCGGCCACCTCGTCCAGGGACAGCCGCGCGAGCACCGCGGCGGCGCTCGCGCGGGCGGTCCGGCGGTTCTGGCCGAACAGGCGCGCGACCATCTCCAGGTTCTCCCGCCCGGTCATCGCCGCCTCGACGACGGGGGTCACAGGTCCTCCTCGTCCAGCAGGTCGCGCAGGGTGGACAGCTTCTCCCGCCAGAACCGCTCGTACGGGGTGAGCCACTGCGAGAGCTCCCGCAGGGGCGCGGGCTCCAGCCGGTAGAGGCGCTGCCGGCCGCTGCGCCGCTCGCTGACCAGCCCGGCGTCGCGCAACACCTTGAGGTGCTCCGACACGCTCGGGCGGCTCATCGCGAAGTGCGCCGCGAGGTCGTTGACCGGGCGCGGCCCGTCCAGCAGGAGGGCGGTGAGCTCCCGCCGGACGGGGCTGGCCAGGGCCGCGAAGACGTCGACCGTCACCGCGCGGCCAGCACGATGCCGTTGCCGTCGGGGTCGGTCAGCGTCGCCTGCCTTCCCCACGGGAGGTCCTGCGGGCCCTCGACCTCCACTCCCGCGCCGCGCAGGTGCTCGCAGTCGGCGTCGAGGTCGGACGTCTCCAGCATCAGCCCGTGCACGCTGCCGGGCGCGGCGCCGGGCACGTGGTCCGCCAGGACGACGTTCGTCTCCGCGCCCTTCGGCGCCAGCTGGAGCCAGCGCACCGGCCCCGTAGAACGGTCCATCACCACTTCGAAGCCGAGCTTGCCCGCGTAGAACTCCTTCGCCGCGTCCTGGTCGGAGACCGGCACGGTCAGCAGCCGCACATGCGTGATGTTCATGCGCCCGAAGATATGTAGGGGATCTCCTACCTGTCAAACGTAGGCGGGCTCCTACACATCGGCCGCCATGTTTGCCGGGCCGGTCGGGTGGCAGGTTGAGGGCATGCGTGCCGTCACCTACGACTCTTATGCCGACGACAACTCCCGCCTGAAGGCCGGGGATGTCCCGGACCCGAAGGTCGGTCCCGGGCAGGTCCTGATCGAGGTCCGCGCGGCGGGGGTCAACCCCGTGGACTGGAAGGTCATGGCCGGCGGCCTGGACGGGATGATGGACGCGGTGTTCCCCGTCATCCCCGGCTGGGACGTCGCCGGCGTCGTGCGGGGGAGGGGGCCCGACACCCCGGAGTTCGCGGACGGCGACGAGGTCATGTCCTACGCCCGCAAGGACGTCGTCGGCGCCGGGACGTTCGCGCAGTACGTCGCGGTCGCGGCGGACGACGTGGCGCGCAGGCCCGCGTCGCTCGACTGGAACCAGGCGGGCGGGCTGCCGCTCGTCGGGATGACCGCGCAGCGCTCCCTCGACCGCCTGGAGATCGGGCCGGGCGACGTCCTGCTCGTCCACGCGGCGTCCGGCGGGGTGGGGAGCCTGGCGGTCCAGATCGCGCGGGACCGCGGCGCCCGCGTCATCGGCACGGCGTCCGAGAACAACCACGCCTTCCTGCGCGGCCTCGGCGCCGAGCCCGTCGCCTACGGGGACGGGCTGGTCGAGCGCGTCCGGAACCTGGCGCCGGACGGGGTGACCGCCGTCGCCGACTTCGTGGGCGGCCAGCTCGACGCGACCCTCGCCGTCCTGGCCGAGGGCGGGCGGCACGTGTCGGTGGCCGACAACACGGTCGAGGAGCACGGCGGGCAGTGGATCTGGGTGCGTCCGAGCGGCGCGAAGCTGGCGGAGCTCGCGGCCATGGCCGACCGCGGCGCGCTCACGGTGGAGGTCGCCGGGACGTTCCCGCTGGAGAAGGTCGGCGAGGCGTTCGACGCCAGCCGCGGCGGGCACACGCGCGGCAAGCTCGTCATCACGCCCTAGATCGACTTGCGTGCGAGACCGGCTCGCTCGGCCCTGTCCCGGCGCTCCGGGCCAGCCTGAAGCCGGTCCCTGTCGTGCGCGAGCCAGGTCGCCGGCTGCATGCACATCAGCTCACCCGTGCCCGGGACGAGGATCACCCCGCCGAAGGGGTCGTCCCCGGCGAACCACACTCCGTGCTCGATCCCCCGGGGCCACCGGTCGGAGAACAGCGGCTCCCGGGCCGACATGCGCGGAGCGCCGTCGCCCACGGTCAGAAGACGCACTCCCCGGCCGTGGAGGTTGGACTTCTGCACGGGGGAGCGGAACCCGAACTCGTAGACCTTCAGCACTCGGTCGCATTTGCGCAGGTAGAAGATCTGGGGGAGCCAGAACCTCGTCCCCAGCGGCAACGCGACCAGGCCCGCTCCGACGAACGGGTAGAGGAAGCCGATGTCGGCGACGAGCGGCACGGCCACCATGGCCGCGCCGACCGCCACCAGCAGCAGGTAGCGCCTGACCAGGACCTTGTAGTGGTACCTCACCGGACCTCGACGGTCGGTGCCGTCGGTGGCGTAGGGGACGGCGCCGCCGAACGGCCTGTGGAGCAGCATTTGCAGCGCCAGGAGCACCACGGTGCCGAGCCCGAGCATGCCGGGGATCGCGACCCAGAAGAAGGTGTCGCTGACGACCGTCAGGACGAGCCCGTAGGAGACCGCGAAGCCCGCCGCGAGCCAGGCCGCCCGCCGCGCGCGGTCCCGCCGGTCGTGCGACCGCGGTTCCTCGCCGGTGCCGCCGGGCCCGGCCGGGGACCTCCCCATGGCGCTCCCCTTTCGTCTGCTACGCCCGAAGATCAGGTGGTCGTCCAAGGTAGAGGTGGAACGCCCGGTATGGCCACCCCGTGCCACCGTCCGGCTCCACTGGGCGACCAGCGTGCGGACTGGTAACTTGGTACCATGGTAAAAGTTGAGCGGGTGCAGACCGGTGTGCGGATCGAGCGGAACGTCCTCAAGGTCCTCAAGGCTCTGGCCGAGTACCTCGACCTGTCCCTGGGCGACCTCGTGGAAGGCATCGCCCTGCACGCCTTCGAGGGCAAGACCCCCTTCTCGGCGGAGACGCTCGCCAAGATCGAGCAGCTCAAGGACGTCTACGGCCTGACGCTGACCGCGGCGGACGCGCACGCCCTGGACGAGACGCGATGACCGGCGCCCGGCACCGCCTCACCGGCCGCCTGACGGTCGCGCTGCCTCCCGGCGAGGCGTTCCACCTGTTCACCGCGCAGGGCGAGCGGCGATGGGCGCCGCGTTGGGAGCCGTCCTTCCCCGCGCCCGCCGCAGACGACGCCGAGCCCGGGACGGTCTTCCAGACCCCCGACCACGACCACGGCCGGACCACCACCTGGATCGTCGTGGACGCGACCCCCGGGCGGCGCATCCGCTACGCGCGCGTCACCCCGGGCGTCAGCGCGGGAACGGTCTCCGTCGTCCTGGACGAGGCCGGCGCCCACAGCAAGGTGACCGTCAGTTACGAACTCACCGCGCTCTCCAGCGACGGAGCCGTTCACCTCCGCCGTTTCGCCGACGGATACTCCGCATTCCTGGACGCCTGGCAGGACGCCATAGCCGAGGCCCTGCGCGAAGACTCCCAAGGCCCGGTCGCCTGACCGGCGACCGGCGCTCGGGGCGTGCACTCGTCCCGCTTCGCAGGCAGAGGGAACCCGTTCGCGGCGACCGGTCGAGTACCGGGTGAAAGCCCACCGAAAGGACCCCTGTGAACGGACGAGTCACATGATGGCCGTACCTTCCGGGACGGAGTCAGACGTCCCGCCCGGCAAGGTGACGGACGCCGCGGTCCTGCGGGAGTCGCTCCGGCAACCCGAGCGCTTCGCGGACCTCTTCGACCGGCACGGCGACGAGATCCACCGCTACGTCGCCCGCCGTCTCGGCCCCGACATGGCCGAGGACGTCGTCGCGGAGACGTTCCTGACCGCCTTCCGCAAACGCGCACGGTACGACCTCGGCCGGGCGGACGCGCGCCCGTGGCTCTACGGGATCGCCACGCACGCCCTGCGCGAGCACCGCCGGGCGGAGGCCCGCCGCAACCGGGCCCTGGCCCGCGCGGCGCCGGACCGGCCGGAGGAGTCCTTCGACGAGCGCAGCGCCGCCCGGGTGGCCGCCGGCCGGCTCCGGCCGGAACTCGCCGCCGCGCTCGCCCGGCTCTCGGCCGCCGACCGCGACCTGCTCCTGCTCATCGCCTGGGCGGAACTGAGCTACGACGAGGCGGCCCAGGCCCTCGGCGTCCCCATCGGCACGATCAAGTCCCGCCTGCACCGGATCCGCAAGAAGCTCCATCGCGCGTTCGGCGGCACCGATCCCCTCCAGGAGAACGCGACATGACCACCGACGAGATCACCCTGTTCCGCGAGGGCCGGCCGGACGTCCCCGAGTACGACCGCATGGCCAAGGCCCGCCTGCGTGCCCGCCTCGGCGCTGAGGCGCCCGCCTCGCGGGCCGGGCGGCGGCTGCCCCGCAGGGGCTTCCTCGCGGCCGGCGCCCTGGCCGGGGCGGCGGCCGTCGCCGTCGCCGCCGTCGTCGCGGGCGGCGGTCAAGGCCGACACGAGCCCGGCTCCCTCGCCCTGCGTCCGGTAGGCGGCCCCCAGGATCTGGCCCACAACGCCGCCTTGGTCGCGGCGACGAAACCCGTCCCGAAGATCGGCCCGACGCAGTGGGCCTACCTGAAGACGGTCTACGCCGAGACCCGGGAAGGCGGCGGACGGCCCCTGTTCGGCACCCCGGAGAAGACCCGGACCCAGGAGCTGTGGCGCCGGACGGACGGCAGGCGGTTCGCCGTGATCGAGGACGGGAGGCTGCGCGTGGCCGAGGGCTCGAAGTACACCCCCACCTACCCCGAGCTGCTCTCCCTGCCGACCGATCCCCGCGCGCTGCTCGCGAGGATCTACAAGACGGTCGACGCGGAGTACGCCCGGAGCCTGGCCGCGTGGGGCAAGCCGATCCCGGAGGGGTTGCCGAAGCGGACCCGCGAGAAGTACGCCCTGATGAAGAAGGCGAAGCCGAAGCCGCCGACGGCCGAAGAGCGCGACTCCATGGCCTTCGAACTCGTCAGCCGCTCCATGCGCGACGCCGTACTCCCCTCGAAGATCGAGGCGGCGCTGTACGGCGCCGCCGCCCGGATCCCCGGCGTGCGCTACGAGCCCGCGGCCGCCGATCTAGGGCGTCGCCGCGGGGTCACGCTCTACCGCGTCGAGAGCGGCTACCTGCGCAGCGAGATCCTCATCGACCCGAAGACCTATGCCTACCTGGGCTTTCGCGCGATCGCCGTGAAGGACCACCGGGAGCCCGGCCTGCTGCCGTTGAAGCGGGGCCAGATCACGGGCTGGGGCGCACTGACGGCGTCGTCCTTCGTGCCGAAGCCGGGCGGTCGCGGCTGACCGGGGGCGAGCCCGGGATGACGCCCCGCCCGGCCGGAGCCGCCGGAGCGGGCGGGGCGTCGTCGCCGTTCGTGTCCGGTCAGTCGACCAGCGCACCGGCCGTGATGTTGACCTGGGTGGACGTCAGGCTGGCGGCGTGGTCGGAGGCCAGGAACGCGGCGACGCGGCCGACGTCGGTGAGCGTCGCGGCGCGCTTGAGCAGGGTGGCGTCGACCATCTGCTGCTTCACCGGGTCCGGCAGGGCGTCGCCGGGGATGCCGCCGGTGCGCATCGACAGGACGCGGACCGAGTGCGGCCCGAGCTCGCACGCCCACTGGCGGCGCATCGCCTCCACCATGTCGCAGCCGATCTGCACCGTCCCGATGCCGGGCATCCTGTTGGTGCTGTCGGACCCGCCGAAGTGCAGGATGACGCCCGAGCCCTGCTTGACCATGTGCCGCGCGGCGGCCCGGGTGGTCACGAGGAACGAGCGCGCGATCTTGTCCATGGCGCGGCCGAAGTCCGCGGCCGGCATCTCGATCATGGGCCGGAACAGCGCGTCCTGGGAGATGAGGTTGACCGACACGTCGATGCTGCCGGCCGTCTCCACGACCGAGTCGACCCAGCCGTTCACGGCGTCCTCGTCCAGGGCGTCCACGCGGGCCGTCTCGGCGAGGCCGCCCGCGGCCCGGACCTCCTCGGCGACGGCGTCGAGCGTGGCGGGGGTGCGGCCGGCGAGGAAGACCCGCGCGCCCTCGGCCGCGAAGCCGCGCGCCATGGCGCCGCCGATGGTGCCGCCACCGCCGTAGATAACCGCGGTCTTGTTCTCGAGAAGCATCGTGGTTCTCCGTTCCGTTCGAGGTGGCCACGACGCTACGAGCGCGGCGGGACGACCCGCATCGGTCATCGAACGGATGTTCAACGGCGCAGGTGGGCAGGGGTGGACGGGCCCGGAAGGTGAGGTGCGGGCGAGGTGGGCCCGGGGGTGCGGCGGCGGGGCTAAGTCATGTGTCCGATACCAGCCGGGCCAGCTCCACGCGGCGGGTGACGCCGATCTTCGGGTACGCCTTGTAGAGGTGGTGGCCGACGGTGCGGGGGCTGAGGTAGAGCTGCGCGCCGATCTCCCGGTTGCTGAGCCCGGCGGCGGCGAGCCGCACGACCTGGAGCTCCTGCGGGGTCAGCCTCCTCAGCGGGTCGGCGTCCCCGGAGCGGGCGGCGGGCCGGTCCCCGAGGACCTCCAACTCGGCGCGGGCACGCTCGGCCCAGCAGTCGGCGCCGAGCCGGGCGAACGTCTCCCGCGCGGCGGTCAGCTCCTCCCGGGCCTCGGTGCGGCGGCGCCGGCGGCGCAGCCGTTCCCCGTACAGCAGGCGGGTCCGCGCGGCGTCGTACGCGCGGTCGCCGTGCAGGCTGAGGGCGGTGCGGTAGTGCTCGTCCGCCTCGTCGCCGGTGGCGAGGAGGGCGCGGCAGCGGGAGACCAGGGCGGTGCTCGACGTGGCCGCCGCCCACGTCTCGAACGCGGGAAGGTAGGTGCGGGCCAGCTCCGGGCGCCCGGCGCGCACCGCCGCCTCCGCGTGGTCCGGGACGGCGCGGATCAGCACGTCGTGCCGCGCCGGGCCGGAGCACACCGCGTCCAGCCGGTCCAGGGCGGCGCCGGCGTTCCCCTCGGCGAGGTCGAGCAGGCCGAGGCCCCACGACGCGAGCGCGGTGTTGGTCGGGTGCAGGTCGGCGTGTTCGAGGACGCCCGGCGCCAGGGTCCGGCTCCGCGCGGCGTCCGACTCCAGCCGCACCGTGATGCACCGCAGCGCGGTCACCTGCGTGTCCATGCCGATGTCGGCGGCCAGCGACATGCCCTCGGCCGCCGCGGCGTCCGCGCCGCGCAGGTCGCCGAGCAGCACCCGCCCGATCGCGAGGGCCTCCAGGATGTAGGGGAGCCAGCCGAGCGCGCCCCGGGCCCTGGCCTGCGCGGCCATGTCCTCCAGCAGCCCGGTCGCGCCCCGGTCGTCGGCCACGAGCAGGCCCATGAAGCCGCCGATGATCAGTTCGACGCTCTCCTCGACGTCGCCGCTCCGCGCGGCCTCGAACAGGGCCCGCATCCGGGGGACGGCCGCCGCCGCGCCGTCCCCCAGCCGCCCGTAGGCGATCAGCGCGGCGGTCACCGACGCCTTCGGCGAACCTCCGGGCAGCCGGATCCGCCCGAGCAGCTCGACGCCCCGCCGCACCAGGTCGTGGGCGCCGGCGTCGCGGGCGGACCAGACGGCCTCCGTCAGCATGGACACCGCCTGCTCGGGATCGCTCCCGGCGATGAGCGCCGCTGCCCGCAGCGCCAGCTCGGCGTCGGCCGCGGGCGAGACGCGCTCGTAGGCGACCTGGGCGCGGATGAAGGTGGCCTCGGCGACGACGCCGTCCCGCGCGGTGAGGTGCTCGGCCTCCTCGGCGAGACGGGTGGCCTGGTCGGGCCGGCCGGCGTCGTAGGAGGCCCGCGCCGCGTGGACGAGCCGCCGGGCCTTGCCCTCCGGTTCGGTGCTGAGCCGCGCGGCGCGCTCGTAGGCGGTGGCGACGGCGGCCGTCCCGCCGCGCAGCTCGGCGCGGTGCGCGACCCGCTCCAGCTCGGCGGCGACGCCCTCGTCGGGGCCGGTCGCGGCCGCCGCCAGGTGCCAGGCGCGCCGGTCGGCGTGCTCGTCGCCGCGCAGGACGCCCGCCAGGGCGCCGTGGACGTCGATCCGCCGGTGGTGGGCCGCGTCCTGGTAGGTGACGGCGCGGATGAGCGGGTGGCGGAACCGCACCTCCTCGCCGTCCAGGACCACGAGCCCGGCCTCCTCGGCGGGCCCGAGGTCGGCGGGCGTCAGGCCGAGCGCGTCCCCGGCGCGCAGCACGATGCCGAGGTCGGCGGTGCCGTCGGCGGCGACGACCAGGAGCAGCCGGCGGGTGGCGTCCGGCAGCTCGGCGAGCCGGCGCCGGAACGTCTCCTGCACCCTGCCGCCGACCGGCAGCGGACCGGCGGGACGGGCGGGCCGCGACCGCAGGGCGTCGCCCAGCTCGATGAGCGCGAGCGGGTTGCCGGCCGCCTCGTCCAGCAGGCGCTCCCGCACCGGCACGGTCAGGCCCGGCGTCCGCGCCGCCACCAGGTCCTCGGCGGCGGCGCGGTCCAGGCCGGTCAGCCGCAGCACCTCCAGGCCGCGGTCGGGGAAGGGGCGGGCGCCGTCCCGCGCCGTGAAGATCATGGAGACGGGGTCGGCGCCGAGCCTGCGGGCGGCGAACAGCAGCGCGTCCAGCGACGCGGTGTCCAGCCATTGCGCGTCGTCCACCAGGCACACCAGCGGGCGGTCGGCGGCCAGCTCCGACAGCAGCGTGAGCGTGGCCGCGCCGATCAGGAAGCGGTCGCCCGCGGGGCCGGAGCCGAGGCCGAACGCCGACCGCAGCGCCGCCGCCTGCTGCCCGGGCAGCGCGTCGAGGCGGTCGCCGTACGGGTGGAGCATGAGGTGCAGCCCGCCGAACGCCAGCTCGGTCTCGGACTCGACGCCGGTCCCGCGGATGATCCGCATGTCCCCGGCGCCCGCCGCGATCTGTTCGACCAGGGCCGTCTTGCCGATCCCCGCCTCGCCCCGGACCACCACGGTCCTGCTCCGCCCGGCGCGAGCGTCCACGAGCAGCCCGGCCAGGTGGTCGAGCTCGCGGTCTCGCCCTAGGAACACGCCGAGAACACTACAAGCCGGACCGCCCGCCCACCGGCCGGCCGATCGTTCTGGGTGGGGCGGGCGAACGCCTCGTGCTGGGACGCCCATGCCAGGCGGCTTGCACCCAGACGAGTTACGCGGGGCGATCTCACGAATCGGCGCCCCGGCGACGGCTGTGATGCCGTCGCCGGGGCGCCTACGTTCAGGTCGCCTGGCGCTGATTACTGCTTGCCCTGGTCCTTCAGGGTCTGTGCCAGGTTCTCCGGGGTGTTGTGGAGGGACGTCTGCGCGACCTTGCCGTTGTCGTCGACGATGTTGACGACGCCCGTGCCACCGTTCGTCGGCGACTCATCGACCGCCATGTTGATGGCGAGGGTGGCGTTGGCCTCGGGCGACAGGTCCTTCTGGTAGTGGTAGTTCTTGTCCTGGTGGGACATATCTCGGTTTCCTTTTCATTGCTCCACGGGTGGCCTCCGTGCGACCACCCCTGCGGGTGATCGTTCTTGGGGGAGACCGGCGCTGTCAAGGCGCGCCCTCGGGATCGGGGCGGGAGCGTTGTCGGAGGTGCGCCGTAGGGTGGGGCCATGTACTCGACGCGGGTGTCGCGGCACGTGAAGGCCCGTCCCTCGGACGTCTACCGGGCGCTCGTCGACGCGGACGCGATCATGAAGTGGCGGGTCCCCGACGGCATGACCAGTGAGGTGCACGAGTTCGACGGCCGCGAGGGCGGCGCGTTCCGGATCTCGCTCACCTACGACGCGCCGACCGCCGCCGGCAAGTCGTCGGCGCACACCGACACCTACCACGGGCGGTTCGTGGAGCTCGTGCCCGGCGAGCGCGTGGTCGAGGTGTTCGAGTTCGAGACCGGCGATCCCGCTCTGCAGGGCGAGATGACGATGACCACGACGCTCACCGAGGTCGACGGCGGCACCGAAGTGCTCATCGTGCACGAGGGCATGCCCGACACCGTGCCCGCCGCCGACAACGAGACCGGCACGCGAATGGCCCTGGACAACCTCGCCAGGCTCGTCGAGACGGCCTAGCCGCCGTTCAGGGCACGTTGGGCGAGGATCGTCGCGCCCTTGACGGCGGCCTGGTCGTCCAGGCGCGTGCGCAGCACGCGGGGCGGGGTGCGGAACGTCAGGCGGGCGGCCAGGCGTGATTCGAGGGGGGCCAGCAGCGCGTCCCCGGCGCGGGCGAGGCCGCCGCCCATGACCACGAGGCCCGGGTCCAGCAGCAGCGTCGCCGCGGCGAGGCCGTCGGCCAGGCAGTCGAGCGCCTCCGACCAGACCCGCCCCGCCCTCTCCTCGCCCCTCCCGGCCCGCGCGATCACCTCTTCGGCGGGGACGCCCCCGCCGTGCCGGCGGGAGACGGCGGAGGCGGAGGCGTAGGTCTCCAGGCACCCCCGGTTCCCGCAGG
Organism: Actinomadura sp. NPDC048955; assembly: GCF_040649435.1. Lineage (NCBI taxonomy): Bacteria > Bacillati > Actinomycetota > Actinomycetes > Streptosporangiales > Thermomonosporaceae > Actinomadura > Actinomadura sp. NPDC048955. The sequence continues at coordinate 80,980 of NZ_JBEZJI010000014.1, forward strand.
CGCAGGGCTCGCCGCCGGGACGGACGACGACATGGCCGATCTCGCCGCTCCAGCCGACCGTCCCCGGGTAGGGGGCGCCGTTCAGGACGAGGGCGGCGGCGATGCCGGTCCCGATGGCCATGAAGACGAAGTCGCCCGCGTCGCGGCCCGCCCCCAGCACGGCTTCGGCCAGGCCGCCGGTGCGGACGTCGTGGCCGATGGCGACGGGGACGCCGAGGCGCTCGCGGGCCAGGCGCAGGAACGGCACGTCCCGCCACCCGAGGTTGGCGGAGTGGACGGCCGTGCCCGCCGCCTCGTCCACGATGCCGGGCAGGGCGATGCCGGCGGCGCGGGCGGGGGAGCCGAGGGACGCGGCGCGGGCGGCGAGGTGGGCGGCGAAGTCGAGGACGCCGCCCACCGGGTCGGCCCGGTCGGTGGGCCGCGACTCGCTCGCCAGGACGCCCGCGTCCCCGCCTGCCGGCGCACCCTCGCCGACCAGGGCGGCCTTCATCGTCGTGCCGCCCACGTCCAGGCCGATCAGGGTCACTTGACCGAACCCGCCGTCAGGCCGCCGATGAGGTAGCGCTCGATGAAGACGAACAGGACGACCACCGGAATGATCGCGATCAGCGAGGTGGCGAACAGGTACTGCCAGTGCGCCTGGTACTGGGTCACGAAGGACGGGATGCCGACGGTGAGCGGGCGGCGGTCCGGGGACGCGGTGACCGTCAGCGCCACGATGTACTCGTTCCAGGCCGCGATGAACGTGTAGACGATCGCGGTCACGACGCCCGGCATGGAGATGGGCAGCGTGACGCGGGTGAGGGCGCCGATGCGGCCCGCGCCGTCCAGGAAGGCGGCCTCTTCCAGTTCCTTCGGGATGCTGGAGAAGTAGCCGTGCAGGATCCAGATGCAGAACGGCAGGTTGAACGCCGCGTTCACCAGGATGAGCGACAGCAGCGTGTCGGTGAGGTCGAGCGCGACCATCTCCCGGTAGATGCCGATCACCAGCGCGGTCGGCGCGAACATCTGCGTGACCAGGACGAGCAGCAGGAACGCCCCGCGCCCCCGGAAGCGGTTGCGGGCCGTGTAGTACGCGGCGGGCATCGCGCAGGCGAGGGTGACGAGGGTGGCGGCGGCCGCGACGGTGAGGGAGACCCGCATGTAGGTCCAGACGGGCGCGGCCGACCAGACGTCCACGAAGTTCGACCACGTCCAGTGCGTGGGCAGGTAGGTGCCCGGCGACTTCGTCAGCTCGCGTTCGGGCTTGAGCGCGGTGACGAACATCTGCAGGTAGGGCAGCAGGAACGCCAGGGCGACCAGCCAGCCGACGCCCGTGAGGACGATCCGGCGCGTCATCGGACCCTTCCCTCCTGGGGGGCGGCCCCCGGGCCCCCGGGACGGGAGGTCCGATGATCCTCGCTTCGCTGCGGTCATCGGACCCTTCCCTCCTGGGGGGCGACCCCCGGGCCCCCGGGACGGGAGGTCCGATGATCCTCGCTTCGCTGCGGTCATCGGACCTCCTCCCGCCAGCGGGCGGCGCGCAGGTACAGCAGCACCATCACGAGGATCAGGGCGAAGTTCACGACCGCCATCGCGCCGGACTCGCCGACGTTCTGGTCGTAGAAGGCGAGTTTGTACATGAACGTGGTGGTGGTGTCGGTCTTGCTGCCGGGGCCGCCGCCCGTCATCGCCCAGATGATCGGGAACGAGTTGAACACGTTGATCACGTTGATGATGGACGCGATGAGGATCGCGGGGCGCAGCAGCGGCAGCGTGATGGCGAGATAGGTGCGCAGGTGCCCGGCGCCGTCGACGCGGGCCGCCTCGTACACGTCGGCGGGGATCGTCTGGAGCCCGGCGAGGATGACGAACGAGGTGAACGGCAGCGACACGAACACCGCCACCCACATCATCCACAGCATCGCCTGCCCCGGATGCGCCAGCCAGTTCACCGGCTCGTCGATCACGTGCAGGTCGAGCAGCACGCGGTTGACCAGGCCGGAGTAGTTGTCCAGCATCCACTTCCAGATGAGCGCCGTCATCAGCACCGACGCCGCCCACGGGACGATGACGGCCCAGCGCACGACGCGGCGGCCGGGGAAGCGGGCGTTCAGCAGCTGGCCGAGGGCGAGCGAGAGCACCATCGTGATGACGACGACGCCGGCCACCCACAGCAGCGTCCGCAGCACGACCGGGACGAGGTCGTCCTCGCCGAACAGGTCGGTGTAGTTGCCGCCGCCCCGGTAGCCGAGCGTGACGCCGGACGAGCTGATCTTCTGCAGCGAGGTGCGGACCATCTCGATGACGGGCCACAGCACCACGATCGCGATGAGCGCGAGGGACGGGGCGAGCCACGGCAGCGGCGCCAGGGCCCGTCCGGTCCGCCGGAGGAGGGAGGGGCGGGGGGCCGTCGAGGCGGCGGCCCCCCGCTCCCCGGCCTTGAGATCCTGCACTCAGCCGGCCTTCTCGGCCGTCTCCTGGATCTTGTCCAGGACCTTCTTCGGGTCTTCGTTCGCGGCGGCGGTGCCGAGGTCCTGCTTGACCGCGCCCGCGACCGCCGACCACGCCGGGTTGGACGTCGGCGCGAACTTCGACGTCGGCAGCGCGTCCACGAACTGCTTCATGTACGGGTCGGCGCTGAGCGCGTCACCGGCCGACTTCGTCACCGGTAGGAAGCCCTCGGTCTTGAGGAACTTCGAGGTGTTCTCCTTCTGGTAGAAGAAGTCGAGGAACTTCTTGACGGCCTCCTTGTTCTTGCCGCCGTCCTTCTTGAACGCGGCGAGGACGTCCATCACGCCGAGCGTGTTGTGCTCGGTGCCGCCCTTGCTCGGCAGCGGCGCGACGCCGAAGTCCAGGTCCTTGTTCACCGGGTCGATGAATCCGGCCTTGGTGAACGGCCCGCCGATCGCCATGCCGATCTTGCCCTGCGCGAACTGGTTGAACACCGTCTTGCGGTCGGTGGTCTCCGGGTTCGGCTGGGTCAGCCCGGACTTGTTGAGGTCCTTGAGGAAGGCGAGGGTGTCGACGTTGGCCTTCTGGTTGATCGCCCACTTGCCGGACGCGTCGACCCAGCCGCCGCCGTTGTTCATCGCCCAGGAGTAGAACTCGGCCTGCGACTCCTCGGGGCCGAGCGGCAGCCCGTACCCGGTCGCGCCCGCCTTCTTGATCTTCTCCGCGTCGGCCCTGACCTCGTCCCAGGTGGCGGGCGGGTCGCTGATGCCGGCCTTCTTGAACAGGGCCTTGTTGTAGAAGAGCAGGCGGGCGCTGGAGATGAACGGCAGGCCGTACTGCGCGCCGTTGTACTGCGCCTGCTGGACGAAGGTCGGCGTGAAGTCGCCGAGCGTGCCCGGCGACAGCACCTCGTCGGCCTTGTAGATGAGGCCGTCGCGGGCGAAGTCGGAGAACGCGTTGTAGTTGAGGACGTCCGGAACCTGCTTGGTCTGGACGTAGGTCTTCACCTTGGCGTCCATCTGGGTCCAGTCGACCATCTCCAGGTTGACCTTGTAGCCCGAGTTCTTCGCCTCGAAGTCCTTGATCAGGGCGTCCCAGTAGGGCTTGGTGTTGTCGTCGTAGATCGCGGCGACGAACTTGATGGTCTTGCCGTCGGAGTCGCCTCCCGACGAGCTGCCCTTGCCGCAGCCGCTGACGCCGAGTGCCACGGTCAGGCCCGCGGCGACGACGCCCATGAGGTGCCGTTTCATCTGTCCCCGCCTTCTCCGGCTTTCGCGCATGAAAGATTCTGCGCGGTGTGAACGCCCCCCGAGCACAAACGCGCGTGGTGGGGAAGAAGATAAACACTGGTCCGTACCAGTTCAAGGGGCCCGTAAAGCACGAATCTCAACCGTTATGCGAGGTTTCGGAGCGACCGATCTGGTCCGGTGCCCACGCTGGGCTGGTCTGGTCGCCCGACAGCAGCGTCCGTGCGTTCGCTCCGGGCTCCGCCGGGGGTGCCGTCCTGATGCGGCCAGCCGACTGAGATGTCCGTCATCTTGCCTGCGTCCTGTTTTGCCCCAGCTTGACCGGGTAACCCGGCGCCGTACCCGAGTTGGACGATGAGGTGGACAGGACATGAAACTCCGGACGGGCCCGATCGCGGGCGCGGCCGCCGGCGCCGGCGGGGCGCTGGCCGCGCTCTCGGCGCGGCGCCTGGCACGCCGTGCCTTGGCCGGGCTCGTCACCCGGCTCGAACGGCGGCTCGACCGTGCGGTCCGGAGCCTCACCGCGAAAGCGGAGCAGGCCGGCCCGCTGGGCAAGGCCGCCCTGGCCGGGGTGAAGGCGCTGCAGGAGGGCAAGTCCCCCTTCCGCGCGCTGCTGAGCTTCGGCTGGACGGCCCTGAAGGAGACCCTCGCCGGCATCTTCGGGCGGGGGCGAAAGGGGAAGCTGACCAACATCGTCGAGCAGATCGACGTGGGTGCGCCGCGCCGGCTGGTCTACGACCAGTGGACGCGGTTCCAGGACTACCCGACCTTCATGAAGAAGGTCGTCAGCGTCGACCAGGCCGACGAGGCCAGGCTGAACTGGAAGGCCAAGATCTTCTGGTCGGCGCGGACGTGGGAGTCGACGATCAAGGAGCAGGTCCCCGACGAGCACATCGTGTGGCGCTCGAAGGGCCCCAAGGGCTACGCCCACGGGTCGGTCAGCTTCCACGAGGTGACGCCCGACCTGACCCGCGTCCTGCTCGTCCTGGAGTACCACCCCGTCGGCCTGTTCGAGCGGACGGGCAACCTCTGGCGCGCCCAGGGCCGCCGGACCCGGCTGGAACTGAAGCATTTCCGCCGCCACGTGATGACGCAGGCGCTCCTCCACCCGGACGAGGTGGAGGGCTGGCGCGGCGAGATCCGCGACGGCGAGACCGTCACCAACCCCAAGTGAGGAAGCGGAACATGGCACGCGCAAACCCGATGGGCAAGCTGCCCGTCGGACAGATCGCCAAGAGGCTGCCGATCGGCGGGCGCAAGCGCTCGTCCGGTCTGAGCGCCATCACCAAGGCCCTCCCGGGCGGCAGGGCCATCGGCACCGCCGGCGGCGTCCTGCTCGGCGCGGGCGCGGCCGTCGCGGCGAGCCGGGCCATCGCCGGCAACCGCGGCGCGCAGGGCTCCGACCAGGACGACCAGGAGCAGCCGAAGGCCTCCGGCGCCAAGGACGAGACCGAGAAGGACGCCAAGGCCGGCGCCAAGGACGAGGCCAAGGCCGACGCCAAGAAGGACGACGCCAAGGACGCCAAGGACGCCAAGGACGACGCCAAGGACGAGCAGTCCGACGGCAAGGGCAAGGGCATCTTCGGCAAGCTCAAGAACATCCTGCCCGGCGGCGGCAAGGGCAAGGGCGGCAAGGGCGGCGGGAAGAAGGTGAAGGTCACCAACATCATCGAGCACACCGACATCGGTGCGCCCGCCCGCCTCGTCTACGACCAGTGGACGCAGTTCCAGGACTACCCGTCCTTCATGAAGAAGGTCATCAGCGTCGACCAGGCCGACGACACCAAGCTGAACTGGAAGGCCAAGATCTTCTGGTCGGCGCGGACGTGGGAGTCGACGATCGTCGAGCAGGTCCCCGACGAGCACATCGTGTGGCGCTCGAAGGGCCCGAAGGGCCACGTGGACGGGACGGTCAGCTTCCACGAGCTGTCGCCGAACCTGACCCGCGTCCTGGTCGTCCTGGAGTACCACCCGCAGGGCTTCATGGAGCGGACCGGCAACATCTGGCGCGCCCAGGGCCGCCGCGCCCGGCTCGAACTGAAGCACTTCCGCCGGTACGTGATGACGAACTCGCTCACCCGCGCGGACGAGATCGAGGGCTGGCGCGGCGAGATCCGCGACAGCGAGGTCGTCCGGACGCACGAGGAGGCCATGGAGGAAGAGGAGAAGTCCGGCAAGGGCGGCTCCGCGACCTCCAAGGACAAGGGCTCGGAGAGCGCCAAGGAGTCCAAGGACGCGAAGGACTCCAAGGACTCGGAGGCCAGGTCCTCCCGGAACGGCCGGGGCACCCGGAGCTCCTCCTCCGGCACCTCCCGCAACGCCAAGTCCGAGGACCGCGAGGAGGAGTACGAGGAGGCCCGCTGACCGGCGGCCGGCCGGTCAGCGGATCAGCCGGGCCAGCTCGACGCGCGAGCGGATCCCGAGGCGGGTGAAGACGTTGCGGAGATGGTGGTCGATCGTCCGCGGGCTGAGCAGCAGGCGCGCAGCGATCTCCCGGTTGGTCGCCCCCTCGGCGGCCATCCGGGCGATCTGCGCCTGCTGGGCGGTGAGCTTTCCGAAGCCGCTCGCCGCCCGCGGAGCGGTCTCCCCGGCGGCGCGCAGCTCGGCGCGGGCCTGCGCCGTCCACGGGGCGGCGCCGTAGCGCTCGAAGACGCGCAGCGCGGCGCGCAGGTGCTCGCGGGCGGCACGGGGACGCCGCCCGCGCCGCAGCCTGTGCCCGAACAGCAGCTCCGTGCGGGCCAGCTCGAACACGGCGTCTCCGGCCTCGTGCAGGCGGAGGGCCTCGGTGAAGTGCTCCTCGGCCTCGCCGTCGCAGCCGGCCAGCAGGGCCAGGCAGCGGCGGCCGAGCGCCTCCGGTCCGGGAGGTGAGCCGATCCCGTCCACCCAGCGGCGGAAGTGCTCGTGGGCCGCGGCCGCCGCGTCGTGCTCGCCGGTGCGGACCAGCGCCTCGACCAGGTGCGGGACGGCGAGCAGCCGCGCCGGCGGATGCGCGAGCCCGGCGCCGCCCGGCAGCCGCAGCCGCGCGGCCGCGTCGGCGGGCCGGTCCGCGGCGAGGTCGAGGCACGCGGGCGCCCAGGACCCGAGGGCGCCCGCGCGGGCGAGGCCGCGCTCGTCGGCGGTGCCGGTGAGCTGCTCCAGCAGCTCGCGCGTCCTGGCCTCGTCTCCGTTGAAGGAGGCGGTGAGCGCCAGGGTGGCGAGCTGCTCCGTGGCGTGCCCGTGCAGGCGGGTGGCCCGGGCGAGGCGCAGGCCGTCGTGGCAGGCGGCGATCGGTGCGGGGGGATGCCCGAGGAGGACCTCGCAGCGCCCGGCGGCCACCAGCGCGAACGACTCGGCGGGCACGTCGCCCGCCCGCCGGGCCGAGGCGACCGCCGCGGCCGTCAGCGCGCGGGTGCGGCGGGCGTTCCCGAGCGAGAGGGCCGAGAGCGCCGCCCACACCTGCGCGACCGGGTCCGCCACGTCCGTGCCGAGGCGCTGGGCGTGGTGGAGCCGTTCGGCCGCCTCCCGGTACCGGCCGCGGATCGTGGCCGCGACCCCGGCGAGATGGCCGAGCAGCAGCTCGGTGCGCGGGCCGGTCAGGGCGAGGCCGAGCGTGCCGGCGCGCTCGGCGATCTCCAGGTGGGCGCGGCGGTCGCCGGCGGCGTCGGCGGCCTCGGCGGCCCACATCAGCGCGTCCAGCGCCGCCTGCGCGTCGGTCCCGGCGAGCCGCTCGGCCGCGTCGCGCAGCCTCCGGACCGCCGTCGCGGGGGAGCCCGCCGCCGCGTCGATCTCTCCGCGCAGGGCGGCGGCGCGAGCGGCGCGGTGCCCGTCGCAGGCGCGCGGGCGGACCTGCCGGAGCATGGCGCGGGCCCGCCGCGACCGCCCGCTCGCCCAGGCGTCCCCGGCGGCGGCCAGGTACCGGTCCGTCCGCGCGCCGTGCTCGACGGTCAGCGCCGCGGAACGCTGCCACATCCGCCAGGAGTCGGCGTACCGGCCCGCCCTCCTGGCCGCGTCCGCCGCCCCCGCCAGCTCGGCGGCGAGCCGGTCGTCGGGTTCGCCCGCCACGGCCGCGCGGTGCCAGAGCCGCCGCGGCCGCTGCCACTCCTGGACGAGGGCGCCGGCGAGCAGCGTGTGGGCGTCCTGCCGCTCCTCCCGCGAGGCGTCCGCCCACAGCGAGGACCGGACGAGCCGGTCGCGGACCGCGACCCCGTCGCCCTCGAACCGCAGCAGTCCCGACTCGCGCGCGGCGTCGAGGTCGCCGTCGCCGACGCCGTCCGCCCGGGCGGCCCGCGCCATCGTCGCGGCGCCGAGCCACTCCTCCGCCGCGGCCATCAGCACGAGGCGCCGGGCCCCGGAGGGCAGCGCCAGGCAGCGGCGCCGGTGCAGGGCGCGCAGGGAGCTGGACGGGGGCAGCGCCCGCGGCGGCGGCGCGGCCCCCGACAGCTGCCCGGGGGTCAGCGCGGCGGCCAGCTCGCGGATCGCCAGGGGCCGTCCGCAGGCCAGGTCGACGATCTCCTCGATCAGGTCGCCGCCCGCCGAACCGTCCAGGTCGCTGCCGAGGGCGTCCCGCAGCACCCGCCGGCCCGCGTCCTCGGCGAGGGGGCCGAGCCGCAGCCGCCGGATGCCGGCGAGCGCGCCGGCGTCCGGTTCCCCGTCGCGGGCGGCGAAGAGCACGGCCGCGCGCTCGTCCGCGACCCGCCGTGCCGCGAAGGCGAGCACCTCCAGGGACCTGGCGTCGAGCCAGTGGACGTCGTCGGCCCAGCACAGCACGGGCCTGTCGCGCGCGACCCGGCCCAGGAGCTCGCACACCGCCGTGGACAGCACGAACGAGTCGCCGCGGGGCGCGCCGTGCAGGATCGTTCCGAGGGCGTCCCGGTGCGCCGGCGTCAACCGCGCGACCTGCTCGGCCAGCGGCCGCAGCAGCCGGTGGAGCCCGGCGTAGGCGACGCCGGACTCGCCGGGGACGCCGGTCGTGCCGAGCACGCAGAAGGCCGTGCCCGCGCCGCGTGCGGCGGCCTCCAGGAGGGCCGTGCGGCCGGCGCCGGCCTCCCCGGTGACGACCAGGGCTCCGCCGTGCCCGTCCCGGGCCCGGCCGAGGATCTCCTCGACCGTCCGGAGGTCGCGTTCGCGCCCGTGCAGCTGTTCGTCCGTCATGCCGGTCCCTCCTAAGCGGGGAGCCTCCCTCGCCCGGAGCCGCGGGAGGGAGGCTCCGCCGGGCGGGATCTCAAAAGGGAAGGGGACCCCGAGTCAACACGGGCGCCCGGCACGGGTCCAGAGCGACTTTCGGTTTCGGGGACGCGGCGCAATCCGGACCGGTGCCCGTTGTGAGCGGCCACAGTGTCGCCGTCCCTCGTTGGCCCGTGCGCCGCCGCGGGTGGCACCATGAGGCCCCCGCGTTGTGCGGGAGCGCCAGTGCTGGAGGTGGCCCGCGATGAACGTCGGCCAGGTGGACGCCGATCGCACGATCATGCGCAAGGCGGTGCTGCGGCTCGCGGACCGGCTGCCCGACCTCGCCGACCGGCTCACCGCCGAGATCCTGTCCGGTGACCGCGGCGACCGCGACGACGCCTTCCGCCACGACGTGTGGGAGATGTGCCATACCGGGCTCGGGCACGGCTTCAAGACGATCCTGGACCCGGACCGTGGCCGCGCCGACCTGGAATGGGCGCGGCGGCTCGGGCAGCGGCGCGCGCACCAGGGGCAGCCGCTCGACCAGCTGCTGCGCTCCTACCGGCTCGCCGGGCGGGTGTTCTGGGAGGCCGTCGTCGAGGTCGTCGGCCGGCACGACCCGGAGAACGTCGCGGCGCTGATCCGGCAGGCGACCCGCACCTGGGACACGATCGACCAGCAGTCCGGGGCGGCGGCCGCCGCCTACCACCGCACCGAGCTCGACCTCGCGCGGCGCAGCGAGGAGCGGGTCCAGGCGATCGTGGACGCGCTCCTGGAGGGGCAGGGCGCCGACGGCGGGCTGCTCGCGACCGCCACGTCCGTCCTCGGGCTGCCCGCGACCGGCCGCTACGCCGTGGTGATGCTCGGCGCGGAGGGCGGCTTCGGGGACGGCGTGAACCGGCGGCCCGGCGACACCGGCGGGATGCGGTTCATCTGGCGGCTGCGCACCGACGCCCAGGTCGCGCTGGTCGCGCTCGGCGCCGCGGAGCTCGACGAACTCGTCGACGCCGTCCGGCCGTACGCCCGGTCGCACGCGGGCGTGAGCCCGGTCGTCGGCAGCCTCGCCGAACTGGGCGGCGCCCGCTGGTTCGCCGAGCTGGCGCTGCGGACCTGCCGCGGCCCCGGCAACCAGATCGCCCGCCTGGACCGCCGCCTCCCCGACGCCCTCGTGCTGTCGCAGCCGCGCCTCGCCGGGCGCCTCGGGGAGGTCGCGCTCGGCGGGCTCGGCGGCGTCGACCCCGGGTTCCGCGACGCCCTGCTGACGACGCTGGAGACCTGGCTGGAGTGCGACGGCTCCGCGGCCCGGGCGGCGGACCGGCTGTTCTGCCACCGCAACACCGTCCTCAACCGGCTCCGCAGGATCGAGCGGCTCACCGGGCGGACCCTCGCCCGGCCCGGCGACCTGGTCGAGCTCGTCCTCGCGCTGAGCGCGCTGCGGCTGCACGGCTCCGGGGACGGCGCGCCCGGCCCGCACGCCGAGGGGCCGCCCGCGCGGGGAGGCGGGCGGCCCGTCCGGTGAGCGGGGTCAGGAGTTGGGGCAGGTGTCCCGGTACTCGGAGATGGTGGACGCGCGGGGCGCGGGGCACAGGAACTGGTCGTAGCGGGTGTCGTTGTCGATGTACCGCTTGAGCCAGGAGATGCTGTACTTCGCGATCGTCGTGTTCGAGCTGTTGGGGGCGGTGTGGCCGGCGCCCGCCAGCTCCAGGTACGCCTTCTCCGACGACGCCGGGATGCTCTCGTAGAACGGCTCGGCGTGCGAGGACACCGGGGCGACCGCGTCGGACTGCGCGCCGATGATCATGGTGGGGACGCGCACGTCCGAGAAGTTCTTCTGGGTGTCCCACGGCGTCAGCGGGATCGCGGCCTGCAACTGCGGGCGGTCCTCGGAGGCCTCCAGCGACCCGCCGCCGCCCATCGAGTGCCCCATCACGCCGAGCCGGGTCGCGTCGATCCGGCTCCGGACGCCGCTGCTCTGCGTGAGGTAGTCCAGCGCCGCCCCGAGCTGCCGGGCGCGGCTGTCCGGCTGGTCGTACCGGCTGAGGGTGTTGATCGTGAAGATGACGAAGCCCTGCGAGGCGAGCCGCGGGCCGTACCAGGCCATGCTGCTCTGGTCGGCGGTGAAGCCGGGCGCCACCGCGACCGCGCCGAAGGTGCCCTCGGCGGTGCTGGTCGGGTAGTAGATCGTCCCGCCGCCGAAGCCGGAGACGGCCGAGGCCGGGACGCTCGTCTGGGCCGTCGCGAACGGGCCGCGCGCCGCCTCGATGCTCTGCTGCGTCGGTGCGGGTCCGCGCTCGTAGGGGTTGTCGGCGGCCTGTGCGCTCTGCACGGCCTGGGGGGCGGTGAGGGCCGCCGCGGTCAGCACCGCGGCGAGCACGGTCTTCACCGCGCGGGGGGTGGGGGAGGACACGTGGATCGCTCCTGTTCCTGGGAGCGGAGCCGGTCACCCGGCTCCGGAAGCGGGGCGGAGCCGGGTGGCCGGCTCCGGGCGCGCACATTGTGACGCGGGCCACGCTCCCGGGCATCGGCGAAATCGCCGGTCATCCCGTGACGGTCGCCCTGACCAGCCGGAAGAAGTCGAACGGCCGCAGCGCGTCGTCCCGCCGCCACAGGCGCGCCGGGACGGCGTCCCGCAGGCCGTCCGGGAGCGCCTAGTCCAGGACGAGCTCGCAGGATGATGTGGTCGCCGTGCGTGCGGTGGTAGCCGATCATCTCGGCGGCGAGCGCGCCGACCAGCCGGGGCGCGACCGCGTCCTCGAACACCGCTGGCGCGCCGTCCGCGACGAGATGCGCCGCGGTGGCGCCCGCGGGGTTCGAAACCGCCCGTACCGGCTCGTACCCTGGCACCCGCCGCCGTGGCCCGGACTCGCGGGCGCGGGCGGCGGGGACGGCGGCCCTCAGAACGGGAGACGGGGGCCGGGAAGCGGGGGACGGGTGGCAGGGGCGGTACCGGGGCCGCGGTCGGCACGGGTGATCGTCGGGGTGGTGCTCGCCGCGTTCGCGGGCGTGTACGCGCTGGCGGCCCCCTCGCGGACGGAGGGCGCCGCGCGGGCGGCGGCGGCGACCGCCCTCGTGGTGGTGGTCCTGCTGGCCCAGTTCGTCCAGGTCGTGCCGCGGTGGCGGAGGCGGCGCGGTGGCTGGGGCCTGGCGGCGCAGGCGGCGGCCGCCTACACGGGCGTCCTCGCGTTCGGGACGTCGGCCGGGATCCTCGGCTTCGTCGTCGGGACGCTGCTGCTCGCGGGCGCCTGGCCGGCCGCCGGGTGCGTCCTGGCGAGCGCGGCGCTCGCGGACGCCCTGCGCGGCGGCGCCGGCGTCGACGTCACGATCAGCTGCCTGCTGACCGGGCTCGTGGTCTACGGGCTGGTGCGGCTGGCGGACCGGGCGGACGACGTCGCGGCGGCCCGGCTGCCCCTCACCGTGGCGGCCGTGGAACGGGAGCGGCTCCGGATCGCGGCGGAGCTGGACGGCGGGCTCGGCGACGGCCTGCGGGCGATCTCGGCGGGCAGCCGCCGCGCGCTGGACCGGCCGGAGGACGTCGCGGACGTGCTGGCGGTGGCCAGGGAGTCGCTGAACAGGGCGCGCACCGCCGCGGCCGGCCTGCGGAGCATGTCGCTCGCCCCGGAGATGGCGGCGGCGCGGGCGCTGCTGGAGGCCGCGGACGTCCGGGCCGAGGTGCGCGAGGGGCACCGCGAGCCGCTCGGCCCGGCCGGGGCGCTGCTGGCGACGGTGCTGCGCGAGGCGGTCACGGACGTGGTGCGCGCCGGTTCCGCGCGCTCCTGCCTGATCGCGACGTCGGAGCGGGGCGGCCTCGTCGGGCTGCGCGTGGTCAACGACGGCGTCCGGACGGCCGAGCGCGGCGCGGACGGGCTGGAGGCGGCGGCCGGACGGGTGCGCGCGGCGGGCGGGACCTTCGCGACCGGGCTGGACGGGGACGGCCGGTTCGCGGTGGAGGCCGCCGTCGCGGCTGGGGAGCGCGCGGTGAGCCTGCCCGACCGGACGGCGTACCGGCTCTCGCTCGCGCTGCTGGCCGCGGTCCTGGCGGGGTTCTCCGTGAAGGGGCTGCTGCTGGTTCCCTGGGGGCCGCTGTGGCCGGCCGCCGCCGCGGGGCTGGCGCTGATCTCGGCGGTGCAGCTGCTCTGGGCCGGGCGCGGGCGGCCCCGGTGGTGGCCGCCGGTCCTGGCGGTGATCTGCTTCGCTCCCCTCGCCGTCTTCGGGAAGGCGTGGCTGGGCGTCGCCGGGTTCCTCGCCGGGACGTTCCTGGTCGGGCTCCCGGCCTGGGCCGCCGTCCCGCTGGTGGCGGCGTGCATGGCGGCGACCGGCGTCGCCGCGCGGGCGCTCGGGCTCGGCACGGCGGCCGTCGCCAACTACGTGATCAGCACGCTGGTGACGGGGCTGGTGGTGTTCGGGCTCGTCCGGCTGGCGCGGCTGGTGCGGGACCTGCGGGCGGCCGGGGACGAGCTGGCGCGGGCGGCGACCGTCCAGGAGCGGCTGCGCGCCGCCCGCGACCTGCACGACCTGCTCGGGCACAGCCTGGCCGCGATCCTGCTCAAGTGCGAGCTGGCCCGCCGGCTCGCCGAGGCGGACCCGGACCGCTCCCGCGCGGAGCTCGCCGAGGTCGTCGGCATGGCCGAGCAGGCCCGCGCGGACCTGCGCACCGCGACCGGCGGGGACGCCGATCTCGCGCTGGACGGGGAGGCGGCGTCGGCGCGGTCGGTGCTGGCGGCCGCCGGGGTCGAGGTCGAGACCGTCCTCGGGCACCCGGTCCTGGACGTGCCCGTGTCGGCGGTGCTCGGCACGGTCCTGCGCGAGGCGGTGACCAACGTGCTCCGGCACAGCGCCGCCACCCGCTGCACCATCACGACCGGACGGGACGGCGGCACCGTCTGGCTGGTCGTGGAGAACGACGGCCTCGACCCGGCGGCTCCCCGGACCGCTCCCGGCGCCGGGATCGGGAACCTGACCACCCGGCTCGCCTCGGCAGGCGGAACGCTGACCGCCCGCGCCGACGGCGAGGGACGCTTCCGCCTTGAGGCGAGGATCGGCTAGAGCCAGCCCGCTTCGCGTGCGATGCGTGCGGCGTCGGTGCGGTTGCGGGCGTTGAGCTTGGTGACGGCGGCCGTCAGGTAGTTGCGCACCGTCCCGGCCGACAGGTGGAGGCGCCCGGCGATCTCCGGGGCCTCCGCGCCCTCCGCCGCGAGCCGCAGCACGTCCGTCTCGCGCGGGGTGAGCGGGTTGTCGGCGAGGTCCCAGGCGGTGAGCGCGAGGTTCGGGTCGAGGACGCGCTCCCCGGCGGCGACCTTGCGGATCCCGGCGGCGAGCTCGTCCGGCGGCGCCGTCTTCAGCAGGAACCCGCGGACGCCCGCCGTCAGGGCGCGGCGCAGGTGACCGGGCTTGCCGTGCCCGGTGAGCACCAGCGTCGCGATGTCCGGGACGGCCTCGCGCAGCTCCGCCGCGGCCGCGAGGCCGTCCAGCCCCGGCATGTCGATGTCGAGCACGGCGACGTCGGGACGGGACGAGCGGGCCGCGGCCAGCACCTCGTCCCCGCGCTCGACCTCGGCGACCACCGCGAGGTCGGGTTCGAGCGCGAGCAGCGCGGCGAGAGCGCCGCGCACCACATGGTGGTCGTCGGCGAGAAGCACCCTGATCACGGCCTATGTCTACCAGCCGCCGGGACGGCGTCACGCCCGCACCCATGACGAGGTCACGGGTGGCCGATGATCTCCTCTCTGGTGGCCGGAACCGCAGGTCACAAGACTGATCTGCATGAACGACGCGGTCCGCATGAACGCGGTGAGCAAGGTCTACGGACGGGGCAGGGGAGCGGTGGCGGCGCTGCGGGAGGTGACGGCGTCCCTTCCGCGGGGCCGCCTCACGGCGGTGATGGGACCGTCCGGCTCGGGCAAGAGCACGTTCCTGCACTGCGCCGCCGGTCTCGACACACCCACGTCCGGCACGGTCCGGCTCGGGGACACCGAGCTGTCCTCCATGAACGAGACGAAGCTGACCGAGCTGCGCAGGCGGCGCGTCGGCTTCGTCTTCCAGGCGTTCAACCTGGTGCCGTCGCTGACCGTGGAGCAGAACATCACCCTTCCGCTGCGCCTGTCGCGCACGCGCCCGGACAAGGCGTGGCTCACCGAGGTCGTCGCCCGTGTCGGGCTGGCCGACCGGACCGGGCACCGGCCCGGGCAGTTGTCCGGCGGGCAGCAGCAGCGGGTCGCGATCGCGCGTGCCCTGGTGACGCGCCCGGACGTCGTGTTCGGGGACGAGCCCACGGGCGCGCTCGACACGATGACGGCGCGGGACGTGCTGACGCTGCTGCGCGAGACCGTGGACGGCATGGGCCAGACGGTGGTGATGGTCACGCACGACCCGGTCGCCGCCTCCTACGCCGACACCGTGCTGTTCCTGGCGGACGGACGGATCGTCGACTCGCTGGACGCCCCGTCCAGCGACAAGGTCGCCGCCCGCATGACCCGGCTGGGGGCGTGGAAGTGATGCTCGGAATCGTGCTCGGCACGCTGCGCCATCGCAAGGCGGGCTTCGCGGGGGCGTTCGCCGCGCTGCTGTGCGCGGCCGCCCTGGTCTGCGCGTGCGGCATCCTGCTCGACACCGGCCTGCGCGGCTCCGTCGCGCCCGAGCGGTACGCGGGGGCGCCGGTCGTCGTCACCGGCGACCAGTCCGTCCACAAGGTGATCGTCAAGAAGAAGGGCAAGCGCAAGCACAAGGCCAAGCCGCTCGCCGAGCGCGTGTGGCTGCCCGCCTCCGTCGCCGCGAGGGTCCGGGCGGCGGACGGCGTCCGGGGCGTCGTCACCGAGGTGACGTTCCCCGCCGGGATCGGCGCCCCCGAGGACGGTCGCGAGTCCTGGGGCCACGGGTGGGAGTCGGCCGCGCTCACCCCGTTCACCCTCCGCGAGGGCCGCGCCCCGGCCGCGGACGACGAGATCGTGGTCGACGCCGCGACGGCGCGGGACCAACGCCTGCGCCCGGGCACGGCGGTGCGGGTCGAGTCCGCCGCACCCGGCACCTACCGCGTCGTGGGCGTGACCCGGCAGGCGCTCGCGCATCAGAGCGCCGTCTTCTTCTCGACGGCTCAGGCGGCCCGCCTGTCCGGACGCGGCGGCATGGTCACCGCCGTCGGCGCCCACGGCCCCGCCGGGGCCGTCGAGGCGGCCGTGCGCGGCACCGGGGCGGTCGTCCACACCGGCGGCGACCGGGGCCGGGCGGAGTTCCTCGGCGCGGAGAAGGCGCGCGTCAAGCTCATCTCGATGGGCGGCGCCCTCGGCGGGACGGCGCTGCTCGTCGCCGTCCTCGTGGTGTCCGGGACGTTCGCCCTGTCGGTGCGGCAGCGGGAGCGGGAGATCGCGCTGCTGCGGGCGGTCGCCGCGACGCCGCGGCAGGTCCGCCGGATGATCGGGGGCGAGGCGCTGCTGGTCGGGCTCCTCGCGGGACCGCTCGGCGCGGCGGCCGGCGTGCCGCTGGCGTTCCGGCTGCGGGACGAGTTCCGCGGCCTCGGCGCCCTCCCGCCGAACCTGGACCTGGTCGTCGGCCCGTTCCCGCCGCTCGCCGCCGCGCTCGCTGCGGTCCTGGCGGCCGTGGCGGCCGCCCGGATCACCGCCCGCGGGGCGGCCCGGGTCCGTCCGGTCGAGGCCCTCGGCGAGGCGGCGACGGGACGCGCCCGGCTCGGCCCCGTCCGGATCGCGGCAGGTGCGGCCGTCGCGGCGGGCGCCGCCGCGCTGACGGTGCTGCTGGCGCACCTCGACACCGAGGCGGCGGCCAGTCCGGTGACGATGCTGACCGCGATCGTATGGACCGCGGCCGTCGCGCTCCTCGGCCCCGCCGTGGTCCGGGCCGCGATCGCCGTGCTCGCGGTCCCGCTCCGGGTCCTGCCGGGCGGCGGCCACCTGGCGGCGGCCAACCTCGCCGCCGCCGCGCGGCGGCTGGCGTCCGTGGTCACTCCGCTGACGCTGATGATCGGGCTGACCGCGACGATCCTGTTCGTGCAGACGACGATCGGTCACGCCGCGACACGGCAGGCGCGCGAGGGCACGGTCGCCGCGCACGCCGCCGGTCCCAGGGTCGCGCACGGCACCGCCGAGCGGATCCGCCGGACGCCCGGCGTGACCGCCGTGACCGAGGTCCTGCACGGCACCGTCCGGGTCGGCCTGGAGAACTACGGGGTCCAGGGCGTCACGCCGGAGGGCCTCGGCCGCACCATGGACCTGGACGTCCGGGCCGGGTCCCTCGACCGCCTGGACGCCTCCGGGGTCGCGGTCAGCACCACCGCCGCCCGGCGCCTCGGCGTCCGGCCCGGGGACCGGCTGCCGCTCACCCTGGGCGACGGCACGCCGTTCGCGCCCACCGTGATCGCGGTCTACGGGCGCGGCCTCGGCTTCGGCGACCTCACCGTCGACCGCGACCTGCTGGCCGCCCACGTCGACGACCCCCGCGGCACGCTGCTGATCGCGGGCACCCCGCCTCGCGGTCTGCCGGTCGCGGACCCGGGCGCGCTCGCCGAGGCCGGCCCGGCCGCGAACGCGGAGGTCGCCTACGTGGCCATGGGGCTGATCATCGCGTTCACCGCGATCGCCGTGGTGAACACCCTCGCGATGGCCACCGCCGGCCGCTCCCGCGAGTTCGCGCTGCTGCGCCTGGTCGGGACGACCCGGCGCCAGGTCATGGCGATGCTCGGGTGGGAGACGCTGGCCGTCGCCGTGATCGCCGCCGTCCTCGGCTCCGCGATCGCCCTCGCCACGCTCACCGCGTTCGGCGCGGGCATGACGGACGGCCCCCCGTACGTCCCGCCGCTCGGGCACCTGGGCGTCCTCGCCTGGGGCCTCCTGCTCGCCGCGGCCGCGACCTTCCCCGCCGCGCGCCTCGCCATGGCGCCCCGTCCGGCCGAGGCGGTCGGCGCCCGCGAGTGACGCCGGTCAGGCGCGGGCGCGGGTGGTGCCGCCGTCGACGTGGAGGATCTGGCCGACGAGGGTCGGGAGGCGCTCGTCGGCCAGGAACGCGACCGCCGCGGCGACCTCCTCGGGGGTCGCGATCCGGCCGAGGGGCGCCCGCGCCGCGTACCGGGCGCGGATCTCCTCGATGCTCACCCCCGCGGCCGCCGCGTCCACCTCCAGCAGCGGCGTGTCGATCGCGCCCGGCGCGACGGCGTTCACCGCGATGCCGAGCGGGGCCAGTTCGAGGCCGAGCGACTTGGCCAGGGCGATGACGCCCGCCTTGGACGCCGAGTAGGCGCTCGCGTCCGGCCACCCGATCACGCCCCACTCGGACGCGGTGAACACCATGCGGCCGCCGCCGCGCTCCACCATGCCCGGCATGACGGCCTGCGCGCACGCGAACGTCCCGCCGAGATCGGTGTCGACCGTCCGCCACCAGCCTTCGAGATCCTCCACTCCGGTGAACGGGGCCATCTCCAGCCGGCTCGCGCAGGTGACGAGGAGCGCGATCTGCCCGCCCGTGCGGCGCTCGACCTCGGCCACCATCGCCGTCACCGCGTCCGGATCGGAGACGTCGGCCGGCGCGGCGACGCCGTTCAGCTCGGCGGCGAGCCCGGCCACGTCCCGCCCGGGAAGGTCGTTCAGGGCGACCAGGCGGCCGCCGGCCGCGAGCCGGCGCGCCACGGCCGTGCCGAGCCCGCCGGCCGCCCCCGTGATCAGCGCGATCGTCATCAGAGCACCGTCCCGGCGTTCGGGGAGAGGACCTCGCCGGTGCAGAACGTCGCGTCCTCGATGACGTAGGCGACGGCGAGCGCGACCTCCTCCGGAGACGTCAGCCGGCCGGCGGGAGCGCCCTGCAGGTAGGACGGCCTGCGCCAGGGCGAGTCGGGCGGGAGCATCGGCGTGTCGGTCGGGCCGGGCGCCACCGCGTTCACCCGGACCCCGGACGGCCCGAGCTCCGCGGCCAGCGACCGGACGAACCCGATCACCGCCCCGGTGGCCGCCGAGTAGTGCGCCTCGGCGCTCGCGCCGCCGACGGCGAGGTGCGAGGCGAGCGCCACCACGGCGCCCCGGCCGCGCTCGGCCATCCCCGGCGCGACGGCCGCGCACAGGTTGACCACGCCGCCGAGGTGCACCCGCAGCATCCGCCGCCAGTCGGGCCAGGCGATGTCGGACACCGGGACGATCGCGTGGTGCCCGGCCGCGAACACCGCCGCCTCGATCGGGCCGAGCTCCCGCTCGATCCGCAGGACCGCCGCGCGCACCTGCGCGGGTTCCGCCACGTCCACGCTCACCGAGTGGTCGGCGTCCGGGGCCCGGCGCAGGTCGATCCCCGCCGTCCGCCAGCCGCGCCCCGCAAGCTCGCGCACCAGCGTGGAGCCGACACCGCCGGCCGCCCCGGTGACGAGCGCGACCCGTCCCCGCATCCGATCACCTCGCAACAGTCGCAGAGCACCAGGCAAACCCGGCATAACCGCTGGTGACAAGCGTCATGGGGATTTCTTGGCCGAACCCACCACGGCGCGCCCGACCTTTCGTGCACTTGCCCAAAACACGGTCACGGGCACGGGACGGCGCCCGGACGGGGTGAGAGGGTGAGGCTGTGACCAGCGAATCCGAGCTGCCGCACCCCACCGTCCGGCAGCTCCTCGAGGTGCCGCGCTTCCGGCTGCGCCTGGTCGCCGGGCAGGACGGCCTCGACCGCCCGGTCCGCTGGGCGCACTCCACCGAACTGCCCGACCCCGGCCCCTACCTGCGCGGGCACGAGGTCGTGCTGACGGTCGGCGCGTCGCTGCGGGACGCGGGCGCGTGCGCCGCGTTCGTCGACTCGGTGAAGGCAGGCCGCGCGAGCGCGATCGGCTACGGCGTCGGCGACGTGACCGACGCCGTCCCCGAAGAGCTGCGCGACGCCTGCGACCGCGTCGGCCTCCCGCTGCTGGAGGTGCCGCCGGAGGTCCCGTTCCTCGGGTTCACCGAGTGGTTCGCCGAGCGGCTCGCCTCCGCCGGCGACGAGCGGCACGAGCGGGAGGAGACCGGGCGGCTGCTGCGCATGGTGCGCGACGGTCTGGCGTCCGCCGAGGCGCTGCGCCCCCGGATCGACGACGCCGGGCTCGACCACGCGTCCCTGCTGGTGATCGCGATGGACGGCGCGGCCGAGGACGAACTGCCGGGCGTCCTCGGCGTGGACGACGACAGGGCCCTGCTCGTCACCAACGACGCCCACGCCTGGAGCGAGCCCGCCGGCGTCGGCAGCCCGGGCCCGCTGGAGCACCTGCCGGTCTCGCTCGCCGAGAGCCTCACCGCGCTGGACACCGCGCGCCGCACCGGCGGGGTCGTGCACGCCGCCGACCTCGCCACCTTCCAGGCCCTCCTGGGCCGCCTGGAGCAGCACCAGCTGGCCCCGTTCGTCGAGCAGATCGCCCGGCCGCTGAGCGACTACGACGCCGCGCACGGCACCCGCCTCACCGAGACGCTGCGCGCCTTCCTGGACATGGGCGGCGCGGTCGGGGCGACGTCGCGGGCCCTGTTCCTGCATCCGAACACCCTGCGCCACCGGCTGTCCAGGATCGAGTCGCTGACGGGCCGCGACCCGATGCGGTTCGACGACCGGGTGGCGCTCGCGATCGCCGTCTGGGCGGGCCACTGAGGACCGTTCCCCGGCCGGGCACGTTCCAAATCGCCTGACATGCACGCTCTTAGGGGCATTTAACGCCTTCATTCATGAAGGCGGCTCGGTTCGGTGAAATCTCGGCAAAGCGGGAAAGTGGATTTCCGGTCGCCGGCCCGGCCCAGGTTGATCACCTTCGTCACACCAGGCGCACGCGCAACGCCGATTTCCGCGTTCTGACCACCCTGCGTATTCATTATCGTCCCGAATCGGTCGGTGGACAGGTCCGAATTCCACTTTTCCGGCCGCTCTTGGGGTGCGGGGTCTAAGTTTGCCGCGAGAGGTGCCCGTACCTGCTGGAAGGAGCGTCAGACATGACGGATACCACCCGGGGCCCGGGAAAGGGAGCGGACGCCAAGATCAACACTAACGTTCCGCAGTCGGCGCGGATCTGGAACTACTGGCTCGGGGGGACCGACAACTACGAGATCGACCGGGTTGCCGGCGACCACTACGTCGGGCTCTACCCCGGCATCGTGGAGATCGCCCGCGCGGGCCGCTACTTCATGGACCGGGCGATCCGGTTCCTGGCCCGCGAGCGCGGGATCCGCCAGTTCATGGACTGCGGGACCGGCCTGCCCACCGTCGACAACACCCACGAGATGGCCCGGCGCGCCGCCTCCGACGCCAAGGTCGTCTACGTCGACAACGACCCGCTCGTCCTCGCGCACGCCCGCGCCCTGATGAACGAGGGCCGCACCTCCTACATCGACTGCGACCTGCACGACCCGAAGACGATCATGGACCGGGCCTCGGAGCTGCTGGACCTGTCCCGGCCCGTCGGACTGATGATCATCGGTGTGCTGGGGCACATCGTCGACCCCGACGAGGCCTACGACGTCGTCCGCGGGCTCATGGACCCGCTGCCGTCCGGCAGCTACCTCATCCTGCACGACTCCACCGACGAGAACGAGAGGTTCAACGCGGCGCAGCGCGCCTACGACGAGACCGGCGCGATCCCGTTCCGGCTGCGCAGTCCCGAGTTCATCCGCGGCTACTTCGACGGCCTGGAGATCGAGGAGCCGGGCCTGGTGACGAGCGGGGCGTGGCGGCCCGAAGTGGGGCCGATCGAGGGCGAGAGCCTCCCGACCAGGTGCGGGGTGGCCCGTAAACCCTGACGAGCCGTGCCGGGAATCGCCTCCGGGGTCCGGGCCGCGTGGCCGGGACGGTAGGTAACATACGGTCTTATCTCCGACGCGCAGCGTGAACTATAGTCGGAGCGGTCGTCCATGCCGTCTTCCGATGAGGAGTCCCCCTTGGCCTCCGTCACGATCACCGGCAGCAGGAAACCGCCGTCGGCGCGGAGCGCCCCGGCCGGTGCGGCCCGCGCGCAGGGCGACCCGTTCGTCCCGCGCATGCTGCTCGGCAAGCGGCTGCGGGAACTGCGGGAGGCGGCCCGGCTGTCGCGGCCCAGGGCGGGCCTGGCGGTCGGCGCCTCCGAGTCGAAGATCGCCCGGCTGGAGCTGGGTCGCACCCGCGCCAAGCCGGGCGACGTCGGCGGCCTGCTCGACCGCTACGGCGCCGAACCCGACGAGCGCGCGACCCTGCTCGCCCTCGCCGAGCAGACCGGCGCGCGGCCCTGGTGGCACGGCGACGGCGACATCGTCCCGCGCTGGGTCCGCGACTACCTCAGCGCCGAACAGGCCGCCAAGCTGGTCCGCACGTTCGAGGCCCAGTTCGTCCCCGGCCTGCTGCAGACCGAGGACTACGCTCGCGAGCTGGTCCGCGGCCTGAGGCCCGAGGACGAGGCCGAGGTCGAGCGGCGCGTGGAGTTCCGGATGCGGCGCCAGCGCGTCCTGCGCCGCAGGCCGCGCCCGCTCAACCTCTGGGTCGTGCTTGACGAGGGGGCGCTGTGGCGTCCCGTCTGCGCGCCCGCGACGATGCGCATGCAGATCCTGCACATCATCGAGCAGTGCCGGCGTCCGAACGTCACCATCCAGATCGCGCCCCTCGGCATCTCCGGCCAGATCGCCGGCGACGGGTCGCTCACCCTCGTCCGGTTCCCGCAGCAGGGCCTGCAGGACATGGTCTATCTGGAGCGTCCCGACAATGCCGTCTACCCGGCGCGGCGCGCCGAGATCGAACACCACTGGCACATTTTCAACACGCTGGTGACCGAGGCGGCACCGCCCGAGCGGACGCCGCACCGGCTCGCGCAAATCCTCGCCACCTACTGAGCCGCCACTCGTTCCGCCGCTGATCACTCGGCGCTCCGATTTCCTGTTCCCGCATGACCACTTCCGGCCTATATTCATAAAGGACGGTAATTCGGGAGGCTCGGCGCGGCCGATCGGGGACGTACGCATCATGGGCCCCGTCGACGTCCATGTTTACCGGCCGGTCACCCGGTTAACGGGCATCGATGTACGCCCCCGCGCCGCCACCGCCCCAGGGGGAACGCCATGTCCGTCAGCGAGCGTCTGTGGAACGCCACCGAGGAACGCCGGGCGAGGACCGAACTCCAGTCCGGGGAGAACTTCCCCGTCGCCTCCCGGCTGCTTCCCGCACGCCACCGCGCGCACCTGCTGAACGTGTACGGCTACGCCCGGCTGGTCGACGACATCGGCGACGAGGCCACGCCGGGCGAGCGGGCCGGGCTCCTCGACCTCGTCGAGCGCGACCTCGACCGCGTCTACGCGGGAGAGCGGCCGGAACTGCCCGTGCTGCGCGACCTGGCCGGGACGATCGTGGCCCGCCGCGTCCCCGCCGAGCCGTTCCGCCGCCTGGTCCAGGCGAACCGCCAGGACCAGGACGTCACCCGGTACGCGACGTTCGACGACCTCCTCGGCTACTGCGCGCTGTCCGCCGACCCGGTCGGGCACATCGTCCTGCACGTGTTCGGCGCCGCCACACCGGACCGGCTGCGCCTCTCGGACCGGGTGTGCACCGCCCTGCAGATCATCGAGCACTGCCAGGACGTCGGCGAGGACCACCGCAACGGCCGCGTCTACCTCCCCGCGGACGACCTGCGGCGGTTCGGCTGCACCGAGGACGATCTCACCGCCCCGGCGACCCCGACCCGGCTGCGCGGCGTCGTGGCGCTCCAGGCGAGGCGGGCGCGGCGCATGCTCGACGAGGGCGCCGCCCTCACCGGAGGGCTCCGGGGATTCGCGCGGGTCGCCGTCGCCGGATACGTCGCGGGCGGGCTCGCCGCCCTCGACGCGCTGGAGCGCGCCGCCTACGACGTCCTGCCGGGCCCGCCGCGGCCGAGGAAAGTGCGGCTGCTCGCCGAGTGGTCGCGGACGATGGGAAGGAGAAGGGCAGCATAGATGGACGCATCCACCGCCTACCGGCACTGCGAGAGCGTCGTACGCTCCCAGGCGCGCAACTTCTCTTACGGGATCCGGCTGCTTCCCCCGCCCAAAAGGCGAGCCCTCAGCGCCGTGTACGCGTTCGCCCGGCGGATCGACGACGTCGGCGACGACCACGGCGCGCCCGTGGCGGACCGGCTCGCCGCGCTCGCGGACGAGCGCGCGCGGCTCGCCGACCTCGGCGCCCACGCCGGCGACCCGGTGCTGGTCGCGCTGGCCGACGCGGCCCGCCGCCACCCGATCCCCCTCGGCGCGTTCGGCGAGCTCATCGACGGCTGCGAGGCCGACGTGCGCGGCGAGGCCTACGACACCTTCGACGACCTCCTCTGGTACTGCCGCTGCGTCGCCGGCTCCGTCGGCCGCCTGTCGCTCGGCGTGTTCGGGACGGCCGACCCCGCCGCGGCCGCACCGCACGCCGACGCGCTCGGCGTCGCGCTCCAGCTGACCAACATCCTCCGCGACGTCCGGGAGGACGCGCTGAACGGCCGCGTCTACCTCCCCGCCAAGGACCTCGCCCGGTTCGGGTGCACCCTGGAGCGCGACGGGACGGGACGGACGACCGACGACCCCGAGCGTTTAGCGAGCCTCATCCGCTTCCAGGCCGACCGGGCGGGACGGTGGTATGACGACGGCCTGAATCTGCTGCCCATGCTCGACCGGCGCAGCGCCGCGTGCGCGGGCGCGATGGCGGGCATCTACCGGCACCTGCTGCGGCGCATCACGGCCGACCCGCTGACCGCCCTGGAGACGCGGACGTCCCTGCCCGCCTGGGAGAAGGCGACGGTGTCCGCCCTGGCGATGGCCGGGGTCCACCGGTGAGCGCCCGCGACGGCGGCCCGGCGGAGGTCGCGATCGTCGGCGGCGGCCTCGCCGGGGTCACCGCCGCACTGGCGCTCCAGGAGGCCGGGGTCCGCCCGACGATCTACGAGGCGCGTCCACGGCTCGGCGGCGCCACCCACTCGTTCTCGCGGGACGGGCTGACGGTCGACAACGGGCAGCACATCTTCCTGAAGTGCTGCTCGGCTTACCGGGGGCTGCTCGCCCGGCTGGACGCCCTCGACAGTGTCCGCGTCCAGGACCGCTTCGACGTCCGCGTCCTGGCCCCGGACGGACGCGCCGGACGCCTCCGCCGCGCGGCGTCCACCGCACGGCTCCGCCGTGTCAGGGCCCCGGGGCCGCTGCACCTGCTGCCCGCGCTCGCCGGGTACCGGCTGCTCGCGCCGTCCGACCGGCTGCGGGCGGTCGGCGCGGCGCTGGCGCTCGACCGCCTTGACCCGGCCGACCCGTCCCTCGACCGGATCAGCATGGGCACCTGGCTCGCCGAGCACGGCCAGGGCCCCTGGGCGCGCGAGGCGCTCTGGGAGCTGTTCGTCACGGCCGCGCTCAACGCCCGGCTGGACGGCGCCGCGCTGGGTTCCGCCGCGTTCGTGTGCCGGACCGCGCTCCTCGGCCGCGCGGACGCCGCCGACATCGGCGTGCCCGCGGTCCCGCTCGGCGACCTGCACGGCACGCTCCCGGCGGCCAGGATCGAACGGGACGGCGGCCGGATCCACCTGAACGCGAAGGTGACGGCGATCGACGCCGGGCCGAAGCTCGTCGTGAACGGCTCCCCGGTCGGCGCCGACGCCGTCGTCGTCGCCGTGCCCCACCGGGCGGCGGCCGCGCTCGTCCCCGCGGAGGCGGCCCCGGACCGGGCGCGCTGGGGCGGCCTCGGCTCCAGCCCGATCGTCAACGTCCACGTCGTCTACGACCGCCCCGTCCTGCGGGTGGACGGCGCGGCCCCGCCGTTCGCCGCCGCGGTCGGCTCACCCGTCCAGTGGGTGTTCGACCGCACCGGGGTGAGCGGCCTCACCGGCGGCGGCCAGTACCTGGCGGTGTCGGTCTCGGCGGCCGACCGCTGGATCGGCGCTCCCACCGCCGAGCTGCGCGCGGTGTACCTCGCCGAACTGGAGCGGCTGTTCCCGGCCGCCCGCCGCGCCCGCGTCACCGACTTCTTCGTGACGAGGGAACGGCACGCGACGTTCCGTCAGAGCCCCGGCAGCGGCGCGCTGCGTCCCGCGTCCGCGACCCGGCTGCCGTGGCTGTTCCTCGCCGGCGCGTGGACCGACACGGGCTGGCCCGACACGATGGAGGGAGCCGTGCGCAGCGGGCTGACCGCGGCCCGGCTCGTCCGCCGCCACCTGGACCGGACGGCCCCGGGCGAGGTGAGCGGCCGATGACCGCCGTCCCGGCCTCGATCACCGGCGGCCGCGCCCTGGTCGACCGGGCCATGCGCGCCTCCGCGGACCGGCTCGACCCGTGGACCCGCCGCGTCGTCGCCTACCACCTCGGCTGGACCGACGAGAACGGCGACCCCGCCGCCGCGGGCGGCAAGGCGCTGCGCCCCGCGCTGGCGCTGCTGTCCGCGCGGGCCGCCGGCGCGTCCGAGGAGACGGCGCTGCCCGGCGCCGTCGCCGTCGAGTTCGTGCACGCGTTCTCGCTGCTGCACGACGACATCATGGACGGCGACCGGACCCGCCGGCACCGCCCCGCCGCGTGGACGGTGTTCGGCCCGTCCGCCGCCATCCTCGGCGGCGACGCGCTGATGGCGCTGGCGGAGAACCTGCTCCTGGAGCGGCGGACGCGCGGCGCCCACCGGGCGGCGCGCGCGCTGACCGCCGCCACGCAGCGGCTCATCACGGGCCAGGCGCTCGACATCGGGTTCGAGCAGCGCGACGACGTGGCCCTCGGCGAGTGCCTGGCGATGGCGGCGGACAAGACGGGCGCGCTGCTCGCCTGCGCCTGCTCGATCGGGGCGATGCTGGCCGAGGGCCCCACCCGCCTCGTCGCCGGCCTCACCGGGTTCGGCGCCGAGACGGGCCTGGCGTTCCAGCTCGTCGACGACCTGCTCGGCATCTGGGGGAGCCCGGACACGACAGGCAAGCCCGTCCTGGCCGACCTGCGGGCGCGCAAGAAGTCGCTGCCGGTCGTGTACGCGCTGAACGCCGGGCGTCCCGAGTCGCGCCGGCTCGCCGCCCTGTACGCCGACCCCGGGCCGCCGTCCGAGGACGCCCTGCGGGAGATGGCCCGGCTCGTCGAGGCGGCGGGCGGGCGCGACTGGGCCGCCGCCGAGGCCGACCGCCGCGTCGCCGCAGCCGGGCGCCACCTCGACGACTCGGGCATGGACGGTCCCGTGGCCGCCGAGTTCCGCGACATCGCGCTGTTCGTCACCTCCCGGGACCACTGACCCCGCCGCGCCGGGGAGAAGGGAAGCGCCGCATGACCACCACCGACGTGTCCGGGCTCACGGGCGCGGCCGCCGCCGCGGTCGAGGCCGCCCGCGACCACCTGCTCGGCCTGCAGTCGCCCGAGGGTTGGTGGAAGGGCGAGCTGGAGACCAACGTCACCATGGACGCCGAGGACCTGCTGCTCCGCCAGTTCCTCGGCATCCGCTCCGACGCCGACACCAAGGACGCGGCGCGCTGGATCCGCTCGCGGCAGCGCGCAGACGGTACGTGGGCCAACTTCCACGGCGGCCCGGCCGACCTGTCCACGACGATCGAGGCGTACGTCGCGCTGCGGTTCGCCGGCGACCCGGTGGACGCCGGGCACATGCGCAGGGCCGCCGCGTACGTGCGGGAGGCGGGCGGGATCGAGGGCAGCCGCGTCTTCACCCGCTTCTGGCTGGCGCTGTTCGGGCAGTGGTCCTGGGACGACCTGCCGGTCATGCCGCCCGAGCTGGTGCTCCTGCCGAGCCGCGTCCCGCTGAACGTCTACGACTGGGCGTGCTGGGCGCGGCAGACGATCGTCCCGCTGACGATCCTCGGGTCGCTGCGCCCCGTCCGGGCGCTGCCGTTCGACCTGCCCGAACTGCGCCGCGGCGTCATGCCGGCCCGGGACGCCCGGGGCTGGGGGGCCGCGTTCAACGCCCTCGACCGGGTCCTGCACGTGTACGAGAAGCGGCCGGTGCGCCCGCTGCGCCGGGCGGCGCTGCGCCGGGCGGCCGACTGGATCATCGCCAGGCAGGAGGCCGACGGCTGCTGGGGCGGGATCCAGCCGCCGTGGGTGTACTCGCTGATGGCGCTGCACGAGCTCGGCTACGGCCTCGACCATCCGGTCATCAGGCGCGGCCTGGACGGGCTCGAACGCTTCACGATCCGCGACGGGAGGGGGCGGCGCCTCGAGGCGTGCCAGTCGCCCGTCTGGGACACGGTGCTCGCCATGAACGCGCTCGCCGACGCGGGCGTGGCCGCCGACCACCCCGCCCTGCTGCGGGCGGCCGGATGGGTCGCCGGCGAGGAGGTCCGCGGTCCGGGGGACTGGGCGGTGAAGCGGCCGGACGTCCCGCCGGGCGGCTGGGCGTTCGAGTTCGACAATGACGTCTACCCCGACACCGACGACACCGCCGAGGCGATCCTCGCGCTGCGCAGGGTCGCCTTACCGGAGGCGGAGGAGCCGATCAGGCGGGCCGTTCGCTGGCTGGAGGGGATGGCGTCGCGCGACGGGGGCTTCGGCGCCTTCGACGCCGACAACACCCGCGAGCTGTGCACGAAGCTGCCCTTCTGCGACTTCGGCGCCGTCATCGACCCGCCGTCCGCCGACGTCACCGCCCATGTCGTCGAGGCGCTGTCGAAGGAGGGCCTCGCGGAGTCGGCCGTGGTCAGGCGCGCCGTCGTGTGGCTGCTCAGGGCGCAGGAGGCGGACGGCTCGTGGTTCGGGCGCTGGGGCGCGAACCACGTCTACGGGACGGGCGGCGTGGTGCCCGCGCTCGTCGCGGCCGGGGTCGGCCCCGGCAAGCCCGCGATCCGGCGCGCCGTCGTCTGGCTGGAGGACCACCAGAACCCGGACGGCGGCTGGGGCGAGGACCTGCGCTCCTACGACGACCCCGCGTGGATCGGGCGGGGAGAGTCCACCCCGTCGCAGACGGCCTGGGCGCTGCTGGCGCTGCTGGCCGCGGGCGAGCGCACCCCGGCCGTGGAGGCGGGCGTGCGGTGGCTCGTCGACCACCAGCGGCCGGACGGCACCTGGGACGAGGACCTGTTCACCGGCACCGGCTTCCCCGGCGACTTCTACATCAACTACCACCTGTACCGGCTGGTCTTCCCCGTGAGCGCCCTCGGCCGCTACCTGGACGGTGCGGCGTGAGGCGGGCGCGCGGTCCGGTGAAGGCCGCCGGGTCCACCCTGCACAAGGAGGTCCGGACACCATGAGCATGCCGCTCCGCCAGAGCCTTCGCATCGGGGGCTACATTCTGCGCAACAAGCTGCGCGGCCGGGAGAAGTTCCCGCTCATCGTCGAGCTGGAGCCCCTGTTCGCCTGCAACCTCGCCTGCGCCGGCTGCGGGAAGATCCAGCACCCGCACGACGTGCTGAAGAAACGCATGCCGGTGGAGCAGGCCCTCGCCGCCATCGAGGAGTGCGGGGCGCCGATGGTCTCCATCGCGGGCGGCGAGCCGCTCATGCACCCGCAGATCGACGAGCTGGTGAAGGAACTCGTCCGGCGCAAGAAGTTCGTCTTCCTGTGCACGAACGCCTTGCTCATCCCCAAGAAGCTCGACAAGTTCACGCCGTCGCCGTACTTCGCCTGGGCGGTGCACATCGACGGCCTGCGGGAACGCCACGACGAGTCCGTCTGCAAGGAGGGAGTGTTCGACGAGGCCGTCGCGGCCGTCAAGGAATGCAAGCGGCGCGGGTTCCGCGTCACGACCAACACGACGATCTTCAATACGGACACGCCGCAGACCGTCATCGACGTCATGAACTACCTCAACGACGACCTCCGGGTCGACGAGATGATGATCTCGCCCGGCTACGCCTACGACAAGGCGCCCGACCAGGACCACTTCCTCGGCGTCCAGGAGACGCGGGAGCTGTTCCGCAAGGCGTTCGGGGGCGGCAACCGCAAGCGGTGGCGCTTCAACCACTCGCCCCTGTTCCTGGACTTCCTGGAAGGCAAGGTCGACTTCCCCTGCACGGCCTGGGCGATCCCGTCCTACTCGCTCTTCGGCTGGCAGCGTCCCTGCTATTTGATGTCGGACGGCTACGCGCAGACCTACCAGGAACTCCTGGACGAGACCGACTGGGACTCCTACGGACGGGGACGCGACTCCCGCTGCGCCAACTGCATGGCCCACTGCGGCTACGAACCCACGGCCGTCTTCTCGACCCTCGGTTCCCTGAAGGAGTCCCTGCGGGCCGTCCGCTCGGTCTGACCCGTCCCGCTCCTCGGCCCGTTCCGCCCGGCACCGGCGATGAGCCGATGCCGGGCATCTCCCGCCGGCCTACTTGAGGGACGTCGGCCGGTACGCCTTGTACTCGTCGTCCGAGGACAGCCCGTAGTCGAGCGTCCGGTGGTCGGTTCCGTACCGGCCGCGCTGCTCGTAGGCCCAGTACGACGAGTGCTCCTTGTCGGCCCACTTCTCGAAGATGACGACGTGCCGCGTGGTGTTGCTGCCGAGGGCGTCCATGACGAGGTCGCCCTTCTTCAGCCCGGACATCTCGATGCGCTCGGTGTACCGCGACGAGGTGAGGCCGACGGTGTTCGTCCCGGGCTTGGGCAGGCCGAGCGCCATGGACACGAAGCCCGAGCAGTCGGTGCGGTAGCCGTTGTGCGTGCTCGTCTGGCTGTAGGGGACCCGCTCGTCGGAGTGCGGATGCCAGGTCTCCGCCCGCTTGATGACCTTGGACCGCTCGTCCGGCACGGGCTCGGCGGCCTGCTTCTTGGTCTTGGTCTTCGTGGACGGCTCGGCCTTCGCCGGTGCCTTGAACTCCTTCAGGACCTCGGCCTGGGCCCTGACCTGCTCCTGCGGTGCCGCCTTCCGCGGCGCGGCCTGCTGCCCCGCGGTCCGCTGCTGCGGCACGGTCTGGACGGCGGCGACGTTCTCGGTGGACGCGTGCTGCAAGGTCGTCGGCACTGCCGCCGTCACGCCGAAGACGGCGAGGCCTGTCAGCGTGACCGTGGCCCAGGGGCCGGGCCGGAGGACGCGCGACCGCTTGCTCTGCTTGCCTTTCAAGGGGGGCTCCTTGCTTCCATGTGCCGCCTACCGGGTTAGCTGACGGGTTCGGACGTGGAAGTCGCCCTACGGCCCGAGAACAGGCCGATTCACCCCAGTGCGGGTTGGGTCCCCGGCTCCGCGCCACGGCGGACTCGGCGGGTGCCGCTGGGAGACAGCGGCTCTGACGATGTGGGGCCCGATCGATGAGGGGTCTCGGGCCTTGGCGCGCGGGGATGGCACCCCGCCCCACCGGAGTGGGACAAAACGCCTGGCAGACGCCTTGAAGGGGCAAAGCTACTGAAACCTCCCAGGGAGGGCAAGGTCACCTCTAGACGGAGGAGAAACCTCCAGTTATTATCCGGAGGAGAACCCTTCATTTATTGGGAGGTGGGTTCCATGACCGCCATCACGGCGCGGACCGCGTCCGGCCCGTCCGCGGGCACCCCGAACCGGCGCTGGGCGGCGCTGGTCGTCATCGCCGTCGCGCAGCTGATGATCGCGCTCGACGCCACGATCGTGAACATCGCGCTGCCGACGGCCCAGCACGCGCTCGGCTTCGGCGACGCCGACCGGCAGTGGGTGATCACCGCCTACACCCTCTCCTTCGCCGGGCTGCTCCTGCTCGGCGGCCGGATCGCCGACCTGGTCGGGCGGCGCCGCAGCTTCCTGGCCGGGCTGGCCGGATTCGCGATCGCCTCGATGATCGCCGGGGCCGCCCCGGGCTTCGGGGTCCTCGTGGTCGGGCGCGCCCTGCAGGGGGCGTTCGCCGCGCTCCTCGCGCCGACCGCCCTGTCCCTGCTGGCGGTGACCTTCACCGAACCCAAGGAGCGCGCGAAGGCGTTCGGCGTGTACGGCGCCGTGGCCAGCAGCGGCGCGGCGGTCGGGCTGCTGCTCGGCGGCGCGCTCACCCAGTACGCCGACTGGCGCTGGTGCCTCTACGTCAACGTCGCGATCGCCGCGGCCGCCTCGGTGGCGGGACGGATCGTCCTTCCGGCGCCGCCCGGCTTCCCCGGGTCGCGCCTCGACTGGATCTCCGCCGTCCTCGTCACCGGCGGACTGGCCGCCGTCGTGTACGGCGCGGGCCAGGCCGCCCCGCACGGCTGGGACGCGTGGCAGACCACCGCGCCGCTCGCGGCCGGCGTCCTGGCGCTCGCCCTGTTCGTCGTGCGCCAGGCCCGGCACGGTGCGCCGCTGCTACCGCTGCGGATCCTCGCCGACCGCAACCGGGCGGGCGCCTACCTCGCGGTGGCCACCGCGGTCGTCGGCGCCTTCGGGGTCTTCCTCACGCTGACCTACTACCTCCAGGTGGTCGCGCACTTCTCGCCGATGCGCACCGGGCTGGCGTTCCTGCCGATGGCCGTCGCGAACTCCGCGAGCGGCTACCTGGTCGGCGCCCTGCTCATCAGGCGGGTGCCCGCCCGGCTGCTGATCGCCGGGGGCCTGCTCACCGCCGCGGCCGGGCTGGCCATCCTGACCAGGCTCGGCGCGGGCAGCGGCTACGCCACCGCCGTCGTCCCGGTCGAGATCCTGCTCGGGCTCGGCATGGGCGCCGCGTTCCCGCCCGCGTTCTCGCTGGCGACCGCGGGCGTCTCCCCGCGCGAGGCCGGCGTCGCCGCCGCCGTCGTCAACGCCGCGTCCCAGATGGGCGGCTCGATCGGGACCGCCGTCGTCAACACCGTCGCGATCGGCGCGACGGCGGGCTACCTGCGCGAGCACGGCCCGGGCGCCCCGCGGGTGAGCGCCCTCGTGCACGGCTACACCGCCGGTGCGACCGTCTCGGCCCTGGCCCTGACCACCGTCGCCGTCGTGGTGATGCTCCTCATCCGCACCCCGCCGCCGTCGGACGCCCCCACAGAGCGCGCTTCCCGATGACCGCCGCGACTTCCCCTGAACGCACCTCCGCGAGGGCGCTCAGGGGAAGCAGGGCTCCAGGGCGGTCAGACGCCCAGTTCGGCGGCGGCCAGGGCCGTGCCCTCCACGCGGGCGGCTATCTTCGCGAAGGCCGTGTCGCGGGACGTGGAGGTGTCGTCGGCGAACGGGGAGAAGCCGCAGTCGTCGCAGGTGCCGAGGCGGTCGACGGGCAGGTGGCGGGCGGCGGCGAGGACGCGGTCGCGGATCTGCTCGGGCGTCTCCACGCGGGGGTCGATGGGGTCGACGACGCCGACGAAGACGCGGGCGTCCGCGGGCAGGTGGGCGGCGACGATGGCCAGGATCCGGTCGGGGTCGGGTTCGCTGGCCAGCTGGAGGTAGAAGGCGCCGGCCTTGAGCTCGAAGAGCTTGGGCAGCAGCCCCGCGTAGTCGACGTCGAGGCTGTGAGTGGAGTCGAGGTCGCCGCCCGGGCACACGTGCACGCCGATCCGGGCGCGCTCGTCGGAGGAGAAGCGCTCCAGGACCCGGTTGTTGAGCGCGATGAAGGCGTCCAGCACGCCGCCGCTGGGGTCGAGCTTGAGCGACAGCCGCCCCTCGGTGAAGTCGAGCTGCACCACGTGGGCGCCCGCGTCCAGGCAGGAGCGGATGTCGGCCTCGGCCTCGTCGACCAGGTCGTCGAGGAACATCTCGCGCGGGTAGCCGTCGATGCCGTCGGCCGGGTACAGCAGGCTCAGCGCCGACGGCGCGATCACGGCCTGCTTGACCGGCGCCGTCGCGTGGCGCTGGGCGGCCCGCAGGTAGTCCACGGCGTGGCCGGTGTAGCGGAACGGGCCCGCCGTCAGCCGCGGCAGCTGCCGCTGGTGCCCGTCGGCGAACGGGATCACCGCGCCGTCGGGGGCCAGGTCGGCCAGGCCCGCGATCGGGTAGGTGGCGAAACTCGGCTTGGACTGCTCACCGTCGGTCACCACCGGGGAGCCGAGCTCCTCCAGCCGGCGGAGGGTCTCGCGCACGGCGCGCTCCTGGGCGGCGGCCAGCTCGGACGGCGCGGCGGTGAGGAGTTCCCGGGGACGCGGGATGCTGCCGATGGGCTCTGTGGGAAGGGGCATACCACGAACCTACGCTACTCAAAGTAGCGACAGAAGTGCTCATCGTGACCAGAGGTGGCCGCGTGAATCTTCGGCGACGTCGCGGCGAATTCGCGCGGGCCCGCACGCCGGTAGCATTCGCGGGTGGTTGATGGGGGAGCACCGACAGGGCCGCCGGTCGCGGCGGACATGGATCCCCGGCGGATCCACGCCGCGCTGAGCCTGCTGGCTGACCGGCGCTGGCGGACGCTCGGCGAGCTGGTCCGGGAGACGGGCGCGCCGCGGCGTTCGGTGGAGTCGCTGCTGGCCGGGCTCTCGCTGGAGCACGCCGGCGGCGACCGGTTCCGCCTCACCCCGGAGCAGGGCGCCGAGATCGCCGAGTCGCTGCGCACCGGGTACCGCCCGCTCGACCCGGCCGACCCGGTGGGGCACCTGCTGCCCGAGTACACCGCCGTGGTGGAGCGGGTGGCCGGGCTGATCGAGCGGGCGCCGCGGGCGCGGCACGTCCTGGACCACGTGTCGGCCACGCCGGAGACGGTGGTGCGGCGGGCCCTGCTCCTGGGGGCGCGGTTCTGGCTGCCGGGCACGCGCCTGCTGTGCGTGGGCGACCACGATCTGACCTCGCTGGCCGTCGGGCTGGTGCACCCGGGCGTGCAAACGACCGTCGTGGACGTCGACGAGCGGATCCTGGCCTACATTGACGAGTGCGCCGCCGAACTCGGGCTGGACGTGCGCACCCGCTGGGCGGATCTGAGGCTGGGGCTTCCGGCGTCGGCCGTCGAGTACGCCGACCTGGCGGTGACCGATCCTCCGTACACGCCGGAGGGCGTCGGGCTGTTCGTGGCGCGAGCTGTTCAGGGGCTGCGGGACCAGGGGCAGGGCCGGGTCCTGCTCGCCTACGGGGCGAGCGACCGCACTCCGATGCTCGCGCTGAAGGTCCAGCAGGCGCTGCAGGATCTGAACCTCGTGAGCGAAGCCGTCTACCCGGACTTCAACAGCTACTTCGGCGCGGAGGCGATCGGTTCGCGCGCCGACCTGTACGTCCTGCGGCCGACCGGCAAGAGCCTGCCGGCCGCGGCCGCCCGCGCCGACCGGTTCGCCACCGCCATCTACACCCAGGGGCCCCAGGCGGTCGAAGCCCGGACGGCGGAGGGGGCGTCGCCCAACGTCGCCGACCTCCACCCGGACGTCCTGGTCGGAGACTGGCCCAAGCAGGTGCTCCCGCAGGTGCCGCGCGTGCGGCTGACGACCTGGCTGGCCAAGCCGTACGCCGCGCGGGTGCGGCACGCGGCCGTCGCGCTGCCCCCGGGGCTGGAGGGCGCGCTGGTCCGCGTGCTGCTGGCCACGCGCGCCGAGCACGTCCGGGTGTTCCTCTCCGAGGCTCCCGGCGACCTCGCGGACGAGGCCGCCTCGCTCGCGGCCGTTTACGAGCTGACCCGGCGCGGCTCGGTCGTGGAGGCGGTGCGCACCCCGTCCGGCACGGCCGACGAGACCCAGCGGATCGTGCGCGCGATCCTGGACCGGGCGCACGGGAAGGTCGCCAACGTCTGGCGCGACGCCCTGCTCGACGCGCACGCGGGCCTGACCAAGCGGCAGGCCCGCGCGATCGTGGCCGACGCCGCTCCCTGGGCGCGGGACGTCACCCTGGTGGAACTCCCGCTCCACCGCCTGCGCGACCTGCCCGCCGCCGTCCGCGCCTCCCTGGACCTCGTCACCGCGGCCCCGGCCGGCTAGGGCCGCGCCGTCACGACTCCTTCGACAGGGCCTCGACGGTCCGGGCCGCGGCGGTGCGGAGGTCCGCTTCGGAGTGGCCGAGATGGGTGACGGCGCGCAGGACGGTGGGGTGGTGGGCGTTGGACCACAGCACGCCGTGGGAGCGCAGGCGGTCCCGGGCGCCCTCGCGGTCGAGCCCGAGCGAAGCCAGATCGAGGAAGACGAAGTTGGTGCCGACGCGTTCGCCAACTCGGGCCAGTCCTGCTCGGCGGCGGGACGCGTCATCGCCGCCGCATCGGTCGCGGCCGAGCTGGAGGAACGCCTGGTCGAGGAGGCCCGGCGCGAGGTGGTCGGGTCGCCCTTCGAGGCGGGCACCACCATGGGGCCGGTGCACACGCGCGGCGTGGCCGACGCGATGGCCCGGCACGTCGCCGACGCCCTGGCGCGCGGCGGCCGGACGGCGTTCTGCGGCGCCCCCCTGCCGGACCGCCCCACCGACCTGTTCTGGCGTCCCACCGTCCTGGTCGGGCTGGACGCGGACGCCGCGGCCCCTGGGCGAGGAGACGTTCGGCCCGCTGGCGCCGGTGCTGCGGGTCGCCGACGACACCGAGGCGATCCTCGCCGCCGCGAACCGCGGCCGGTACGGGCTGAGCTCGGCGGTCTTCGGACGCGATCTGGACCGTACCCTGGCGGTGGCCGGCCGGCTCCGCGCGGGACAGGTCACCGTCAACGACACCAGCAACTACTGGGAGCTGCATCTGCCGTTCGGCGGTGCGCCGGGCACCGACAGCGGTCACGGCCGGCTGGGCGGCCGCTACATCGCGGAGGCCGTCACGGAGATCCAGTCGATCTCCGTCGACCTGACCCCGCCCTGGCGCTGAGGCAAAGGAGCCGACGATGAACGATCCGGTGGCGACGGCCACGCACTCCGGCGTGCTGGAGGAGGTCGAGCGGCGGGTGCTGTGGCTGTCCACGGCGATCGTGCACCACGCCAACCGCGTCCGGCCCAACCCGTCCGGGCTGAAGGTGGGCGGCCACCAGGCGTCCTCGGCGTCGATCGCGTCCATCATGACGGCGCTGTGGTTCCGCCACCTCGGGCCGCAGGACCGCGTCTCGGTCAAGCCGCACGCGTCCCCCGTCCTGCACGCGATCAACTACCTGCTCGGCGAGCTGGACGAGCGGTACCTGACGACGCTGCGCGAGTTCGGCGGACTCCAGAGCTACCCGAGCCGCACCAAGGATCCCGACCCGGTCGACTACTCCACCGGATCGGTGGGCATCGGAGCCACCGCGCCGATCTGGGGCGCGGTCGCCCGCCGGTACGTGGAGGGCGCGCCCGCCGGGCGCCAGTACTCCCTGGTCGGCGACGCCGAACTGGACGAGGGCGCCGTCTGGGAGGCGATCCTCGACCCGGGCGTCGCCGAACTGGGCGAGATCGTGTGGATCGTCGACCTCAACCGGCAGTCCCTCGACCGCGTCGTGCCGTACCTGGCCGCGCACCGGTTGAAGGGCATGTTCGCCGCCGCGGGCTGGCAGGTGCTGACGCTGAAGTACGGCCGCCTGCTCACCGAGCTGTTCGAGCGCCCCGGCGGCGAGGACCTGCGCGCCCGCATCGACGCGATGCCCAACCCCGAGTACCAGCGCCTCCTGCGCTGCGACGCCGCCGAACTCCGCGACCGCCTCCCCGGCGGCAGCGAGCCCGTCGCCCGCCTGATCGCGGAACTCGACGACGCCACCCTCCTCGCGGCCCTGCGCAACCTGGGCGGCCACGACTTCGGCACCCTCGCCGAGGCCTTCGACGCCATCGACGACACCCGGCCGACCGTGATCTTCGCGTACACGGTCAAGGGCCACGGCCTGCCCAGCGAGGGCCACCCCCAGAACCACTCCTCCCTCCTCACCGCCGACCAGATCGCCGAGCTCGCGCCCCGCCTGGGCGCCGACCCGGACGCCCCCTGGGCCCGATTCGGCGAAGGGTCGCAGGCCGCGCGCCTGTGCGCCGAAACGGCCGCACGCCTGCGCCGGACCCCCGCCGCCCCGCAGGCCCCGCCCCCGGTGCCGGACGACATCGGCCGCACCCCCAAGGGCACCGCCACCACCCAGGCCGCCCTCGGCCGCCTCCTCCTCGACCTCACCCGCGAGGCCCCCGACGCCGCCGCCCGCGTCGTCACCGTCAGCCCGGACGTCAGCTCCAGCACCAACCTCGGCGGCTGGGTGAACAAGGCCGGCGTCTGGTCGACCTCCGAACGCCGCGACTGGTTCGCCGACGACGGCGAGACGATCCTGCACTGGCGGGAAGGCCCGGCGGGCCAGCACATCGAACTCGGCATCGCCGAGACCAACCTCGTCGGCCTCCTCGGCGAACTCGGCGCCACCTGGAGCCGCTGGAACCGTCCCCTGCTCCCGATCGGCGTCCTGTACGACCCGTTCGTCGGCCGCGCGCTCGAACCCTGGTCGTTCGGCATCTACGCGGGCGGCCAGTCGATCCTGATCGGCACCCCGTCCGGGGTCACGCTGGCCCCCGAGGGCGGCGCGCACCAGTCCATCGTCACCCCGTCGATCGGCGTCGAGCAGCCGGGCTGCGTCGCCTACGAGCCCGCGTTCGTCCTCGACACCGAATGGACGCTGCTCGCGAGCATGGCCCGCCTCGGCCGGCCGGGCGGCGGCTCCGCCTACCTGCGCCTGTCGACCCGCCCGGTCGACCAGACCCTCGCGGACGTCCCCGTCGACCCCGCCGCCCGCGAACGTCGCCGCCGCCAGGTGATCGCCGGCGCTTACCCGCTGCGCCGCTCCGCCCGTCCCGCCGTCACCATCGCGGCGATGGGCGCCCTCGTCCCCGAGGCCATGGCCGCCGCCGACCGCCTGGAGCAGGCGGGAGTGGGCGCGGACGTGGTCTGCGTGACCAGCCCCGGCCTGCTCTTCCAGGCTCTCCGCTCCCGACAGGGCCAGGACGACGGCCCGAACTGGATCCTGGACCAGGCGTTCCCCGCGTCCCGCGCCACCCCGCTCGTCACCGTCCTGGACGGCCACCCCCACACCCTGGCCTTCCTGGCCGGCGTGAACAACGTCCCCTGCACGACCCTGGGTGTCACCACCTTCGGCCAGTCCGGCTCCATAGAAGACGTCCACCGCCACCACGGCATCGACACCGACTCGATCATCCGCGCGGCCCTCGACCTCCACTCCTGAGGATCGATCAGGAATCGAGAAGCGCCGGCCTCCCGTCCCTACGTAGCGTGATGTTCACGAAGGCGGAAGCAGGTGGCCGACAGGCCCACCCACCGCCGATGCGACCATCGCGCACACGAGGGGACACGACATGAAGGCGCACGTGAGTTCGATCCTGCTGGGCGTCCGGGACATGGAGCGGGCCAAGCGGTTCTACACCGAGGGTCTCGGCTGGAAGATCCAGAACGACTACGGCATCTCGGTGTTCTTCGAGTCGGACGGTGCCTCGCCCGTCGGCTTCTACGGCCGCGACGGCCTGGCCGACCAGGTCGGCACCAGCGCGGACGGCAGCGGCTTCAGCGGCCTGGTGCTCACCTACGTCGTCCGCAGCGAGGCGCGCGTCGACGAGGTCATGGCGGAGGCCGAGAAGGCCGGCGCCACGATCCTCAAGCCCGCCGGCGCCCTGCCGTGGGGCGGGTACGGCGGCACCTTCGCCGACCCGGAGGGCTACATCTGGAGCCTCGGCTACAGCGCCCAGGGCGAGGACCAGCCCTACGCGGAGTGACCAAGCCCGGTTCGGCGTCGGCGCGGTGTCGCCGGCGCCGAACCACCGGGCCCCGGATCCGAAACCACCCTGCGTGATCTAATGATCACAACAGGGACGGCTCTCGGTGGGACAGGAGATGGGCATCTCGGAGGATCCGGACGCCGCCGCGGGACGGGGCGGCCTCACCTGGCGGGTCGTGGCGGGATGGCTGGTGGGGATCACGGCGGCCCTCGCCGTGACCGGCCTCGCGCTCGGCAGGGAGACCGGCCTGGCCCCGTTCCTGATCTTCCTGCCCACGCTGATCGCCGGCCGCGGCACCGTCCGGCAGACCGCGGTCGCCTCCGTGTGGACGATCCTGGTCATCGCCGGCTCCCTGATCCGCAGCCCGCTGCCGTCCGCCGCCGCCAACGCGAGCGTGATCGCCTTCGCCGTCGCGCTCGACGGCCTGAGCGTGATCCAGGCGGTCCGCCGCATCCGCCAGGAAAAGGAGATCAGCCGGCTCCGCTCCGCGGCGGCCGCCCTCCAGCGCCAGATCCTGCGCCCGTTCCCCCTCGTCACCGGCGAACTCCTCGTCCACGGCCTCTACGAGCCGGTCGAGGAGGACAGCATGGTCGGCGGCGACGTCTACGAGGCCATGCCGACGCCGTACGGAAGCCGCGTCCTCATCGCCGACGTCCAGGGCAAGGGCCTCCCCGCCATCAGCGCGGCCTTCGCGGTCCTCAGCTCGTTCCGCGAGGCGGCCCTGGTAGCGCCCACACTCACCGCCCTCGTGAACGCCCTGGAGAACTCGGTCCTGCGGCACAACTCGTTCGTCGCCCAGACGGGTGAAGAACAACGATTCGTCACAGCGCTCGTCCTGGGCATCACGCAGACAACGGCCCAAGCCATCAACTGCGGTCACATCCCGCCCTACCTACTGACCGCCCGGCAAACAGGCCAGGTACCCCTAGGAGAGGCGTCCCTGCCACTGGGCCTGGCCTCCCTAAGCCCAGAACCACGAAACGTTACAACCTTCGACTTCCCAACCGACTCCACACTCCTCCTGTGCACCGACGGCGTCACCGAAACCCGCGACCCCGCCGGCGCCTTCTACCCCCTAGAAGCCCGCCTCCCCACCTGGAAAGACCTACCTCCCAACGAGATGGCCCCCACCGTCAACCACGACCTGGAGCAGTACTCCCAAGGCAAACTCACAGACGACAGAGCCCTCCTGATCCTCCACAGAAAACCCACCCCGAATGACGAGTGACGCCGACCTCATCAGCTATAGAAATGCCTGCCGTACTCCTCGCGGCTCACGGTGAAATCACCCGGCCTGGTCTCCCGAAGCAGCCTGTACCGGACGTCGAACGCGTCGATCGCCTCATGAATGCTGTAGCCGTACTCCTCATGCAAGATCACGATGGCGGGAAGGATCCGATGCCGCACGATGTACTCGTCGATCTCGCCCCAACGATCGATCACGCGCCAAGTCTCGCACGCGGAAGACGACCCATGAGGGTCGGAGGAACTCACCGGAGGAAAGACGTAGTGCATGGCCAAGGCCCTGAACCGGACCGCGCACGGTGTGTCACCGTAGAGCCGTGGACTCAGCGAAGCTGTCCCGCGAGGACATCGCTCACTTGCTCCGTGACCTCTGCATAGACCTCGGCTTCTGCCTGCCGCCGCAGGAACAAGCCGCGCTATGCGACTCGCCGCCAGCCGACGTGGACGCCTTCACAAAAGCAGTGTTCCGGGCCGAAGGCTTGGACCCATCGCCACACGCAACCCTCTACGCCCAAGTCCGAAAAATGGTAGCCAAAACCTTCCCCAACGACCCCACCACCTAACAACCAAGCCCCGCCGCCAGCACCAGGTCACCGATGAGTTCGACCGGCACGCCGAGTCGTACAAAGCACAACAGACCTTGGGAACACCGGCAGATGGAGGGCACTACCCATGGCACAAGTGATCTGCGACATGTCCGTCTCGCTCGACGGGTATGTCACCGGCCCGAACGACAGCCGCGAGAACCCGTTCGGCGACGGTGCCTGGATGCTGCACAAGTGGATGTCCGACCAGGCGACCGACGAGGACTGGGCCATCCTGGGCCAGGTGATCGCAAACTGGGGTGCGGTGGTGATGGGCCGGAAGTCCTTCGAGAAGAACGAGGGGGATGGCGGCTGGGGCGAGGGCGGCCCGATGGGCGACGTCCCGTGCTTCGTGGTCACTCACCAGGCGCCGACCAAGTCGTACCCGCCCGTGTTCACCTTCGTCACCGACGGGGTGGCCAGCGCGATCGAGCAGGCCAAGAGGGCGGCGGGCGACAAGGTCGTCGGCCTGCACGGCGCGACCGTCATGCAGCAGGCACTCCCGCTCGGCCTGGTCGACGAGATCCGCGTCCATGTGGTCCCGGTCCTGGTCGGCGGCGGAACACCGTTGTTCGGCGCGCTCGCCTCCTCGATCCCCCTCGAACGCACCCGGGTGATAGCCACCCCCGCGGCAACCCACATCTCCTACCGCGTCGTCCACTGACGAAAAGAAAACGCTCTGCCGAGCTACGCCGCCTCGTGAGGAAAAGGGCCGAGGCCGCCCCCTCACGCCACTCTCCACGACGCCCTACAACCCTGGTCTACGACCAATAAATGTGTAGCGCTACGAGAGAGCGACTGCCACCTGCCGGACGCCGGATGAGGCATTTTGACGCCCGTTCAAACACTCCCGGTGCCCCCAAGGAGGTGGACGGACGACAGCGAGCGGCAGGGGCAGCGTCACGCATCGAGCGCGGTCCAGTTGGACCGAGATTCCGCCCGGTCCTGGAGCTCTCGTGCTCGTCAGCAAGGTGAATTCGCTGCTCTTAGAGAGGAGTCTCCCTGCAGGATTCAACTTGTGCACACGGCCTCACGAGG
The DNA here is from genome assembly GCF_040649435.1 of Actinomadura sp. NPDC048955. NCBI lineage: Bacteria > Bacillati > Actinomycetota > Actinomycetes > Streptosporangiales > Thermomonosporaceae > Actinomadura > Actinomadura sp. NPDC048955. The sequence goes on from NZ_JBEZJI010000014.1 coordinate 122,969, forward strand.
CGGCCGAAGAGACCATGTCGCTTGGCCGGCTCCGTGGTTGGAGAGCCTCACCGTTGAGAAGCGGGACGAGTACGAGGGCCTGGTCCCGCTCTTCGCGAGTGGTGACCTTGAGCCGTTGCGGTTGCAGACGCGTCCCGTCATTCGTCTCTCGTGGAACGTCATGCCGCTCGGAGTCTGGTGACCGGGTGCGCTCTCGCGCGCTGGTTACGGCCGCGTGTGGGAGACGCGCGTGTAGACGGCGAGTTCGGGCGCTGGAACACAGATGGAACGTGGGCCGTGGCTTGCGGGTTCTGTGGTGGCGTCTGGTGTCGCTTGGGCCAGGAACGAGAAGAGCCGGTTTCCGCTGGTGGGACGCGGGAACCGGCTGATCGTTTGTAGGTGCCCCCTGCAGGATTCGAACCTGCGCACACGGCTCCGGAGGCCGTTGCTCTATCCCCTGAGCTAAGGGGGCGCGACGCGGTATGAGGTTACCAGGGTTGGCGGGGTGACGCGCACGGGGAGGTTCGCCGTGCGTCCGGGGGTCGGGTGGGCTAACTTCGAGGCCGTGACCGAGCCACTGGGACGCGTGCTGGTCGTCGATGATGACGAGGTGATCCGCCAGCTCATCGCCGTGAACCTGCAACTGGAGGGGTTCGAGGTGTCGACCGCGGTGGACGGGCGGGACTGCCTGGACAAGGTGGTGGAGGTCGGGCCGGACGTGATCACGCTGGACGTGATGATGCCCCGGCTGGACGGGTGGGTGACCGCGGTGCGGCTGCGGGAGGATCCCGGGACCGCGCACATCAGGGTCGTGATGATCACGGCGCGGGCGCAGGAGCACGATGTGCGGCGGGGGCACGAGATCGGTGTCGACGCGTACGTGACGAAGCCGTTCGACCCCAACCAGCTGATCCAGACGGTGCGGAAACTGGCGGCGGTGTCCAGATAGTGGTCGGCTAGTCTCACCAGGGTGACTCCAGGGGACGCTCTCGTGCGCGCGGTGCGGGACGCCGTGGACGCGGGGGAGATCGATGTCGCGGTCCCCGCGGAGGTCGTGGTCTTCGGGCGGGGCGGCGGGGTCTTCGAGAGTCCGGTGGCGCTGAGGCTCGGCGTCGACCCGTGGGTGATCGCGCGGCGCGTCGGGGGGAGTGTCTCCGGGCCCGGGTTCGTCAGGGTCGTGGTGGGGCCCGAGCTCGTGGAGGTCATCCGGCGTGATCCTGGTTACGGGGTCGCGCGGGTGCCGCGGGGCGGCTGGAGCGAGTGGCCCCGGACGTTCGACAATCCCGGCTTCTCGGTGCGTTACGCCTATGCGCGGGCCTGTTGGGTGGGGCGCTGGGCCCGGGAACTCGGGGTCGGGGCCGGGCCGTTCGAGGGTGGTGCGGAGGAGCTCGTGGGGGCGTTGGGGGACGTTCCCGGGCGGGCCGCTCAGGCGGAGCGGGAAGGCGACGCCAGGCCCCTGATGTTGTGCTTGGAGAGCGTTGCCGGGGCGTACCACGAGGTGCACGAGCGTTGCCCCGCGCTGCCCGTGGGCGATGAGGAGCCCGGGGCGGTGCACGCGGGACGGGTCGGCTTGGCGGAGGCCGTCAGGGTCGTCCTGGGCAACGGGCTGAACATGATCGGTGAAACACCTAGAGAGCGGATATGAGTCGAGTACACCCTGCTGGGCCGCGGCACGCCGACGTCCTGCCGGAGGACCATCCGGCGGGGCCGGCGGAGGACCTCAACGCGCTTGAGGCCGCCGTGTGGCCGCGGAACTCCAAGCGTGAGGACGGTGTCCTCACCGTCGGGGGAGTGGACGTCAGGGACCTGACGAAGGAGTACGGGACGCCCCTCTACGTCTATGACGAGGAGGACGTCCGGAGCCGCGCGAGGGAGTACGCGGCGGCGTTCCATGATGGGGACGTCCACTATGCGGGCAAGGCGTTCCTGTGCACGGCCGTCGCGCGGTGGCTGAACGAGGAGGGGCTCGGCCTCGACGTGTGCAGCGGGGGCGAGCTCGCGGTGGCGCTGGCGGCGGGCTTTCCCACCGAGCGCATCACGTTGCACGGGAGCAACAAGGCGCCCTGGGAGCTGGAGAAGGCCCTGGATGTGGGGGTCGGGCGGATCGTGCTCGACTCGTTCGAGGAGATCGCGCGTGTGGGGTACCTCGCCCAGGAGAGGGGCGTGCGGCCCAAGGTGATGGTGCGCGTCACCACGGGGGTGGAGGCGCACACGCACGAGTTCATCGCCACCGCGCACGACGACCAGAAGTTCGGGTTCTCCCGGAGTTCCGGGGCGGCGCTGGAGGCGGTCAGGCGGGTTCTGGGGCTGGGGCAGCTCGAACTGGTCGGGCTGCACAGCCACATCGGGTCGCAGATCTTCGAGGTGGACGGGTTCGAGGTGGCCGCGCACCGGCTGGCCGGGCTGCTGGTGGCCATCCGGGACGAGCACGGCATCGAGCTTCCGGAGCTGGACCTCGGCGGCGGCTACGGCATCGCGTACGTGCCGGGCGAGGAGCCGCACGATCCGAAGTCGATCGCGGACGGGCTGCGCGACATCGTGGCGCGCGAGTGCCGGGCGTACGGGCTGTCGATGCCGCGGCTGACCGTGGAGCCGGGACGGGCGATCATCGGTCCCGGCGGCGTCACGCTGTACGAGGTCGGGACGGTCAAGGACGTCGAGGGCCTGCGCACGTACGTGTCGGTGGACGGCGGCATGTCCGACAACCTGCGCACGGCGCTGTACGGCGCCGAGTACACCGGGGTACTGGCCAGCAGGACGTCCGAGGCCGCCCCCATGCTCAGTAGGCTTGTCGGCAAGCACTGCGAGAGCGGCGACATTGTGGTGCGGGACCTGTGGTTCCCCGAAGATCTTGCGGCGGGGGACCTGGTGGCGGTGGCGGCGACCGGTGCGTACTGTCGGTCGATGGCCAGCAACTACAACCATGTCCCGAAGCCCGCCGTGGTGGCGGTGAGGGACGGCAGGTCGCGCGTGATCGTCCGGCGGGAGAGCCCGGAGGACCTGCTGCGGCTCGATGCGGAGGTCGAAGCGTGAAACCCGGACTGCGCGTGGCGCTGCTCGGTTGCGGCGTGGTCGGGACGGAGGTCGTCCGGCTGCTGAATGAGCAGGCCGACGACCTGGCCGCGCGCGTCGGAGCCCCGCTGGAACTGGCCGGGATCGCGGTGCGCCGGCCGGACCGGGTGCGCGCGGGCATCGACCCGGGGCTGCTGACCACGGACGCGCAGACGCTGGTGACCAGGGACGACGTCGACATCGTCATCGAGGTGATCGGCGGCATCGAGCCGGCCAGGTCGCTGATGCTGGAGGCGATGAAGACCGGCAAGTCGGTCATCACCGCGAACAAGGCGCTGCTGGCCGAGGACGGGGCGACGCTGTTCGCGGCGGCGCGGGAGTACGGCGCCGACCTGTACTACGAGGCGTCCGTGGCGGGCGCTATCCCGCTGCTGCGGCCGCTGAGGGAGTCCCTGGTCGGCGACCACGTGCACCGGGTGCTCGGCATCGTGAACGGGACCACGAACTACGTCCTCGACCAGATGGACACGCACGGCGCCGGGTTCAACGAGGCGCTGGAGGAGGCGCAGGCGCTGGGCTACGCGGAGGCCGATCCGACGGCCGACGTGGAGGGTTTCGACGCGGCCGCCAAGGCGGCGATCCTGGCGCAGCTGGCCTTCCACACGCCGGTGACGGCCGCGGATGTCCACCGCGAGGGCATCACCGAGGTGAGCGCCGCCGACGTGGCGGGCGCCCAGGGCATGGACTGCGTGGTCAAGCTCCTGGCCATCTGCGAGCGGATCCCTTCGCGGGACGGCCGGAACGGCCGCGGGGTGTCGGTCCGCGTCTACCCGGCGATGATCCCCCGGTCGCATCCGCTGGCGAGCGTCCGGGAGGCGTACAACGCGGTGTTCGTCGAGGCGGAGTCGGCGGGCTCGCTGATGTTCTACGGGGCGGGGGCCGGTGGCGCTCCGACGGCGTCGGCGATCCTCGGCGACCTCGTCGCGGTCGCCCGCAACGTGGTCGGCGGCACGCCCGGCCCGGTGGAGGTCACGTACGCGAAGCTGCCGGTGCTGCCGATGGGCGAGACCGTCACCCGCTACTACATCGAGGTGGACGTGACGGACGAGGCGGGCGTGCTCGCCACGGTCGCCGAGGAGTTCGCCAGGCACGGTGTGTCGATCCAGGCCGTCCGGCAGGTGGGCTCGGGCGAGGAGGCGCAGCTCGTCGTCGTGACGCACCGCGCGCCGGACGCCGCGCTGTCGGCGACGGTGGCGGGCCTGCGCGAGCTGGAGATCGTCCGCGGGGTGACGAGCGTCATGCGCGTCGAAGGGGACGAGTGAGGCGGGGCCCGTCCCGGTAGACTCCTGGCGAACATCGCAGGTCAGCCGAGGAGACCGAGTGAACGCGAACGCCCGCGCGTGGCGCGGCATTATCGAGGAGTACCGCGACCGGCTTCCGGTGACGGACGCGACGCCCGTCGTGACCCTCCTGGAGGGCGGGACCCCCCTGGTGCCCGCCCACCGGCTCTCCCAGATGACCCGTTGCGAGGTGTTCCTCAAGGTCGAGGGCGCCAATCCGACCGGGTCGTTCAAGGACCGCGGCATGACGATGGCGATCAGCAAGGCCGCCGAGGACGGCGCCAAGGCCGTCATCTGCGCCTCGACCGGCAACACCTCCGCGTCCGCGGCCGCGTACGCGGTGCGGGCCGGGATGACCTGCGCGGTCCTGGTCCCCAACGGCAAGATCGCGATGGGCAAGCTGGCGCAGGCGCTGGTGCACGGGGCCCGGCTGCTCCAGGTGGACGGCAACTTCGACGACTGCCTCGAACTGGCGCGCAAGCTGTCGGTCGACTACCCGGTGGCGCTGGTCAACTCGGTCAACAAGTACCGGCTGCAGGGCCAGAAGACGGCCGCGTTCGAGATCGTGGACACGCTCGGCGACGCGCCCGACGTCCACTGCCTGCCCGTCGGCAACGCCGGAAACATCTCCGCGTACTGGATGGGCTACAAGGAGTACGCCAAGGACGGCGTCGCCTCGCGCACCCCGCGCATGCTGGGCTTCCAGGCGAGCGGCGCGGCGCCGTTCGTGAAGGGCGAGCCGGTCCTGAAGCCGCAGACCATCGCCACCGCGATCCGCATCGGCAACCCCGCCTCGTGGGACCTGGCGGTCGCCGCGCGGGACGAGTCCGGCGGCGCGATCGACTCGGTCACCGACCGGCAGATCCTCGCCGCCTACCGGCTCCTCGCCCGGGAGGAGGGCGTCTTCGTGGAGCCCGCGTCCGCGGCGAGCGTCGCCGGCCTGCTCCAGGCGAGCGAGCGGGGCGAGGTCGCGGCCGGGTCCAGGATCGTCTGCACCGTGACCGGCAACGGCCTCAAGGACCCCGACTGGGCCATCTCCGGGGCGCCCGCGCCGACGACCATCAAGGTGGACGCGCACTCCGCCGCCTCCGAGCTCGGCCTCACCTGAGGTGGGCTGGCAGGACGGCCCGGTGCTGGTGCGGACCCCCGCGACCAGCGCCAACCTGGGCCCGGGATTCGACTCGCTCGGCCTCGCGCTGGCCCTGTACGACGACGTCGAGGTCGAGGCGACGGACGGCGGCCTGTCCATCGAGGTGGACGGGGAGGGCGCCGAGGTCGCCGACCGCGGCGAGCGGCACCTGATCGTGCGGGTGTTGCGCCGGACCTTCGACGTCCTGGACGACCTGGCCGGAACCGGTCCCGCGCGGCCGGAGGGGCTCCGGCTGCGGTGCCGCAACCGGATCCCGCACAGCCGCGGCCTCGGCTCCTCGTCCGCCGCGATCGTCGCCGGGATCGTCGCGGCGCGCGCGCTGCACCCCGCCGGGAAGCTCCTCGACGACGCCGGGGCGCTGCGCCTCGCGACGGAGATCGAGGGCCATCCCGACAACGTGGCTCCGTGCCTGGCCGGCGGCCTGACCGTCGCCTGGACGGCGCCGGGCGGCGCCCGGTCGGTGCGGCTGGAGCCGCAGGTCAGGCGGGTCGTCGCGTTCGTTCCCGAGCAGCGGCTCGCGACCGAGCGGGCCCGCGGCCTGCTGCCCGGGACCGTCCCGCACGGGGACGCCGCCGCCAACGCCGGACGCGCCGCGCTGCTCGTCGCGGCCCTCACCGGCGGCCTGGACGCCGGCATCCTGCTCGACGCGACCGAGGACCGGCTCCACCAGGATTACCGCGCGCCGGCCATGCCCGAATCGGCGGCACTCGTCGCGCGACTGCGGGACGCGGGCGTTCCGGCGGTGATTTCCGGCGCGGGTCCCACTGTCCTGGCCTTCACAACCGCATCACGGGTTGATTCGACCGATGGCCCAGTGGGTAAAGGGTGGCACGAACACCCGTTGGACGTCGCGACCCGCGGCGCGCACGTCATGACCGGAGAATCCGACTACCGGGACCGGGACTGACGGCGGCGCCGGGGGCGGGGGACCTGCGTCGCCGGGTGCCGGTCCGGCAGGATCCAGCTAGGTAAAATGCGAAGACATCGACCTCTGGGGAATAGCAGTGTGCCCTGGTGATGTTAGGCTGAATGCCGCACCAGATGCCCCGTTCGGGGCAGCGTGCTCGTCAGCCGCGCGTCACCTTTTCGGCCCTCCGGCCGTGCCGGTCCCGCGTACCAGGCTCCCCGACACCGTGACTTCCCGTTGTCAGGCATTCCAGCGAAACTTCGGACGTGGCGGTACCGGGGACACGCACGAGCGGAACGTCCCGTCCACCATCTGGCTGTGCCCAGAACACGCAGATCCCGGTTCCATCGTGATCAGCGGAGCCCGATCCGGCGCCCCCGCCGGGCCGCACCACCGGGTCGACTGGCCGAACGCCGGCCAACGCCCGCGCCCTGGGAAGGACCCTTAGTGAGCGAATCCAGCGAACTCCTTACGGACGCAACCAGCACGGAAACCGCCGCCGCTCCGGCCGGCGCGGAGCCCGCCGCCCCCCGGCGCCGCCGCGGCACCGGCCTGTCGGCCATGGTGCTCCCCGAGCTCAAGGCGCTCGCGTCCAGCCTCGGCATCACCGGCACGACCGGGATGCGCAAGAGCCAGCTCATCGCCGCCATTCAGGACAAGCAGGGCGGTCAGGGGCAGGGCTCGGCGGGGGGCGAGCAGGGAGCCGCTGCCCCGGTGACGGCCGAGCGCCCGCGCCGCGGCCGCGCCGCGGCCAAGCGCGAGGTGTCCGACGAGCAGGTCACCATCGCCGACGCCGCGCCCGCGGCCCCGCCCGCGTCCGAGAACGCGGCCGCGTCCGAGGGCCAGTCCGGCCCGGCGGGCCAGTCCGGTACGGCCGAGAAGGCCGTGCAGGGCGACAAGCAGGAGAAGGCCGACCGGCAGGGCGGTCGGCAGCGGGGCGAGAAGCAGGACCGGGGTGCTTCCGAGGGACGCGGCGACCGGCAGGGCCGGGACCAGAGCCGCGACCAGGGCCGCGAGCAGAACGCCGAGGACGGCGAGTCCCAGGGCGGCCGCGACGGCAACCGCGACGGGCGTGAGGGCCGCGAGGGCCGCGAGGGCGGCGGACGCCAGCGGCAGCGCCGCGAGCGCGGTGAGCGCGGTGAGCGTGGCGAAGGCCGCGACCGGGGTGAGCGGGGCGAGCGCGGTGACCGTGGCGAGCGCGGTGAGCGTGGCGACCGGGGTGAGCGCGGCGACCGCGGCGACCGCGGTGACCAGGGCGGCGGGCGTCAGCGCGGCCAGGGCGGCGGCGGTGGCCAGGGCGGCGGCGGTCAGCACGACGACGACGACGGCAGCGGCCGGGGCCGTCGCGGGCGCCGGTTCCGGGAGCGCAACCGCGGCCGCGGCCGCGAGCGCTACGAGGAGCCGGTGATCACCGAGGACGACGTCCTCATCCCCGTCGCGGGCATCCTCGACATCCTCGACAACTACGCCTTCGTCCGGACGACCGGCTACCTGCCCGGCCCGAACGACGTGTACGTCTCGCTGGCGCAGGTCCGCAAGAACGGGCTGCGCAAGGGCGACGTCATCACCGGCGCCGTCCGGCAGGCGCGCGAGGGCGAGCGGCGCGAGAAGTTCAACGCGCTGGTCCGCCTCGACACCGTCAACGGGATGGAGCCCGACCAGGCCAAGGGCCGCGTCGACTTCTCCAAGCTGACCCCGCTGTACCCGCAGGAGCGGCTGCGCCTGGAGTCCGACGCCGGCATCCTGACGACCCGGATCATCGACCTGGTGTCGCCGATCGGCAAGGGCCAGCGCGGCCTGATCGTGTCGCCGCCGAAGGCCGGCAAGACGATGGTGCTCCAGGCGATCGCCAACGCGATCACCAAGAACAACCCGGAGTGCCACCTGATGGTCGTCCTCGTGGACGAGCGTCCGGAAGAGGTCACCGACATGCAGCGGACGGTGAAGGGCGAGGTCATCCACTCGACCTTCGACCGTCCCGCCGAGGACCACACCACGGTCGCGGAGCTGGCCATCGAGCGGGCCAAGCGGCTCGTCGAGCTCGGTCACGACGTCGTGGTGCTGCTCGACTCGATCACCCGCCTGGGCCGCGCCTACAACCTGGCGGCGCCCGCGTCCGGCCGCATCCTGTCCGGCGGTGTCGACTCGACCGCGCTGTACCCGCCGAAGCGGTTCTTCGGCGCGGCGCGCAACATCGAGAACGGCGGCTCGCTGACGATCCTCGCCACCGCGCTGGTGGAGACCGGGTCCCGCATGGACGAGGTCATCTTCGAGGAGTTCAAGGGCACCGGCAACATGGAGCTGAAGCTCAACCGGTCGCTCGCGGACAAGCGGATCTTCCCGGCGGTGGACGTCGACCAGTCCTCCACCCGCAAGGAGGAGATCCTCATGGCTCCGGAGGAGCTGCGGGTCGTCTGGCAGCTGCGCCGGGTGCTGCACGCGCTCGACACGCAGCAGGCGCTGGAGCTCCTCATCGAGAAGATGAAGGAGACCAAGTCCAACGCCGAGTTCCTGCTCCAGGTGCAGAAGACGACCGTCTCCGACGATCGCTGAGACGCGCCGCGCACGCCCCCGTCCGGTCCTCCGGCCGGGGGCGTCGCCGTCCGCGGCCCGGCGTGGGGGGGGTGGGGTTAGCCCCACCTCCGATCGGGCGGCGGACGTCATGGCGGACTCGCCGCCCGCCCGGCACGCTCGGTACGTGAGCAGGAAGGGCCGGCGCAGGCCGGAGCGGCACGGAGGGACGACGTGGGCGAGCTGAGCAAGGACACCGGCGCCGCGGGCGGCGGCGCGGTCCGGTGGGCCGCGGCGCGGTGGGCGACGGCGACGCGGGCGGACGACGGGCGGACGTCCGTCATGAACCGGTCCTGGCATCCGCTGGCGATGGCGAAGTCCTCGCTGACGTGGCGGTCGGCCCTGTATCTGGGCGTCAGCCTGGCCTGGGGGCTGGGCTGGTTCGTCGTCCTCGCCGTCGGGCTGTCCCTGTCGGTCGCGCTGCTGATCATCTGGGTGGGCCTGCCGCTGCTGGCGCTGCTGATGGTCGCATGGCGGTTCGGCGCGGTGCTGGAGCGGCGGTTCGTCCTCGCCGCGTTCGGCGTCCGCATCCCGGCCCCGTACCGGCGCATGCCGGAGGGCCGCAACCCGCTGTCCAAGCTCAGGGGGATGGCGGGGGACCCGGCCACCTGGAAGGACCTGGTCTACTTCGCGGTCCTGCTCCCGATCACGCTGGGCGAGTTCTTCGTGTCGGCGATGGTGTGGGCCGGGACGGGCACGCTGCTGTTCCTCCCGGTGATCGTGGCGGTGGCCGGTGGCGCGGAGGTCAACTTCGGGGTCTCGTACTGGGCGAGCAACCCCGTCGAGGCGCTGCCGGTGTCGCTCCTGGGCCTGGCGTGCCTCGTCCCGGCGATGTACGTGACGCGCGCGATGGCGATGGGGCACGCCGCGTTCGCCGCTCTGATGCTCGGCCCGAGCCCGTCGCAGAGGGAGAACGCGGCGCTGCGCGAGCGGACCGAGCACCTGCGGGCCAGCCGGGCCCGCGGGGTGGACGCGGCCGAGTTCGAGCGGCGCCGCATCGAGCGCGACCTGCACGACGGGGCGCAGCAGCGGCTGCTGGCCGTGGCGATGGACATCGGGCGCGCCCGCGCCAAGCTCGACGAGGACCCCGAGGGCGCGCGGGAGCTGATCGAGCAGGCCCACGCGGGCACCCGGGAGGCGATCTCCGAGCTGCGCGACCTCGCCCGCGGGATCTACCCGGCGATCCTCACCGACCGCGGTCTGGACCCGGCGCTGTCCGGGCTCGCCGGGCGCGCCCCCGTCCCCGTCGAGGTGGCGGTCGACCTCGACGAGCGGCCGCCGGCGGCGGTCGAGAGCATCGCCTACTTCATCGTCGCCGAGTCGCTGGCCAACATCGCCAAGTACGCCCGCGCGACCCGCGCGTCCGTCCGGGTGGTCCGCGAGGACCGCTGGGTGGTCGTCGAGGTGATCGACAACGGGGTGGGCGGCGCGGTCGCGCGGCCGGAAGGCGGCCTGGCCGGGCTGGCCGACCGGGCCGCGACGATCGACGGCATGCTGATCGTGGACAGCCCGCCCGGCGGCCCCACGATCATCCGGGCGGATCTGCCCTGCACGTGGTGACCGGGGCGCGCGGCGTGACCTTGGCGCGCGGCGCCGCGCCGGGCACGATAATGGCCGGATGCGGGTAGTGATCGCCGAGGACTCGGTGCTGTTGCGGGAAGGGCTCGTCCGGCTGCTCGCCGACGCGGGGATCGAGACGGTGGCGACCGTGGGGGACGGGCCGGGCCTGCCCGGGATCGTCGAGGAGCACGCCCCCGACCTCGCCATCGTGGACGTCCGGATGCCGCCCTCGTTCACCGACGAGGGGCTGCGCGCGGCCCTCACCGTCCGGGAGCGCCGCCCGGGCACGCCGATCCTCGTCCTGTCCCAGTACGTGGAGGAGCGCTACGCCACCGACCTGATCGGCGGCGGCGCCGAGGGCGTCGGCTACCTGCTGAAGGAGCGGGTGTCGGACGTCGAGGAGTTCATCGACGCGGTGCGCCGCATCGCCGCGGGCGGGACGGTCATCGACCCCGAGGTGATCGGCCAGCTGCTGGGCCGGCGCCGCACCGGCGACCCGCTGGAGGCGCTGACCCCGCGCGAGCGCGAGGTGCTGGGGCTGATGGCGCAGGGACGCTCGAACGGCGCCATCGCCGCGGACCTCGTCGTCACCGAGGGCGCCGTCGAGAAGCACATCTCCAACATCTTCATGAAGCTGGGCCTGCAGCCCGCGCAGGGCGGACACCGCCGCGTCATGGCGGTGCTGGCCTACCTCGGGCTGCACTAGCCCGGGGGTGCGCCCTTGATCGGGAATGACCGGTGACCTCGCCACGTTCGGGTATCTGGCACACTTGGTGTGCAACCGCTGCGGTACCGGTTCACGCCTCCCACATCTCCCATGGCTTCGCCATGCGGATCCGGGGGCGCCCGGCGACCGCCTGGAGCGAGGAGAACCCATGAAGCCCGACATCCACCCGAACTACGTCGTCACGACCGTGACGTGTACGTGCGGCAACACCTTCGAGACCCGCAGCACCGCCGCCAACGGCGTGATCCACGCGGACGTGTGCTCGAACTGCCACCCGTTCTACACGGGCAAGCAGAAGATCCTCGACACCGGCGGCCGGGTCGCGCGCTTCGAGCAGCGCTTCGGCAAGAAGAAGGCCGACAAGTAGGACGAGCCGCACGGCGGACATCAGGGGCGGCCCGGGGACTCCAGGTCCCCGGGCCGCCCGAAACCGGTGCGGGGGCGGCCGTCCCCGCGCCGCAACGGGCCAGGACACAGCGTGAATCTCGACGATCTGATCAGCGAATACGCGGGCATCGAGGAACGGCTCGCCGACCCGTCCGTCCATGCCGACCAGAGCCTGGCGCGCAAGCTCGGCAAGCGGTACGCGGAGCTGCGCCCGATCGTCGAGACGCACCGCGAGCTGGCCTCGACCGAGGACGACCTCGCCGCCGCCCGTGAGCTGGCCGGCGAGGACGCCGCGTTCGCCGCCGAGGCCGAAGACCTCGCGAAGCGCCGCGAGGAGCTGGAGGAGCGGCTGCGGCGGCTGCTCGTCCCGCGCGACCCGAACGACGCCAAGGACGTGATCCTGGAGGTCAAGGCGGGGGAGGGCGGCGAGGAGTCGGCGCTGTTCGCCGGCGACCTGCTGCGGATGTACCTCCGCTACGCCGAGCGCGTCGGCTGGAAGACCGAGGTCCTCGACTCCCACCCCTCCGACCTCGGCGGCTACAAGGACGTCACGGTCGCGGTGAAGGCCAAGGGCGCCCAGGAGGAGGGGGTCTGGACGCGGCTGAAGTTCGAGGGCGGCGTCCACCGGGTGCAGCGGGTGCCCGCGACCGAGTCGCAGGGGCGCATCCACACCAGCGCCGTCGGCGTCCTGGTGACGCCCGAGGCGGAGGACGTCGACGTCCAGGTCGACCCGAACGACCTGCGCATCGACGTGTACCGCTCGTCCGGGCCGGGCGGGCAGAGCGTCAACACGACCGACTCCGCGGTCCGCATCACGCACCTGCCGACCGGTGTCGTCGTCTCCTGCCAGAACGAGAAGAGCCAGCTGCAGAACAAGGAGCAGGCGCTGCGCATCCTGCGGTCCCGGCTGCTGGCGATGGCGCAGGAGGAGGCCGACGCGGCCGCCTCCGCCGAGCGCAAGAGCCAGGTCCGCACCGTGGACCGCTCCGAGCGGGTGCGCACCTACAACTACCCGGAGAACCGGATCTCCGACCACCGGGTCGGCTACAAGGCCTACAACCTCGACCAGGTGCTGGACGGCGACCTCCAGAACGTCACGCAGGCGCTGGTCGACGCCGAGATGGAACGCCGCCTGGCCGAAGCCCAGAAATCATGAGCGCAGCGAATCGGGGGGCGCGGGGGGTCGTCCCCCCTCGAAAGGCAGGATCATGAACCTGCTGCTCGACGAGATCGCCAGGGCCACCGCGCGGCTCGCGGACGCGGGCGCCGCCTCGCCCCGCGCCGACGCCGAGGAGCTCGCGGCGGCCGTGCACCGGGTGCGGCGCTCGGAGCTGCACGGCGTCCCCGACAGCGCGTTCGACGCCCGGTTCTGGGAGTTCGTCGCGCGCCGCGAGGCGGGCGAGCCGCTGCAGCACATCACGGGCCGCGCGTTCTTCCGCTACCTGGAGTTGAAGGTCGGGCCCGGCGTGTTCGTGCCGCGCCCGGAGACCGAGGTGATGGTCGGCTGGGCGCTGGAGACGCTGCGCGACATGGACGTCCGCGACCCCCTCGTGGTCGACCTCGGCACCGGCTCCGCCGCGATCGCGCTGTCCATCGCGCTGGAGGCCCCCCGCGCCCGCGTCCACGCCGTCGAGAAGGACCCGACGGCGTTCGTCCACGCGACCCGCAACGTGGAGGAGCTGGACGAGCGGGGCCGTGTCCGTCTGCACCTGGACGACTTCTCAAGCGCTCTCACCGAGCTTGACGGCACGGTCGACCTCGTCGTCAGCAACCCCCCGTACATCCCGATGAGCGAGTGGGAGTACGTCCCCCGCGACGTCCGCGACCACGACCCCGCCGACGCCCTGTGGGGCGGCGGCGACGACGGCCTGGACGCGATCCGCGTGGTGGAGCGCACCGCCCGCCGCCTCCTGCGCCCGGGCGGCTACGCGGCCGTCGAGCACAGCGACCTGCAGGGCAACGGCGTCTACTGGGTCTTCGCGGAGGAGCACGGCTGGCGCGACGTGCGCAACCGCCGCGACCTGGCGAACCGGGACCGCTTCGTGACCGCGCGCCTGGCCGCCGACTAGCCCCGCTATCCTGGTCGGTGCCATACCCGCGAGCGCTGTGCAGATGGGAAGACGGGCGACCGTGAGCCGACGTTACGACTGCTCTGAGCCGATGGAGCGCACCCGGGGGATCGCCGAGGCGTTCTCGGCCGTCCGGCGCGGCGAGCTGATCGTCCTGCCGACCGACACCGTGTACGGCGTCGGCGTGGACGCGTTCATGCCGCCCGCGGTGACCGCCCTCCTGGACGCCAAGGGCCGCGGCCGCGAGATGCCGCCGCCGGTGCTGGTCGGTTCCGTCCGCGCCGCCACGGCCCTGGTGGACGACCTCGGCACCTACGGGCAGGACCTCATCGACGAGTTCTGGCCGGGCGCGCTGACCCTCGTCTGCCGGGCGAACCCCAACCTCATGTGGGACCTCGGCGAGACCAAGGGCACCGTCGCCATCCGGATGCCGATGCACGAGCTCGCCGTCGAACTGCTCAAGGAGACCGGCCCGCTCGCCGTCAGCAGCGCGAACCTGTCCGGCCGCCCTGCTGCCCGCACCGTCGACGAGGCGGAGAAGATGCTGGGCGACTCGGTCGCCGTCTACCTGGACGGCGGCACCTCCGGCCACGCCGACCCGTCCACGATCATCGACCTGACCGGCCCCGTGCCCCGCCTGCTGCGCGCCGGCGCCGTCTCCGAAGACAAGATACGCGGCGTGGTGGGCGTCCTGCTCACCGAAGAGGACGAGCCCGAGAAGCCCGCAGAGCCCCCCTCCATAACCGAGGCGGCCAAGCCTTCCCTCACCAAGGAAGAGCCTCCGCAGACTCCCCGAGAGCCTTCTGAGCCCCTCCAGGAAACCCCCGCCCCGAACCCCAAACCGTCCCTCCGCAAGGACGAGGACGCCCCCGGCACCTCCTAACCCCGAAGCCGTCCCGGGCCTCCGGCGGGTCACGTGAGGGCGGCCACCGGCCCGAGAGCCACCGAGGCCAGGGTGATCAGGACCCATGACCACGACCGTGCGCCGAACCTGACGGAGAAGGCCAGCAGGACGAGCGCCGCCGGAGCGGCCACGCAGAGCAGCGCGCCGCTCGTGTAGGTCGCCAGATCGCCGTCCAGCAGGGTCCGCATGAGCGACGACGCCGCGGCGGGGATGAACGTCAGCACCCATGCGGCTTCCGGTACGGGCTCGCGTGTCTTGGTCACGGTGATGTCCCCAGAGATCGGTTCTGGTGATGCGTCGGTTCCGGCAGAGACGAGGACCGGGCGTCCGCCGTGCGGCGAACGCCCGGTCGAGGAGCGCCGGATCAGCTCCAGCGCGACGCGCACTTGGTCTTGCGCCAGTCGCTGACGCACGCCTTGAACCAGTACTTGTAGCCGGTCTCGGTCTCTCCCCAGCTCTCCTTCTTGCCGGGCTTGCTGCCGTCGATCCAGTCGAGGTACCCCGTTCGGACCACGCCGCTCGGGGTGACGACGTGGACCTTCACGCCGGCGGACTTGTGGTCGCCCTTGGTGTCGTACATCATCCCGGACGCCTTGATCTTGTAGCCGCTCCAGCAGATCCTGCCGGTGACCTTGGCGCCGGTGACCGTGCTCGTCGCCGTGCGGCAGCGCCATCCTCGCTGCTGGAGCGCGGCGGGCGCCGCAGCCGGCGCGGACCCGCGGGCGAGGGCGACCTGCTCGGTGTCGGCGGAGGCTGAGGGCGGTCCCGCCGCCATCAGGGTGCTCGTGAGCACTGCGCCCAGGACCACCCCGGCCCCCGTGGGCATGGTGATACGCATCGATGCCACCTCTCGGCACTCGGTTTCCCTTGCGCAGAGACCATCAAGAGGGCGTCTCCGCGGTGTCTCCCGGACGTCTCCGGCTCGCCGGCCGGACCGACCGGGCCGTCTGACATCGCTGTGGGGAATCTGTAGAAATTTCGGCGGATGAAGCAGCGGGCGGCGGGGCGCGTGCATCAACCGTGCATGCATGGTGATCGAAATGATGTGGCCGCGGAGGACGCCGGGCTCGGGCTCCTCGGCTTCTTCCGGTGCCGGGTGGGCGGACGGGACGTCCGGCTGGCCCCCGCGCCGCGCCGTCTGATCGTCACGGTGGCGCTGGAGCCGGGCGGGCTGGGCCGGGAGTCGCTGCAGGGGAGGCTGTGGCCGGACGCGGGCGCCGCCGAGGCGGCGAAGCGGCTGCGGCAGTCGCTGTGGCGCGTCCGGCGGGACACCGGGGCGGGGCTGCTCGCCGTGACCTCGTCCCATGTCGCGCTGGCGGACCACGTCGACGTCGACCTGCGCCGCGGCGAGCGGCTCGCGCGGCTGGCGGCCAGGGGAGCGGCCACGTCCGCGGAGCCGGACGAGGTGGAGCTGCTCGGCCGCGAGTTACTGCCCTGCCTGCCGGAAGAGGACGTGTGGGCCGCCCGGGACCGGTGGGACCTGCTGCGGCTCCTCGCGCTGGAACGGCTCGCCGAGCACGCGCTGGCGTCCGGCGACACGACCGGCGCGATCGACCTGGCGGAGGCGGCCGCGCGAGTGGACTCGCTGGCCGAGGCCTCTCACCGGATCCGGGCCGCCGCGCATCTCGTGAGGGAGGACCGGGTGAGCGCGTGGCGGGTGTTCACGCGCTACCGGCGGCTGCTGGACGAGGAGATGGGGCTCCAGCCCAGCGCCGCGTTCCGGAGTCTCCTGGAGCGGGACGGCCGGACGCTCGTGTCGTGACCGGCGGCGGCGCTGGCCTCAACCGGCCGTCCGGCGGGCGGGTCGTTCGCGGGGGTCCCGCGGGCGGCCCCGGTTAAGATCACGCCCCGTGGTCATCCCCCGGACCAGCGATCTCGTCGCGCTGTATGAGGAGCACCAGCTCCGCCTTGTGCGGATGGCGGTCCTGCTGGTCGGGGACGAGGCCACCGCCGAGGACGTGGTGCAGGACGTCTTCCTGCGCATGCAGGACAGGTCCCCCCGGCTGGACGGTGAGGGCAAGCTGCTCGCCTACGTGCGCGCGGCGGTGCTGAACGGTTGCCGCATGGTCCTGCGCCGACGCAGGATGATGCGGCGGCACACCGAACCCCACGAACCGCCGGTCTGGTCGGCGGAGTCGGCGGCGATGCTCGGCGAGGACCGCCGGGCGGTCATGCGGGCCCTCCGGAAGCTCCCGCGCCGTCAGCGCGAGGCCGTGGTGCTGCGCTACTACCTCGATCTGAGCGACGACGAGGTCTCCGCGGCCATGGGCATCAGGCCCGCGACGGTGCGGTCCACCATGGCCAGGGCGCTCGCCGCCCTGGCACGCGAACTGGGGGAGGAGGTGCCATGAGCGGGCTTGAGGATCGCCTGCGCGACGCCCTGCACGCCTCGGCCGGCCGGGTGGACGCGGACAAGCCCCGGCCCTTCCCGGAACGGAGGCCGCGGCGCGCCGCCCCGGCGCGGCGGTGGCTGGTCCCGGTCTGCGCGGTGCTGGCCGTCCTCGTCCTGGCCGCGGGGATCGTCGGCGTCCGCAAGATGATGGAGCCCGACCGGCGCCTCCAGAAGGTCCCCACGATGCCCCGCTTCTACTTCGCCAGTTATCTGGCCGGGGGCGGGGAGTCCTCGCGCGTCGAGGTCCGCGAATCGCGCACCGGCCGTCTCCTGGACGCGAAGTCCGCCCCGAGGGGAACGAATTTCCTCGATCTGGCGGCCGCCGGAGACGGCCGGACGCTCTTCCTTTTCGCGACGCGGAGCGGGCGGGGAAGGTGTGTGAGCACGCTCCACCGCCTTCTACTGAACGATCACGGGAAGATAACCGGCGACCGGTCGGTGCCGGGCGGATCGATCTCCGGCAGTCCCGCCGGGCGGGGCTCGCTCGCCGCCGATGCCGACGGGGGCAAGCTGGCCTACAGCGTCGAGCCCTGCACGCCGGAACCGGAACCGGGGCAGATGAGCGCGGGCGCCCGCATGGGGGTTCTCGACGTGGCGAGCGGGGCGCGGTGGGAATGGCGGGAATCGCATGGCGCCGTCGACCAGAGACTCGCGTGGGCGGGAGACAGTGATCAACTGTTCTTCGTCCGATCGTGGTACGGGAGCGCCGATCGCACGATCCACGAACTGCGGTCACTGCGGGTGAGCGGCGGCGCGAGGGCGGTGGCGGCCGGGCGTCCCATCAGGAGAATCACCTCGCCGCGAACGATCGACGGGGTGGCGGCCTCCGAGGACGGCCGCCGGGTCCTGGTGCTGGAGGGGGCCGTCGGGGCGGTCTCCGGGGGAGCGGGCGACGGCCCGGAACCGGATGCCGATCGCAGTTTCGTGGTGAGGGAACTGTCGACCGGAGACGGCAGCGTGCTGAGGTCGATCAGGCGTCGGAGCCTGCTCTTCGCGGGAGACTCCGTAATGAAGGGCGATCCTTCCGGCAGGTATCTCCTGACCGTCCATGGGATGGTCGATCTCGGAAAGCCGGACGGGGTGGCCGGATTCCGCGTCGGCGAGGATTTCTACGACCTGGAATGGTGATCCGGGGAAACGGGGCGGAGAAAGCGCGAAGGCCCCGCCGGGCCGGGCGGGGCCTGTGTCGTCAGGCGGAAGGGGGAGGAGATCAGAAGATCTTCTTGCCCTTGCCGTAGTAGTACTTGCCGGTCTTCTTGTTCCGGCCGCACTCCTGCACCCACATGTGGCTGCCGTAGGACGACTTCACGCTGATCTTGACCTTGGCGGTGCCGTCGAAGTTGTAGCGGTTGCCGTACTTGTCCACGCCAATGATCTTGAAGCGCGACCAGTACACCTTGGAGCCCTCGGTGAACTTGAAGCGGACGCAGGAGGTCCAGCCGTTCTTCTTGTCGTCGGCGAGGTAGCCCGTGACGGCGGTGCTGCCGCCGCTGCGGGTGTAGGAGCCCCAGGCGGCCACGTGGCTGTAGGAGTTGTAGGGCTTCCAGCTGCCGGTGGCGGCTTCGGCGGGGGCACTGACGGCGGCCATGCCGGCCATCAGGGTGCCGGCGGTCAGGGCGACTGCAGCGATTCGCCGCATAGGTCCCTCCGTGTTCGGATTTGGGGGGTTAGCGAGCGATAACCTAGCAGCCCCCTACCAGCGATTTTCGGTAGGGAGGTGCATCTGACCGGGGCAGGCCGGATCCGGCGGTCCGGCGAACCGATCCGGCGTTGGCAGCGTCCAAGGCGCCCCGAGCCTCCGCGCGAGGGGCAAAGGGCTTACCGGACGGCCGCATCGACCGCGTTAGGCCGACACGATCACGGCAACGGTGGAAACATGCCCGACGTGCGTGGCCGAGTCCGGCGCCCCGCGACCATCGCGGGGGTGCTGCTGCTGTTCCTCGTGCTCGGGCTGCCCGCCTGCGCCGCCCGTCCGGCGGCCGCCGAGCCCGCGCCCGGGGCCGCCGAGCCCGCGCCGGGGGCGTCCGGGGTGGCGCCGCCCCCCGAGCCCGCCTACCGCGGCGAGAGCATCCCGGCCTACGACGTCGTCCTCACCATCGGCACCGACGGCGTGCTGTACGTGCGGGAGACGATCACCTACGACTTCGACCAGGCGGGCGAGCACGGGATCGTCCGGCACGTGCCGTTCCGCCGCGGCGACCGCCTCTACGAGGTGCGGGGCGTCAGCAGCAGTTCCTCCACCGGCGCCCCGGCCCGCGTCCGCACGACCCGGTTCCTGCACGACGTGCAGATCAGCGTCGGCGACCGGCACCGCGAGGTCCGCGGCCGCCAGGCCTACGTGATCGAGTACGAGGTGCGCCGCGCGTTCACCCCGCGCGCCGACCACGACGACCTGGTCTGGGACGCCATCGGGACGAGCTGGGACGTCCCCATCGGGAACGCGGCGGTCCGGGTGCAGGCGCCGGTGCCGCTGCGACACGCGACCTGCCGGGCGGGCGCGCCCGGCGCGACGACCCGGTGCCTGCGCGACCGCGACGGCCCGTACGCCATCGACTTCGTCCAGAACGCGCTCGCCCCGCACGAGGGGATGAGGATCCGGGTCCGGCTGCCCAAGCACGCGATCGCCGTCCCGCCGCCGCGGTACGTCGCGCCGCGCTGGACGGGCCACTGGGCGGGCACCGCCGTGCTGGCCCTCGCGCTCGCCGCCGTGCCCCTGCTCGCGCGCCGCCCGGCGCCGCGGCGGGGGACCGGCGCCGGCCTGGCCGCCGCCGGGGCGCTGCTCGTCCTCGCCGACGCCGGGGACGACGTCGCGGCGAACGGCCCGTGGGCGTTCTCGCTGGGCGACCGGTGCCTCGCCGGCCTCGCGCTCATGATCGTCGGCGCCGGGATCCTGTGCGTTCGGCAGACCCGTAGTGCCCGATTTGCGGCGGACGGCCGTCCGGGAGGACTACAGTTGGTCGGTCGCGACGTGAACTGATCGTTCCGGCGGGTCATCTACCCAGGTGAACTCCGCCCCGGACGGGGCACGTACGCATCGTTGATCGGCGAGTCAACCGGCGAAGGGAGGCGCAGGGGAGTGCGGGAGTACCTGCTCACGATCCTGGTCGCCGCTCTCGTCGCCTACCTGCTGACCCCGTCGGTGCGCAGGTTCGCCGTGTGGTTCGGGGCGCAGGCCGTCCCGCGCGACCGCGACGTGCACGTGATCCCGACGCCCCGGCTCGGCGGCCTCGCGATGTTCGGCGGGATGGTGGCGGCGCTGGTGGTCGCGACCGGGCTGCCGGAGATGCGCAAGGTCCTCGGCGACGGCGGGATCAGCGTCAGCAAGGCGCTGCTGCTGTCGGGCGGGCTGATCGTCCTGATCGGGATCGCCGACGACCGGTGGGAGGTGGACGCGCTCACCAAGTTCGCCGGGCAGGTCGCGGCCGCCGGGATCTTCATCATGCAGGGCATCCAGATCTACGTGATCCCGCTGCCGACCGGCGACTCGCTGTCGCTCCCGCCCGCCTACGGGGTGCCGCTCACGGTCCTCGTCGTGGTCGCCACGATCAACGCGGTCAACTTCATCGACGGGCTGGACGGCCTCGCCGCCGGCGTCGTCGGGATCGCCGCGCTGGCGCTGTTCTCCTACGCCTACCTGCTGTCGAGGACGAACGGGCTCACCACGCTGTCCGCCGCGACCCTCACCGCCGCGGTGCTGTTCGGCATGTGCGCGGGGTTCCTGCCGCACAACTTCAGCCCGGCCAAGATCTTCATGGGCGACACCGGCTCGATGCTGATCGGGCTCCTGCTCAGCGCCTCCACGATCATGCTGACCGGGCAGTTCGACCCGGCCATCCTCGCCAACGGGCTGTTCCCGTTCTTCGTCCCGGTGCTGCTCATCCCGGCGGTGGCGGCGGTCCCGTTCATGGACATGCTGCTCGCGGTGTGGCGGCGCACCAACCAGGGCCGCTCGCCGTTCGCCCCGGACAAGCAGCACCTGCACCACCGGCTGCTGGAGCTCGGCCACTCCACCCGGCGCGCCGTGCTGATCATGTACTTCTGGGTCGGGCTGCTGGCCTCCGGGCTGGTCGGCCTCGCGCTGTTCGACGCCGCCTGGATCACCCTCGGCGTCACCCTGCTGGTGGCGGTCGCGGGCGTGCTGCTGATGCTGCGCGGCCCCGGTCGCCGCAGGTCCGCCCGCGCGAAGGCGCCGGGCGCCGGCGAGCAGCCCGCCGAGCAGCCCTCGATGCCCGTCTGACCTGCGCCTCGATGGCCCCGGGCGGGCACGGCGCGGGCCACTCCGCGAGCACCGAACGTGCCTGGGCATCGGGCGGGCTCGGCTACAGTCCCTCGTGCGGGCGTTGCGCGCGGTAGTTCCCCGCGCGCGCCGGATCGCATTACCTCTAGGGTAATTGTGGACATTCCGGACGCTTGTGATACCTTTCACGAACAACAGACGACCACTGAACGTGACCAGCCGGAGCCCTCATGCATACCTCCGACGCCCGGATGCTCCGCGGCGCCGCGATCCCGACGTCCGTCGTCGGGGTGGGTGCCGTCGTGATCGGCCTGCTGACCGCCGGCGCCAAGGGCGCCCTGGCGGCGGCGCTGGCCTCCGTCGTGGTGATCGCCTTCTTCTCGGTCAGCGCGCTGGCGGTCTCCTGGGCCGCCAAGTACTCGTCCCAGACCATGATGCTGGCCGCCCTCGCCAGCTACGCGGTGAAGATCCTCGCGGTGATGGTCCTGGTCACGGTCATCGACGGCGTGTCGATCTTCGATACCCAGGTCTTCGGCTGGACGGTCATCGGGCTCGCGCTGCTCTGGATCGGCGCCGAGTTCCGAGTCGTCCTCCAGCGGAGGCCCTACATTGACGAACCCGAGAACGTGCTGGACCGGAGTCCGTGATGATGCGCTCGCGGACGGTGCCGGCCCCCATGACGGACTACTCCAATATGACCACCGCAGGCATGGCCTGCTATCGTCCGGAGCGCGATGAGCGAGCAGAAACGCCGGCCGGAGGACGGCCAGCGGGAATTCGCCGACGCCGCATGGGCCGCGCCCAGCTACCTCCTGTCCGGGATGCTCATCTGGGGCGGTCTCGGGTGGCTGCTGTCCAAGTGGACGCACCAGGACTGGCTGGTCCCGATCGGCCTGGTCGTCGGCATCGTGCTCGCCGTCTACCTGATCTACGTGAAGTTCGGTCGCGACTCCTCCTGAGCGGCCCCGCCGCCGAGGAAGCCTTCGTGAAATATCACCACATTGATGAAGGGAACGCCGCGTGAACGCGCTGACGGTCCTCGCCTCCGGCGGAGATGAGTTCCAGGCCCCCGGCCCAGAGCTGTTCGACTTCCCGCCCCTGTTCGCCGGTGGCCCCGCTTGGCTCACCAAGCCCGTCCTCTTCGCGGTCGTCGGGTCGCTGGTGGTCTGCGTCTTCTTCTGGAGCGCCTTCGCCAAGCCGAAGCTCGTGCCGCGGGGCGTGCAGAACCTCGGCGAGGTCGGCTACATGTTCGTGCGGGACGAGATCGCCCGCCCGTTCCTCGGCAAGAACACCGACCGGTGGATGCCGATGCTGATGTCGATGTTCTTCCTGATCTGGATGTGGAACATCTTCGCGGTCGTTCCGATCATCCAGTTCCCGATCGCCTCGCACATCGCGTTCCCGATCGTCCTGGCGCTCTTCGTCTACATCGTCAAGATCTACCTCGGTCTGCGGCACCAGGGGCTCCGGTACTTCACGAACATGATCCCCAGCGGCCTGCCGCTGCCCGTCTACTTCCTGCTGGTGCCGATCGAGTACCTCTCGACCTTCGTCCTGGCCCCGTTCACCCACGCGGTGCGGCTCTTCGCCAACATGTTCGCGGGCCACACGATCCTGGCGTTCTTCAGCCTCGTCGGCTTCTGGTTCCTGTTCGAGAAGCCCACGGTCGCCGGGTTCGGAGTCGGCATCGTCGGCGTGCTCGTCACCATCGCGATGACGGCGCTGGAGCTGCTGATCCAGTTCCTGCAGGCGTTCCTGTTCACCATGCTTGCCGCGATGTACATCCAGAGCGGCCTGGAAGCCGACCACTGAGACCGCGGGGCACGCGACGCCCCCGGCTCCGCGGACCCCATCGGACAACCTCGTAAGCCCAGACCGGCGGAGCTCCCGCCGGCCGACAGAAAAGGGAAAGAACATGGGAGACCTCGCTGCCCTCAGCGGTAACGTCACCTCGATCGGTTACGGCCTCGCGGCGATCGGCCCGGGCATCGGCGTCGGCATCATCTTCGGCCAGGGCGTGAACGCCATCGCCCGCCAGCCCGAGCTGACCGGTGTCATCCGCACCAACATGCTGCTGGGCTTCGTCCTTACCGAGGCGCTCGCCCTGATCGGCCTGGTCGCGCCGTTCATCTTCAAGAACATCTGAGACCCATCCGAACCTGAGGAAGGGCTGCAGACATGATCACAGCAGCTTCCGTCCTGGCGGCGGAGGAGAACAACCCTCTCATTCCGCACCCGTTCGAGCTGGTCGTCGGAATCTTCTCGTTCCTCGTCGTCCTGATCGTCCTCGGCAAGATCCTCACGCCGCGCATCCAGAAGACGCTGGAAGAGCGGACCGAGGCGATCGAGGGCGGTCTCCTGCGGGCCGAGCAGGCGCAGCAAGAGGCCGCCCAGGTCCTCGAGCAGTACAAGGCCCAGCAGAAGGCGGCCGCGGTCGAGGCGTCCAACGAGCGACGCAAGGCCGAGGAGCAGGGCGCGCAGATCATCGCCCAGGCCAAGGAGCAGGCCCAGGTCGAGGCGCGCCGCATCGTCGAGAACGCCAAGGCGCAGATCGAGGCCGAGCGGCAGCAGGCGCTGCAGTCGCTGCGCGCCGAGATCGGGGCCATGTCGGTCGAGCTGGCCGGACGCGTCGTGGGCGAGTCCCTCGAGGACAGCGCGCGGCAGAGCCGGGTCGTCGACCGGTTCCTCGAGGAGCTCGAGGAACGCGCTCGCACCCAGGAGCAGATCACATCATGACCATCACGGGAGCGGTGAGCAGGGCGTCGCTGGCCGAGGCCATGGAACGGCTGGAGGCCGCGATTGCCTCCGCCGACCTGGCGCGGCTCGGCGGCGACCTGTTCGCGGTGCTGCACCTGATCGACCGCGAGCACGGCCTGCGGCGGGCGGTCTCCGACCCGTCGCGCGACGGTGCCGAGAAGGCGCAGCTCGTCCAGATCCTGCTGGAGGGCAAGGTGTCGCCGGCCGCTCTCGGGCTGGTCGCCGACGTCGTCCGGCTGCGCTGGTCGAGGCCCTCGGAGCTGTCGGACGCGCTGGAGATCCTCGCGGTCTCCGCCGAGTCCGCCCGCGCCGAGGCCGACGGCAGGATCGACGACCTGGAGGACGAGCTGTTCCGGTTCTCCCGGGTCGTCGAGGGCGAGCCGGACCTGCGCGGCGCCCTGGCCAACCCGGCGCTGCCGGACGAGAACAAGCTCGGCCTGGTCAACGCGCTGGTGGAGGGCAAGGTCACCGACGCGACGCTGACGCTCGTCACCGAGCTGGTGCTGCGCCCGCGAGGACGTAGCCTGGAAAGCGGGCTGGCCGACTACGGCAAGCTCGTCGCACAGCGGCGGCAGCGGCTGGTCGCCCTGGTCCGCACGCCGGTGGCGCTGTCGGCGGCGCAGCGGACGCGGCTCGCCGCGGTGCTCGCCGCCGCCTACGGCCACGAGGTACATCTGAACATCGAGCTCGACCCCACCGCGATCGGCGGCCTTTCGGTCCAGATCGGGGACGAGATCATCGACGGCACGATCGCCGGACGGCTGGACGACGTCCGCCGGCGGCTCGGCACCGGCTGACCCGCCGGCTAGCTGACCCCATAGGGAGCAAGAGAGGAATCATGGCGGAGCTGACGATCCGTCCGGACGAGATCCGGAACGCGCTGGAGCGCTTCGTCCAGGAGTACGAGCCCGAGGCCGCCGCGCGCGAAGAGGTCGGCACCGTCGTCGATTCCGGCGACGGTATCGCCCACGTCGAGGGCCTGCCCTCCGCGATGGCGAACGAACTCCTTGAGTTCGAGGACGGTACCCGTGGCCTGGCTCTGAACCTGGACGTACGTGAGATCGGCGCCGTTGTCCTTGGCGACTTCAGCAAGATCGAAGAGGGCCAGAAGGTCCGCCGGACCGGCGAGGTCCTCTCGGTCCCCGTCGGCGACGGCTTCCTTGGCCGCGTCGTGGACGCGCTGGGCAACCCACTGGACGGCCAGGGCCCGATCGAGACGACCGAGCGCCGCGCGCTCGAACTGCAGGCCCCCACGGTCGTGCAGCGGCAGTCGGTGAGCGAGCCGCTGCAGACCGGCATCAAGGCGATCGACGCGATGACGCCGATCGGCCGCGGCCAGCGGCAGCTGATCATCGGTGACCGGCAGACCGGCAAGACGACGGTCTGTGTGGACACGATCATCAACCAGAAGGAGAACTGGGAGTCCGGCGACGAGACCAAGCAGGTCCGCTGCATCTACGTCGCGATCGGCCAGAAGGGCTCCACGATCGCCAACGTCCGCCGCTCCCTGGAGGAGGCCGGCGCGCTGGAGTACACCACGATCGTGGCGGCTCCCGCGTCCGACCCGGCGGGCTACAAGTACATCGCCCCCTACACCGGGTCCGCGATCGGCCAGCACTGGATGTACCAGGGCAAGCACGTCCTGATCATCTTCGACGACCTGTCGAAGCAGGCCGAGGCCTACCGCGCCGTGTCGCTGCTGCTGCGCCGCCCGCCGGGCCGCGAGGCCTACCCCGGTGACGTGTTCTACCTGCACTCGCGCCTGCTGGAGCGCTGCGCGAAGCTGTCGGACGAGATGGGCGGCGGCTCGATGACGGGCCTGCCGATCATCGAGACCAAGGGCAGCGACGTGTCGGCCTACATCCCGACGAACGTCATCTCGATCACCGACGGGCAGTGCTTCCTGGAGACGGACCTGTTCAACCAGGGCGTCCGGCCGGCGATCAACGTCGGCATCTCGGTCTCCCGGGTCGGCGGCGACGCGCAGATCAAGGTGATGAAGACGGTCGCCGGCACGCTGCGCCTGGCGCTGTCGCAGTTCCGCGACCTGGAGGCGTTCGCCGCCTTCGCGTCCGACCTGGACGCCGCGTCGCGCGCGCAGCTGGAGCGCGGCGCCCGCCTCGTCGAGCTGCTGAAGCAGCCGCAGGGCAGTCCGTTCCCGGTCGAGCAGGAGGTCGTGTCCGTGTGGGCGGGCACCTCCGGCGAGCTGGACGACGTCCCGGTGGCCGACATCCGCCGCTTCGAGCGCGAGTTCCTCGACTACATGGAGCGGGAGGAGGGTGGCGTGCTGACCTCGATCCGCGAGACCGGCAAGCTGTCCGACGACGGCTTCACCAGCCTCAAGAACGCCATCACGGAGTTCAAGAAGGGCTTCCAGACCAGCGAGGGCGAGCTGCTCGCTGAGGAGCCGGTCGAGGCGATCGAGGACGAGGACGTCAAGCAGGAGACGATCACCCGCGTCAAGAAGGGCTGACGGCGATGGCCGCACAGCTTCGTCAACTCCGGCAGAAGATCAAGACGGTCAAGTCGACCGCCAAGATCACTCGTGCCCAGGAGATGATCGCCACGTCGCGGATCGTCAAGGCCCAGCAGGCGGTGGCGGCGTCCAAGCCGTACGCCGACCAGATCACGCAGGCCCTGACCGCGCTGGTGAGCCATCACGTCGGGATCGACCATCCGCTGCTGGAGGAGCAGCCGGCCGACAACCGCAGCGCCGTGCTGATCATCACCAGCGACCGCGGGTTCTGCGGCGCCTACAACGCCAACGTCCTCCGCGAGGCGGAGTCGCTGATCAAGGCGCTGCGGGACGAGGGCCGCGAGCCGGTCCCCTACGTGGTCGGTAACAAGGGCATCACCTGGTACCGGTTCCGGGGCCGGGACGTAGCCGAGTCCTGGCGCGGGTTCAGCGACCGCCCGAACTTCGGCAACGCCGAGGGGATCGGGCGGCGGCTGGCCGAGGACTTCCTCAAGACCGACGCCGAGGGCGGGGTCGGGGAGATCCACGTGGTCTACACCGAGTTCGTCTCGATGCTGACCCAGACCGTCCGGGTCACCCGGCTGATGCCGCTGGAGATCGAGGAGGCCTCGGAGTCCGAGGCCGCCAAGGTCCCGCCGGCGTACGAGTTCGAGCCGTCCGCCCAGGCCGCGCTCGACCTGCTCCTGCCGAACTACATCGAGAGCCGCATCTTCCACATGCTGCTGCAGTCGGCGGCGTCCTTCCAGGCGTCGGTCCGGCGGGCCATGAAGTCGGCGACCGACAATGCCAACGAACTGATCGGGGTCTACACGCGCCAGATGAACCAGGCGCGGCAGGCGGCGATCACCCAGGAAATCAGCGAGATCGTCGGTGGCGCTGACGCGCTCGCCGATTCTGGCGGGGAGTGAGAAGGGTATGACTGCTCAGGTAGAGACGGCGACCGCGACCGGGCGCGTCGCCCGTGTCATCGGACCGGTCGTCGACGTGGAGTTCCCCGCCGACGCCATCCCGGAGATCTACAACGCCCTCAACGCGCAGGTCACCCTGGGCGGGGAGGCGAAGACCCTGACGTTCGAGGTCGCCCAGCACCTCGGCGACAACATGGTCAGGGCGATCTCGATGCAGCCGACGGACGGCCTCGTCCGCGGCGCTCCGGTGACGGACTCGGGCCGCTCGATCGCGGTGCCGGTCGGCGACATCACCAAGGGCCACGTGTGGAACGCCCTCGGCGACGCGCTGGACGTCCCGACCGCCTCGCTGGAGATCAACGAGCGCTGGGGCATCCACCGCAGCGCTCCGCCGTTCGACCAGCTGGAGTCCAAGACCGAGATGCTGGAGACCGGCATCAAGGTCATCGACCTGCTGTGCCCGTACGTCAAGGGCGGCAAGATCGGCCTGTTCGGCGGCGCGGGTGTGGGCAAGACCGTCCTCATCCAGGAGATGATCCGCCGCGTCGCCCGCAACTTCGGCGGCACCTCGGTGTTCGCCGGAGTGGGCGAGCGCACCCGTGAGGGCAACGACCTCTGGGTGGAGATGGACGAGGCGGACGTCCTCAAGGACACCGCGATGGTGTTCGGCCAGATGGACGAGCCGCCGGGGACCCGGCTGCGGGTGGCGCTGTCCGCGCTGACGATGGCGGAGTACTTCCGCGACGTGCAGAACCAGGACGTGCTGCTGTTCATCGACAACATCTTCCGGTTCACGCAGGCCGGTTCGGAGGTGTCCACGCTGCTCGGGCGCATGCCGTCCGCGGTGGGGTACCAGCCGACGCTGGCCGACGAGATGGGCGTGCTCCAGGAGCGGATCACCTCGACGCGCGGTAACTCGATCACCTCGATGCAGGCGATCTACGTGCCCGCCGACGACATCACCGACCCGGCGCCGCACACCACGTTCGCGCACCTGGACGCCACCACGACGCTGTCGCGAGGCATCTCCGAGAAGGGGATCTTCCCGGCGGTGGACCCGCTCGACTCCACCTCGCGGATCATGGACCCGCAGATCCTGGGGAACGAGCACTACGAGGTCGCCCAGGAAGTGATCCGGATCCTGCAGAAGTACAAGGAACTGCAGGACATCATCGCGATCCTCGGCATCGACGAGCTCTCCGAGGAGGACAAGGTCACCGTCCAGCGGGCGCGGCGCATCGAGCGCTTCCTGTCGCACCCGATGTACGTGGCCGAGCAGTTCACCGGGCAGCCCGGCGAGACGGTGCCGAAGGACGAGACGATCTCCTCGTTCAAGGCGATCGCGGAGGGCAAGTACGACCATCTCCCCGAGCAGGCGTTCTTCATGTGCGGCGGCATCGAGGATGTCGAGAAGAAGGCCAAGGAGCTGGAGAAGTAGTCCGCTCCGGCGGGTCGGCCCGGGCTCGGCGCCCGGGGCGGCCCGCCGGATCCGCTCCAGTAGTCGGAGGGAATGACGTGGCAACCCTGAAGGTCGGGCTGGTCTCGCCGGAGCGCGAGGTCTGGTCCGGCGAGGCCAAGATGGTGGTCGCGCAGACCATCGAGGGCTCGCTCGGCATCCTGCCGGGCCACGCCCCGGTGCTGGGCGTGCTCCTCGACGGCAGCGTGGTGAAGATCGAGCCCGCGGACGGCGGTGCGCCGGTCCTGGCGGCGGTCGGCAGCGGGTTCTTCTCCGTCGCCGCCAACGAGGTGTCGGTGCTGGCCGAGCAGGTCGAGCGGGACGAAGAGATCGACGTCAACGACGCCAAGCGGGCGCTGGACGAGGCCCTGTCCGCCGAGGGCGAGGACGCGACGCCGGAGCGGCGCGCCAGGGCGCGGCTGCGCGCGGCGGGCGTCGAGGCCTAGGTTCGGGCGGACGGCGGGGGACTTGGGCGAGCACCTGGCACTGGACGTCGGCGGGGTGCTCGCCGTGCTCGTCCTGGCGGCGGCGCTGCTGTTCGCCTCCATGGCGGTGCGCCGCTGGCTGTTCACGCGCGGCGGCGGCACCGTGGAGTGCAGCCTGCGCGAACTGCCCCAGGAGGGCGGAGCCCCCGGAGTGTGGAGGCTCGGCATCGGCCGCTACAAGGGCGATGTCCTGCACTGGCACCGCGTGTTCGGTTTCCGCAGACGGCCCCGGCAGGTGATCCACCGCCGGGGCCTCGTCGTGTCCAACCGGCGCGTCCCGGGCCGGGACGAGGCCGAGGGCCTGCTGCCTGACGTGAGCGTCATCGAGGTCAGGGACGGCGACCTGGTGGTGGAGCTGGCGATGGGCGCGGCGGCCCTGACCGGGTTCCTGGCGTGGCTGGAGGCGGCCCCGCCCGGCTTCCCGGTGGACCTGCACTCCCCGAATGAGCACGGGCCCGAATGAGCACGGGCCCGGACGAGGGCTGGCCCGGATGAGGGCTGGCCCGGATGAGGGCGGTCCGGGAATGAGCTGGTAAGAACCCGGTATCGAATCGGCCTTGCCGTGCCGTCGCTGCTTGAGGCGGCCGGGGGCGCGGGGTGAGGATCGCGCTGGTCCGCTCCCTACTCCGTCCGCTGGAGTGCACGTGCGCATGCTCCTCACCGGCCGCAGGCATCCCGTCGCCCGCAGGCTCCTGTTCGGCACGGCCGTGGCGCTGCCCGCCGCCTTCCTGCCGCTCGCCCTGCCGATGGCCGGTGCCGCGCCGGCGCGTCCCGACCTCGCGGCGCTGGTCACGCTGAAGGACATCCAGCCGCATCTGGCCGCGTTCCAGGAGATCGCCGACTACAACGGCGGCAACCGTGCGGCGGGCAGGGCCGGCTACGACGTGTCCGTGCGGTACGTCACCGGCCGGTTGAAGAGGATCGGGTTCTCGCCGAAGGTGCAGAAGTTCACCTACCCGTACTGGCGGGAGCGGTCGCACGCGACGTTCGCGCGTACGGCGCCGTCGAAGGCGTCCTACAAGCGGGAGGTCGACTTCCTCACGCTCGCGTACTCCGGTTCCGGGGATGTGACGGCGCCGGCGGCGGCCGTGGACGTCCCGGCCAAGGGCGAGGGGACGAGCGGCTGCGAGGCGGGCGACTTCAAGGGCTTCGCGAAGGGCTCGATCGCGCTCGTCCAGCGGGGGACCTGCACGTTCGCGGTCAAGGCCGCCCGCGCGAAGGCGGCCGGCGCGTCCGCCGTGGTGATCTTCAACAAGCCGGGGGAGAAGGGGCCGGTGAACGGGACGCTGTCCAAGCCGGCCGCGATCCCGGTCGTCGGGCCGACCCACGCGGTGGGCGCCGCGCTGGTGAAGGCGGCGCGCAAGGGCGGTGTGAAGCTGCGGGTGAGGACCGACGCCGTGCACGGCAGGCGGACGTCGGCCAACGTCATCGCCGACACGCGGCAGGGGCGGGCCGACAACGTCGTGGTCGTCGGCGCGCATCTGGACAGCGTCCCGGCGGGCCCGGGGATCAACGACAACGGCACCGGCGCCGCCACCCTCCTGGCCATCGCCGCCAAGATCAAGGAGCTCGGTAAGGACGGCCTGCGCAACCGGGTGCGTTTCGCCTGGTGGGGGGCCGAGGAGGAGGGGCTTCAGGGGTCGGAGCAGTACCTGCGATCGCTGCCCGCGGCCCAGCGGGAACGGATCGCGCTGAACCTGAACTTCGACATGCTCGGTTCGCCGAACGGCACCCGGGGCGTCTACGACGGCGACCACTCGACCGGCACGGGCACGCAGGCCCCGGCCGGGTCGGGCGCGATCGAGAGGATGTTCCGGCAGTACTTCAAGGGCCGCCGCCTGCCGGTGACCGAGAGCCAGTTCAACGGGCGCTCCGACTACGGGCCGTTCATCGAGCGGGGCATCCCGGCCGGCGGGATGGACACCGGCGCCGAGGGAGTGAAGACCGCCGCCGAGGCCAAGGCGTTCGGCGGCAGGGCGGGCAAGGCGTACGACCCGTGCTACCACGCCAAGTGCGACCGCCTGCGGAACGTCAACCTCAAGATGCTCGCCAGCAATGCCGACGGTGTCGCGCACGTCCTGCAGCACCTGGCCCGGACGACGGTCGCGGTGAACGGCGGCGCCCGCCGCGCTCCGGCCCTGGACGGGGCCTACGAGCCGCTCTGGCAGGGCCCGTACCTGGTGCGTTAGCGGCGGGCAGGCTCGTCCGAGGCGGCGTCACTCCGGAGGCGAAAGAGGCGACCCGAAGTCCTCGATGGGGGTGGTGGGGTTCGCGTTGTGGGCGGGCCGCGCGGGATCGAGCATGCACTCTGCGAAGGGGCCGTCGGGGGCGCGGAGGCGGGCGAGCGCGGGATCGAGGTGGTCGCGGTGCCAGACGCTGGGGCCTGTGTGCCCGCAGGCCGGCGCGTCGGTGAGCCCCTGCCAGGCGATCCAGAGAGCGTGCAGGCGGGCGAGCGCCTCGGGATGCTCCCACCAGTGCGAGCACCACGGTCGCAGCGGGCTCACCTGGTTGATGTAGACGGGGACCAGAAGGTAGTTCACCCACTTGGCCATGGTCTCGAGTTCGAGGGTGTGCTCCGGGCCGTCCAGATACAGCAGGAAGGACGGTACGAGCGGATGTTCGTCATCGGGCCGGCCGGCGGTCTCGTCGGCATCGATGGAAGCGGGCGAACCGATCCGGTCGCGAAGTCCCTTGATGACCTCTGCGTGCCTGGCGAGACCGTGGCCGTGGATCTCGACGACCGCGCGCAGGTCGGCGAGATCCTCGGCGAGGCCGTCGGGTGAGTCGGTCATGGTGAGTCTCCATCGTGCTACTGGCCGCGAGCACCATGGTTGACCGTCCGGAAACTGCGGGGCGGGTCAACTCCGGCGTGACCGATAGTCCGGTATGACTGTGATGACCTATTTCGGGGTGACGGTGATGTCCCCGTCGCGGGCGCGCAGGTCGACGCGCCGCGCGGACCGCGAGTCCTGGTGGACGGCCGGGTCGATCCGCTTGCCCCCCTGGGCGGACAGGGCGATGGCGTAACTCTCCCCGGCCGGCAGGCGCAGCCGGATCGAGCCGGTGCCGGCCGTGGCCCGGACGTTCGCGGGCGGCGAGTCCAGCCGCATCGTGATGCCGCCGTCGTCGGTCCGCACGGTGAGCCGGTCGGCGGCGAGCCCGTCCAGGGAGATCGAGCCGGTGCCGGTGCCGAGGTCGGCGGCGGCGACGCGCCCGCTCACCTCCACGCGGCCGTCGGACGCGCGGACCTTCAGCCGGTCGGCGGTGAGGTTATCCGCGGTGACGGAGCCGGTGCCGGCGTGCAGGTCGGCGGTCGCCGCGCGGCCCGTGACGCGCACCGAGCCGTCGCCGGCACTGATCGACACCGTCGCCCCGCGCAGGTCCGTCGCCCTGATCGCGCCGCTGCCGCTGCGCAGCCGCACCGTCCCGGCGAGCCCGGACGCCTCGATCGTCCCGTCCCCGCTGTCGACCTGCACGGGCGTGCCGCGCGGGACCTGGACGCGGTAGGAGACCCCGCAGGCCGCGAACCCCATCACGTTCCTGCCGCACGAGGACGACAGCGCCAGCGTGGAGCCCTCCGACACGTGCCGCGCCTTCGGCTTGTTCTTCTCGTTCGACCAGCGCAGCCGCTCGGTGATCCTGATGCCGGGGGAGTCGGACGCGGTGATCTCGACCCGGCCCCCGTGCGCCGTGATCCTCAGTCCGGCGGTGCCCGCGGGCGCACTGTAGGAGCGGTCCTGCTGGTGTCGGCCGACGCTCACGTTGCCGCAGCCGGCCAGCGCCGCCGCCGTCACCGCCGCGGCGGCCGTGGCTGTCAGGGTCCTCACTGGTCTCTCCCCGTCGTCGGCGTGCGCCCGTCCGGCCAAGCCTGCTCCAGGCGCGCCGGCGTCGCCAGGAGGAGAGCCGGTCGACCGGGGGTGGGGTTAGCCCCACCCCCGGGAACGCCTCAGCGTTCCCCGCCGGGCTTCCAGAGGATGTCGCCGTGCTCGGCGTTGGCGACGCGGCAGAGGATGAACAGCAGGTCCGACAGCCGGTTGAGGTACTTGGCCGTCAGCGGGTTCACCCCGCCCTCGGGCGTGACGCCGGAGTCGCCGTGGGCCTCGATCGCGGCCCAGGCGGACCGCTCGGCGCGGCGGGCCACCGTCCGTGCGACGTGCAGGAGCGCGGCGCCGGGCGTCCCGCCGGGGAGGATGAAGCTGCGCAGCGTCGGAAGGTCGGCGTTGTACTCGTCGCAGGCCTCCTCCAGCCGCTCGATGTAGGACGGCTCGACGCGCAGCGGCGGATACTTCGGTTCGGGGACGACGGGAGCGCACAGGTCGGCGCCCACGTCGAACAGGTCGTTCTGGATGCGGGTCAGCAGCGTGACCAGAGCCTCGGGCAGGGACCCGAGCGCGAGCGCCGTGCCGATCGCGGCGTTGGCCTCCTCCACGTCGGCGTAGGCGGCCAGGCGCGGATCGGTCTTGGACGTGCGGGACGCGTCGCCCAGCGCGGTGGTGCCGTCGTCCCCCGTGCGGGTGTAGATCCGGGAGAGCACGACGGGATTGTCCCTGTTCTTCGCCATGGTGGCAGCCTAGCCCTGCCGCTGGCAGAAGCCCGTTCGGTAGGGTTTCGGAAAGACCCCGGAGGCCGCCGTGTACGACTACATCATCGTGGGAGCGGGCAGCGCGGGCTGCGTCCTGGCCGCCCGACTGACCGAGGACCCCTCCGTGAAGGTCCTGCTGCTGGAGGCGGGCCCGCCCGACGACGCGCCCGAGATCCACATCCCGGCCGCCGTGGCCACGCTGATCAAGGGGCCGTTCGACTGGGACTACGCGACCGTCCCGCAGGAGCACGCGGCCGGACGCAGCGTGTACTGGCCGCGCGGGCGCACGCTCGGCGGCAGCTCGTCCACCAACGCGATGATCTACATCCGCGGGGCCCGGTACGACTACGACAACTGGCGCGACTCCCACGGCTGCGACGGCTGGGGCTACGAGGACCTGCTGCCCTACTTCGTCCGCGCCGAGGACCAGCAGCGCGGCGAGCTCCCCTACCACGGCGTCGGCGGCCCGCTGCGCGTCGAGGACCTGCGCTACCGGCACCCCCTCACCCGCGCGTGGGTGCAGTCGGCCAAGGCGTACGGCCTCGCCGCCAACCACGACTTCAACGGCGCCGACCAGGACGGCGTCGGCTTCTACCAGGTCACCCACAAGCGCGGCCGCCGCTGGTCGACCGCCGCCGGCTACCTGCACCCGATCGAGTACCGCCCGAACCTGACGGTCGTCACCGACGCCCTCGCCACCCGCGTCGTGATCGAGGACGGCCGCGCCACCGGCGTCCGCTACGAGGCGCGCGGCGAGACGATGTCGGCCCGCGCCGAGGCGGAGGTGATCCTGTCGGGGGGCGCGGTGAACAGCCCGCAGCTCCTCATGCTCTCGGGCGTCGGCCCCGCCGACCACCTGCGCTCACACGGCATCGACGTCCTGGTCGACTCCCCGGTGGGGCAGCGCCTCCAGGACCACCCGTTCGTGAACGTCATGTTCGCCACCCCCCGCACCAAGCCCATCTGGGAGCTGGCGAACGCCCGCTCCTTCGCCCTCTACCAGGCCCTGGCGCGCGGCCCCTTCGCCTCGAACGTCGCCGAGGCGGGAGGGTTCGCCCGCACGGTGGAGGGCCTGCCCGCCCCCGACCTGCAGTACCACGTCCTGCCGACGCCCTTCGTCGACCAGGGCCTCACCGAGTTGTCCGAGCGGCTGCTGTCGGTCATGGTCACCGCCGTCGCGGTCGCGAGCCGCGGCGCGCTCACCCTGCGCTCCGCCAGCCCCCACGCCAAGCCGCTGATCGATCCCGCCTACCTCGCCGACAAGGCCGACCTGGACATCCTGGTCGCCGGAGTCCGGCAGGCCCGCGAGATCGCCTCCTCCGGGCCGCTGGCGTCCCTGGTCGGCGGCGAGTGGGCCCCCGGTGAGCAGGTCGACTCCGACGAGGCCATCGCCGACTTCGTCCGCCGCGAGGTCGCGACGCTGTTCCACCCCACCAGCACCTGCGCGATGGGCGCCGGCGACTCCGTCTGCGACACCGAACTGCGGGTGCGCGGCGTCGAGGGCCTGCGCGTGGTGGACGCCTCGGTCATGCCGGCCGTCCCGCGCGGCAACACCAACGCCCCGACCATCGCGATCGCCGAACGCGCCGCCGACCTGATCCGGGGCCGCGCCCCCCTCGCTCCCGCGGGCGCCCCGAAATGAGGAACGCCCCCGTCGGAGACGACGGGGGCGTGACCGCTGGGACGCAGGCTGCGGGGCTCACCGCTTGAGCGCCTTCGCGATACGGGCGCGCCGGCTGTTCTTACCCTCCGCCCGCAGCACTCGTACGCGGTCCTCGATGACGACCTTCATGAACTCCTGGCTGAACATCTGCTTCTCCTTGTCCCTGCCGGGCCCTCTTGGCCCGACATGTACAAGGTTCGTCCTAAGGCCCCACCCTCAACATCGGGACGACGCCTTATCTAGGCATGCCTAAGACGCCTTAGATTGTGTTTTCACAGTCCCGGCCCACTTCGCTCGCCTGGCGGCTGTGTTTCAACAGTCCCGGCCCACGTAGCTCGCCTGGCGGCTCGCTACGTGACCTGGCCTGGGCGAACGCGGCATCGCTTCGCGATCTGCCCAGCTCCGCTCGCCTCCGGCTTCGCTCCACCGGCCAGGTCACGCGTTCGCGCGCGTGGCCGAGGCCCCTTCGAGACGGGCCTTAGGACGCTCAGCCCGTCCCGCCGGCAGGACCAGCCTAGGAGGCTCAGGCGCGTTCGCTCAGGTGTGGACAGAGCGGGCGTGGTGTGCCACCATCCTGCGCATGATCAATGAAAGGGGCGCTGCCGCCCCCGTCCGGTGAGCGACGACGCGCAGCGGGAAGCTGCCGCCGTCCGCGCGGAGTGGCTCGGGCATCTGCTCTCCACCGCGCCCGCCGACCGTCCGGCCGCCGAGGCGGCCATATCCGAGCTGTATCGGCTGATCGGCCTCGATCCGCCCCGTTTCCACTGGGTGCCGTCGCCGCTGGCGGCGCTGGAGACCGTCCCGCCCGGCGTCCGGCCGCGGCCGTCCGAGAGCATGAACCGGCTGTCCGAGTGGCATCTGCCGCCGCGTTTCCGCAGGCTGGTCGGTGACTTGTTCGTACAACTGGACACCCGGGTCATGCGGAGCTCGCGGGTGCTGGACCCGATGATCCGGCAGCTCGTCCGGGCGCCGATCACGGACTCCGCCCGGAGCACGCTGCGCATGGCGCTTCTGGGGGAGCACGAGAGGTTCGGGCAGGGCTCCGCTTGGCACGCGGCCCTGTGCCCGTCCTGGAGCGCCCACTACGACGCGGTTCGCCGGACCTCCGGCGTGGTCTACACGTCCGAGGAGGAGCGTCTGCTCGACCTGTGGGCGACTCCGGCCCGGTCCTGCGGCTGGTGGTGGCCGCGCGAGGGCGTCTGCGTCGTGTCCGAGCGGCCCGTCGAGGTCCACACGGAGGTCTCGGGCGACGACGGCGAGGTGCGCCTGCACCGCTCGGACGGTCCCGCGCTCCGGTACGCCGACGGCTGGGACGTGCACGCCTGGCACGGCACGAGGGTGCCGGCCTGGGTGGTGGACGATCCGAGCGTCGAGCGGATCGCGCGGGAGGCCAACGTCGAGGTCCGGCGGTGCGCGGTCGAGAACATCGGCTGGGGCGAGTACATCGAGCGGGCCGGGCTGCGGCCCGTGGCCGCCGCGCCGGACCCCGGCAACCCCGGCTCGGAGCTGCGGCTCTACGAGACCGGGCTGGAGGAGACGCCCCAGCAGGCCAGGATCCTGCTCGCCGTGAACGGCTCCGTCGAACGCGACGGGAGCCGCCGCCGGTACGGGCTGGCCGTCCCCGGCGTCTTCGACGACCCGCTCGCCGCGGCCGGATGGACCTACGGGCTGTCCGCCGAGCAGTACGCACGCCTCGTCCGCCGAACCTGAAAGGTGATCTCTGTGACCGTGACTCTCGCTTCCCTCTCCCAGCAGACCGGGCTCGCCGTCCTCGACCATCTCGACCGGTCGGTGAGCATCCCCGTCGTCGACGGGATCCAGGCCCAGGGCGATCTGATCGTCGTCCCCATGGCGGAGACCCAGTCGCTGTCGTTCTGGCCTAAGGCCGAATGGACGGACGTGCCGCCCGAGGGCGTCGAACTGCTCCGGGGCGTCGCGGGCGGCAACCCGCACACGCTGGTCGCCGACCCCGGCACCTGCCGCTGGACGCGGGGCGTGTCGGAGCCCGGCGGCCTGGCCATCGGCGTCTTCGAGGCGTCCGCGCCCGTCTACCTTCTGCATCCCGAGCACGGCGCGTCCGGCTGCGCGCCGGGCCGCTACGTCGTCCGCCGCCAGCGCGAGTACGCCCCCGGCGGCTGGGGCTCCCGCCTCGTGGCCGACTAGCTGTGATGTCCAGGGAGGTTGTACCGCTCGGCATCGGTGAGTCTGTCTGACAGATGAAGGCCTCCGGTTGTGAAGTGGAGCTGTCTAG